>JBOGEV010000135.1:0-1493 GCA_050742015.1 Acidimicrobiia bacterium
CCCCCAGCTGCGCGGTGATCTCATCGGGTCCGTGCGGCCGGCGGGCCACCAGCACCAAACCGACCCAGCCCCGGGGCGCGTCGCCGTTGTCGGTCCCGGCGAGGCGACGCAGCCGATGCGCCGCCGGGTACAGCACCTCGGCCCGGGGACGGCACACCACCAGCACCGCATCCGCCGCACTCACCAACCCCAACGTCGGAGAACCCGCACCCACCCGGCCGCAATCCGCGACCACATCGGCCTCGTCCAACCGGGCGCACCACCGGCCCAACGGCCGCGCCACATCGCGCAGGATCCCCCCGGTGATCTCCCCCGACTCCGCCGCCACCACCGCCGCCAAGCCCCCCGGCAGCGCCTGCGCCGTGTTCCAGATCACCGTCGCCGCCGCACGGTTCTCCACCGCCGCCGCCAAGTCCGCCAACCCGGGGGTGCGTCCCAGCCCATAACGGGTGGCCAGCACACCCCCCGCCGCATCGGCCTCCACCAGCGCCACCGGCCGCGGCCAACACGCCGCGACGCACAGCGCCAACGTCGTCGCGCCCGGGGCACCCCGCGCCGACCCCACACATACCAGGGCCATTGCGCCGTTACCTCCCCACCAGCACGAGCTGCACCCGGGCCTCCGCCGCCACCGCCTCGGCCAGGCGGCCGGCCGCGTCTTCGCTGGCACGGATCGCCACCCACCAGCGGCGCTCCCCGCCCGCCGACTCGTCGGTCGTCTCCTCCACCGACACCACCTCGCCCGAGGTCACCGCCTCACCCAGGCGGGTCTCGCCAGACGGGACGCCGCCCGCGACCACCGACACCCGATCGCCGGGCGCCAGCCGCAACGACGGCAACTGACCCGCCTCCAAGCTCAGGCCCACCGTGGCATCACCGGACTCGAGCACCTCGGCCGGTGCTGCGAACAACTCCGGTGTCAGCACCGTGCCCGCCCCGAGATCCGTGAGCGCAGCCCGGCCCACCACCTCATCTGCCTCGCCCTCAGTCAGATGCGCGATCGACGCATCCGACGCCACATACACCGTGGACAGATCCGCCTCGCTGATCACCTGGCCCCGGGCCACGTCCCCCGCCAAGGCCAGCACCGGGGTCCGGTCCCGGCCCGCCGTCACCAACAGCACCGTGCCCAAGATCCAGCCCACCACCAGCAAGATCCCCACCACCAGCTCCGGGGTGCGGTGGCGCCGCCCAGTGGCCGGGGGCTCGAGACGCGGCCGCCCCGACGCCGCCGACCGGGCCCCGTTCCCGCCGGCGCGATCCGTCAACAACGACATCCGCAAAACTCCTCTCGATCAGCCACCCGCAACCACCACCGCCTGCAACTCCGCCACCACCAAGCACAGCTCCGTGCTGCTGGTCCCCACCCCCAGCGTCCCGCCCGCGCCGATGTTCGAACCCCACCTCACGTCCCACGCCAGCGTCACCGTCGTGGGGAAACACGCCTCCCCCCGCACCCCGCCACGCTGGCCCTGGCCCGCAGACGAATGCCT
>JBOGEV010000136.1:0-1182 GCA_050742015.1 Acidimicrobiia bacterium
CACCATGACCTTGAGCTTGCCGCGCTCCGGGTTCAAGTCGTCGATCGCGCCCTGGAAGTTCACGAACGGCCCCTCGATCACCCGCACCTTGTCCCCCTTCTGGAAGGTGGACTTGAGCTTGGGCTTCTCGGCGCCCTCCTCCATCTGCCGCAGGATGCCCTCGACCTCTTCCGCGGGCAGGGCCACCGGCTTGCTGCCCGAGCCCACGAACCCGGTGACCTTGGGCGTGGAGCGGACGAGATGCCACGTGTCGTCCGTCAACTCCATCTCCACCAGGAGGTAGCCCGGGAAGAACTTCTGCTCCGTCTCGATCTTCTTGCTCTTGCGGATCTCCCGCACCTTCTCGGTCGGGACGATCACGCGCCCGATCGAATCTTGAAGTCCGAAGATCTTGGCGCGGGACTCGATGCCGGACGCCACCTTGTTCTCGAAGCCGGAGTAGGTGTGAACCACGAACCACTGCTTGGCCGCGGTACCCGTCTCGCTCATTTCAGGATCACCTCCACCAGGCGCGACAGGCCCACGTCGACCGCTCCCAGATACATCGCCAGGACGAACACCACGACGAGCACCACCATCGTGGACGCGGCCACGTCGGCACGGCTGGGCCAGGTCACTCGCCGGAATTCCGCCGCCACTTCCTGGAAAAACTCCTTCACCCGCCTCAGAAAATCCATCGCTCGCGATCTCGCAGTCTGGCAGGCGTGGAGGGATTCGAACCCCCATCCCCCGGATTTGGAGTCCGGTGCTCTAGCCGTTAGAGCTACACGCCTTCATATTCGGAGGGGGCCCCGGCGGCCCCCTCCGAGGCCTCCCCCGTTAAGTCGCGCGGGCAAAGCCCGCGCTCGAACGTCGCGTCGCCTATCTCAGTACGACGGCACCTGATAGTGCCTCCGTGTTCTCGCCGCCTACTTGGATTCCTTGTGCACCTGGTGCTTGCGGCACCACTTGCAGAACTTCTTGATCTCCATCCGGTCGGGATGTGTCCGCCGGTTCTTGGTCATCGAATAGTTGCGGCGCTGGCAGCTGGTGCAGGCGAGGGAGATGATGTCGCGCATGACCTAGTCCACGATCTCCGCGACCACGCCCGCCCCCACCGTCCGGCCCCCCTCCCGGATCGCAAACCGCAGCTCCTTCTCCATCCCGATCGGCTGGATCAGCTCGATCGCCATCGTCACGTTG
>JBOGEV010000137.1:0-17601 GCA_050742015.1 Acidimicrobiia bacterium
ATGATGGAGGTAGGTGCCGTGAGTGAGCTTCAGGGAATCGTTCGATTCGAGTTTCACGAGGGCAAGCTCGAGGAGTTCAAGCGCTTGTCCGCCCAATGCATGGAGATCGTGCGGGCCAAGGACACCGGAACGCTGCAGTACGACACCTACTTCAACGACGACCAGTCCGAGGCCATGGTCCTCGAGCGTTTCCGGGACTCCGAGGCGCTCATCGAGCACGGCGCAAACCTTGCCCACCTGATGGAGGACATCCTTGCGACGGGGTCGGTCTCTGGCGAGCTCCTCGGTGAGCCGAGCGCCGAGCTCCGGGCGAACATGGACGACAGCGGGGTCCGTCTCTTCACGCCTTACCAGATGATGTAGACACCGCTCGGGCGGGGCTGTCTTGCCGAGCTCGATCCCGATCGGCGGCAGGTATTCTGCCCTGCCATGGTCAGCGTCGCCCAGGTGCGCCCCCGGACGAGCGACGAACCGCAGGGAGCCACCTGGATCGAGTTGTTCTTCGACCTGGTGTTCGTCTACGCCCTGACCCAGGTGACCTCACTGCTCCTCCACGACCTCACCTGGAGCGGGGCCGCCCGGGCAGTGGTGGTGGGATGGCTCGTGTGGTGGGCTTGGACCCAGTTCACATGGACGTTGAGCCCCGCCGACACCACACATCCGGTGGTCGAAGTCGTCGTCCTGGTGGCGACGGCGGTGGCGTTCTTCATGGCGAGGTCCGTCGTCGAGAGCTTCACCGGGAACCCCTGGCTGTTCCTGGTGCCCTACCTTGTGATCAGGGGGATCGGGATGGGCCTCTACGGATGGGTGGGTGGGGCCGCAGACCGGCAGATGGCGCGGTCGATGGGTCTCTTTGCCCTGGCCTCGGTCCCGGCGATCCTGGCATTGGTGGTGGGGGCTTTCCTCGATCCCGGGCCACGAGCCGGCATGTGGGCGTTGGCCATCGTCCTCGATCTCGCCGCCGGGGTCGCGGTCCGCGGAGTGAGCTGGAGGATCCACGTCTCTCATTTCTCCGAGCGCCATGGGCTGTTCGTCATCATCGCCCTCGGGGAGTCGCTGATCGCCATCGGTGTGGCCTCCACCGCCCTCGACGCCACGGTGGCGTCCTACCTGGTGAAAGCCGCCGCCGTCGCCCTCGTCTGCGCCATGTGGTGGGTCTACTTCGGGTGGTTCAAGTCGTGGCTCGAGGAACGGGCCGAAGCGTCGGGCAGCATCGACTTCATCCGCAACGCTTACAGCTTTGTCCATTTCCCGGTGGTGATCGGTGTGGTCGGGGTGGCCGCCTCCCTCGAGGTTTCGCTTGCTCACCCCGAGGAGGCCTTCTCCGCACCGGCGGCCGCATCCCTGGTCTTGGGGACGGCGGGATACGTGGGTGGAGTGGTGCTGCTCGCCTGGATGGCCGGCCGCATCGTGCTGAAGGCCCGGCTCGCCCTGCTGGCGACGATCGGGGTCTTCTCCGTTGTCTCGGTGGCGCTGGAGGCGAGAGCGACGCTGGTCATCGCTTTTGCGGCGGCGGCGCTGGTCTTGATCGCAATCCTCGAGTACCCGAGCCCGGTCCGCGCCGGGCCCGAATGAGGAGTGGAGGGAACCCGTTCTGGCGCGGCGACCCGACCCCATAGGGTCGGATCGCCGCGCAAGAATCGATTGGGTACCGCCCTGCGGTTGCTCGACCTACTCGGCCGCCCTGACGAAGGCCAGCTCGCTGCCGTCAGGGGACCAGGTCGGCTCCTCGCCGTTGGTCACCTGGGTCGGGGCTGAGCCCGGCACCACCGTGAACACGGCCGGGTTCTCCGAGTTGTCCTCACCGGTGAAGGCGATGGTCGTTCCGTCGGGCGACCAGGTCGGGTCGTCGCCACCGGCGACGAACGTGGCCTCGCTGCCGGCCAGGTCCCAGGTCTGGATCTCGGAGTCTCCCTCCGCGTTCTCGCTGACGAAGGCGATCAAGGCCCCGTCCGGTGAGAAGGCCGGCTCCTCTCCTGGTGTGAGCAGAGTCACTGCCTCGGTCGCGATCTCGAAGGTGTAGACCCCGGGGTTGCCCCCCTGGTCCAGACCGCTGAAGGCGACAATTGCCCCATCGGGACTGAGAGCAGGCTCGTCACCGTCGGTGAGGAGTGTCGCCTCGCCTCCGCCGGCGTCGACCATGAACACCTGGGCCACACCCTGGTCGTCCTCACGACTGAAGACGATCGACGCTCCGTCTGCGGACCAACTCGGGTTGCCCCCCTCGGTGACCAGGGTCGGCTCTCCACCGCTCAGGTCGTAGCGATAGATGCCGGTGATCCCCTCGTCGTCATCGGCGGTGAGCAACACCGAGTTGCCGTCGGGCGACCACTGGGGGTCATTGCCCTCGACGACCAGCGTGGCCTCACCGTCACCGGACGAGGCAATCCTGAAGATCGACGGCTCCGGGGCCGGGCCACGGCCGAGAAAGAAGTAGATCGCCGCGGCGATGCCGAGCACGACCAAGAGCAGCAGAAACCTCTGCCACAACGAACGTTTTCCCCACCAACTTGTTCTAGCTGTCATTGCGGGCGACATATTAGAGCCTGGGCCGCCAATGAGAACCCCCGGTTATCAGCGGGTGAACTGGTGGCCCGTCGCTGAAATAGCTACGCAGTCTCGCCGGCCCTCGACGCCGCTGGCGGCGTCCTCGTCCTCGACGAACGGTCATGTGCGCCTTCGTCCTGCGTCCTTGCCAGCCACCCCGATGCCTCGGCGACACCGCGGCAGTATTTCACCGACAGACCACTGGGCCCTATTGGCCCTGGTACCGTGCCTTGGTGCAGTCGGTCGTCCCGATCTTCGTCAGCAGTGGACGATCGGGGCTGACCCTCCTCAGCATGATCTTCGACTCGCACCCCGAGCTCGCCGTGGCCCACGAGCCTCGGTTCCTGGCCACCATGACCCCCAAACGGGCCAGTTACGAGCAGGGCGGGTCCTTCGACATGGACCGTTTTCTCACCGACCTCTACGCCGTGTCCAACTTCTCCCGTCTCGGCATCCCCAAAGACGACCTGAGGGCGTCTCTCGCAGACAGGGCGGTGTCGACCTTCCAAGACGCGGTGCGGGTGGTGTTCGATCGTTACGCCTCGAGCCGGGGCAAGAACCGCTACGGGGACAAGACCCCTCTCTACATCACCTTCATCGAGCCGATCGCACGGCTCCTGCCCGAGACCCGGTTCGTTCACCTGGTGCGGGATGGCCGCGACGTGACCCTCGCCTATCTGGAGCGTGACAAAGGCCCCGGTGACATTGCCGAGGCGGCGTTTCACTGGAGGCTCCGGGTCACCCGGGGGCACGAGGCCGGCATGGCCCTGGGGCCTGAGCGATACCGGGAGTACCGGTATGAGGACCTCATCGACGATCCCGAGGGGGTGGTGCGTCGGATCTGTGACTTCCTCGATCTCGACTTCGACCCGGTGATGCTCGACTATCAGGAGAACTCGGCCCGCTTCCTGGCCGAGGCCAAGAACCCGGGTGACCACCAGCACCTGACCATGGCACCCACGAAGGGCCTGATCGACTGGCGCACATCGATGTCACCCGACGACCTCGCCTTGTTCGAGGCGATCGCCGGTGACGCCCTCCAGGAACTGGGTTACGAGCAGGCGTCGTCGCGACGGCTCTCGCCGCTGGTCGTCCGGTGGCAATGGCTGAGATGGCAGACCCGACGCATCATCTGGCGAGTCCGGTGGCGTCTGTTTCGCCAGCGTCCGGCTCGCGGCCCGGAGGGCTAGGCGAAGCGAGTCGCTAGCCTCCCATGGTTCCGGGCCGCCGGAGAGTCGTCCACCGAAATCCGTCCGGGAGCCAACCATCACCTCTGAAAAACCCGCGTCGCCCAACCGTCAGAACACGGTCCTAATCGTCCTCGGTGCAGTGGCGGTGCTCCTGGTCGGGGCGATCATCGGCTTCCTCGTCTCCCGGGACGACACCCCTCCCACCACAACGGCCGCCCCGGTGACCACGACGACTACGACCACCACGGCGCCGACCACCACCTCGACCACCATCGCCACCACCACGTCGAGCACCGAGCCGGAGCCGAGCGGCGAGCAGATCATCCTCACCGCCGTCGAGGACACGGTGGTCGACAACGAGGCTCCCGACACCAACTTCGGGGACGCCCCGGTACTCGAGATCGAGCAGGACGGCACCGACACCCGCCGGGCCCTGATCGGCTTCGACGTCACCGAGATCCCTGAGGGCGGGGCCGTCGCCTCGGCCAGCCTGGCACTATTCCAGATCGACGCCTCCGAGGAAGGGGCGTTGGTGAGCTTCGTCGACGGGGAGTGGACCGAGACCGAAACCACCTGGAACACCGCCCCACCGGTGGGTGCTCCCATCACTCCTCTGGCCGGCGGTCTGGGTGCGGCCGTCGTCGAGGTCGACGTGACCTCGGCAGTGACCGGAAACGGGCGCGTCTCGTTCTACCTGTCCACCGAGTCCGACGACGGGCTCGACTTCGACGCCCGAGAGGGCACCACCCCGCCCGCCCTGATCATCACCCTCGCCGAGGAAGGGGCATCGGGCTCGGGCCGAGGGAGTGTGCTCGTCGGGGCGGGCGACATCGCCAGCTGTGACAGCGACGGTGACGAGGTGACCGCCGGCCTGATCGATCAGGTCATCGCCGAGGCCGACGATGCGGTGGTGTTCACGGCCGGCGACAACGCTTACGAAGACGGGTCGGAGGCGAGTTTCACCAACTGTTACGACCCCTCCTGGGGTCAGCACCGCGATATAACCAGGCCTGCGGTCGGGTCCCGGGAGTACCGCACCGCTGGGGCTGCGCCCTATTTCGCCTACTTCGGGGAGGCCGCCGGCGACCCGGCCGAGGGTTACTACAGCTACAACTTCGCCGGCTGGCACATCATCGTCGTCAACTCGAACTGCACCGAGATCGGGGGCTGTGAAGCCGGCTCCCCACAAGAGGTGTGGCTCCGTCAGGACCTGGCTGACCACTCCACGTCGTGCACCCTCGCCTACTGGCACCAGCCCTTGTTCAGCTCCCGTTCTGGGGGCACCAACCCCGAGATGCTGCCCATCTTCACCGCTTTCGACGAGGCAGACGGCGACGTGGTCATCAACGGGAACGACCACTTCTACGAGCGGTTCCTGCCCCAGGACCCCGAGGGGAGCGAGGACGAGGACGGCGTCACCCAATTCACCGTCGGCACTGGCGGTCGCTCGCTCGACGAGTTCCTCGGCCCCTCTGCCAACAGCGCCACCCGATTCAACGAGTCCTTCGGGGTCCTCGCGCTGTCTTTGTACTCCGGTGGTTACGACTGGGACTACGTCACCCCAGAAGGAACCCCCTTCACCGACCGCGGCTCCGCCACCTGCCACTAACCCTCCGTTTCTCCCCCGTGATGGGATCTGTTCCGCGTGGCAAGAGAACGCCCCCTCCGGCCCTTCGGGCCACCTCCCGCTCCGGGGAGGAAATGTCGCCTCCGTTTCTCCTCCGTGAGGGGGGAGTACCGCCGAAGGCGGGGGAGGGGGAATCTTGTGCGTGGCGGGGAAACGTTGCTGGACGGGGGGGAACTGCGAGGTAGCTTTATTGGTAGGCGTGGAGGCTGAGAGGGCTCGTCTCGATCGACCCCATCAATGACACGGTCCGAACCTGGGAGGCGAAACTTGGGGGAGTGTTAGTTGGGCTCGCATCGCTGGGTCCACTCCACGATGCGTCGCTTCGGCTTCGACATCTATCACCACATGGCCGGTGGCCGCCGGTTTCCGGTGCGCATCTGGCCGCTCCCGACCGTCGGTCCGCTCCAACCGCACAGCCGCCCGTTTTTCGGATCGATGATGGTCGTGGCCGCCACGGGCATCGCGCTCGGTTTCGAGATCGACATCGAACACTGCACGTCCTTTGTGGGTTTCTCCTTTCGCACGGGAGGATGGAATCCCCACGTCGCCACCCTCGAGGAGTACCTGCGCAATCCATCGCTTCGTTATGAGGAGTCGAGTCTCTACCGGCTCCATGAGAGCTTCCACCCGGCCACGCTTCAGGAGCTGTTCCTCGAAGACGAGGAGGCCCCTCTCGAACCCCTCTCCAATCTGCCCGCCGTGCGGCCCCTTTTCCGATACGTGTGGGCGGTCAGTCCGTCCTTGATCGAGGAGGTGGGTCACTCCGGCCAACATCCGGGAGGTCACCACTACTTCGGGCCGATGCCACCGGAGAAGGGCCAGGCCCAGTTCGAACGGCTCATCAAGACCTACCGCTCCATCGAGGAGGAGGGGTTTCAACCCGAGAGATACGGGCCGATCATGGGCTACTTCCTGGCCGACGACACGTCATACCGATTCGTCGTCGGGTCGGGCAACCACCGTCTCGCCGCCCTCAAGGTGCTGGGTCACACCACCGTGCCCGTGTGTCTGACGAGGACTCATCCGGCAGTCATCCATCGATCGCGGCTCGACTCCTGGACCGTCGACCAGGGAGGACCATTCGAGGCGGAAGCCGCCCATGCTCTTTTCGAAAAGCTGATCAACGAGGACGGCTTGGCGAAGGCCCGCAACCTGGGTGTGCTCGGCGCGGCGGGTTGACGCCGCTACTCCTGACCGAACGTCCCGGTGACGACCTCGCCGACCCGCGTATATCTCGACATCACGACTCCGGTGGTGGAGAGCTTGCTGTCGGTCAGTTCGAGCCCCGACGGGATGGTGCCTTCGCCGAACAGCCGTTTGCCCGACCCGATGACGAGAGGGAAGACCCAGAGGCGGTACTCGTCGACCAGGTCGTGTTGAAGGAGAGTCTGGATCAGGTTGGCACTGCCATGTACCTGCAGCTCCGGCCCGTCCTCCTCCTTGAGTGCGGCGAGGCCCTCGGCGCCGTCACCCTCGACCAGCACCGAGTTGGCCCATTCGTCCAGGTTGGGATGACTGCGTGACACGACGTATTTGGTGGCCTCGTTGAACGGCTTGGCGCCCTCCTCCTCGGAGGCATGGGGCCAGTACGCCGCCATGATGTCGTAGGTGCGACGACCGAGGACCATGGCGAAGGGCACGCTCACCGCCTCGTCCATGACTTCACCCATCTGCTCGTCCCAATAGTTCACCGACCAGCCGCCGAACTCGAAGCCGTCGCTGGGGTCCTCTTCGGGCCCCCCCGGGGCCTGCATGACCCCGTCGAGGGTCAGGAAGGTCTGCACAATCAGCTGTCTCATCGCTGTCCTTTCAGCGGATCCGTTTCTCGGGTTGGGACCCACCTGCAGGATATGACGACACCGGGGAGGAGAACTCATCGCGGTCGCGCCAAAACCGATGGGGGTCAGCCCACCCCTACGTCCCGCCGGCGGAACCCGAGGAACCCCACCGTCATCAGAACGACGGCGATCGCGCTGAGGACGAGGAGGGGGACTGGCTCGATATCGACGGCCGGGACCAGGGCGCCGTAGCCGAACGGGGACAGGTTGGAGACCCACTCCGGCAGTCCGACGATGACCCCGACGAGGCCGATCCAGACCACGGCGATCATCACCCAGGCGAGAGAGGTCAGCCGGGGAAGCAGCCCGAACAGTGCCACGGCCACCCCGGCCACCACCGCCAGGGCGGGGAGATGGGAGAAGGCGGCGCCGATCGACCTGGGTACCCACGACCATTCACCGGTCGTGGCCGCGGCAGTGAGCCCGAACCCGAGTCCGACCACGGCGGCGAGGACGATGCTCCCCACGGCGGCCACCAGCAGATGGCTGCCCATCCAGCGCCAGCGGTCCAAGGGCGTGGCCAGCACCGGTTCGGCCCGCTGGCCAACCTCCTCTGACCGAAGACGCAGGATCGCCTGTACCGCGAACGAGGAGACGAGGGCCACCATGAACAGGGCGAGGAACGACGCCCAATTCTCGCCGAGGGTCCCCCCACCGATCGCGGACAGGGCCTCCTCGATGAACGGGTTCTCCGAGGCGAACCTCTCGACATCGGCCACGAACCCCCCGTAGGAGGCGGCGAGGACGAAGAGCCCGACACCCCATCCGATGAGGAGCCCTTTTTGCAGCCGGAAGGCAAGCCCGAGGGGCCGACCCAGGGCCGGCTCGGCGTCCGCAGGCCCCGGGCGGGCGGCGACCAGTCCTTCACCGAGGTCCCGCCGGGCACTGAGGGCGAAGGCGACCCAGGTCGTGACGACGAAGAACCCCACCGATATGAGCAGGGGCCACCAGGCATCGGCGACGAACGGCTTGGTGACCTGGGCCCAGCCGATCGGGGACAACATGGACAGCGCACTGTCTCCTACGTCGCCGATCGCCCGGATCAAATAGGCGGCGCCCACCGCAGCTGCTCCGACGCCGACCGCTGTCCGAGAATGGCTGGTGACCTGGGCTGCCACCAATGCCACCGCGGCGAACACGACGCCGACCGACACCACGGCCGCGGCGAAGAGCCACGAGCCCTCCACCGTCAGGTCGAGACCGGTCCCGGGCAGAAGGAGCGCGATCAGGACGCCGATGACGAGCTGGGCCCCGACCACGACGAGCAGGGTGGCGGTGGCTGCGGCGTTGCGACCGACCACGGCGGCGCGGACCAGCTCCGCCCTGCCGGTCTGCTCCTCGACCCGGGTGTTGCGGACGACCAGGAACACGCTCATCAAGGCGAGGGCCACGGCGACGAACCCCACGTATTCGTTGCTCAACATCGCGCCGAAGGTGTAGTTGTCGAGCCCGATCCGTGGCCCGCTGAAGGCGACCCCGAGAGGGCTGTCCATGATCACTGCCCGAGCCTGGAGTGACTCGGGGGTGGGGTACAGGTCGACCGAACTGGCGGCAAACGACACCATCAAGCCGACGACAGCCAGAATCCAGACCAGTAGCCGAACCCGGTCGCGGCGGAGGATGAGCCTGGTCAGGGCCCCGACTCCGGCCAGGCCCTTCATTTCGCCTCGACCTCCGACCCGGTCTCCACCTCGTCCCCGTAATGACGCAGCATCAGCTCCTCCAAAGTGGGTGGGTGGCTGACCAGGCTTCGGATCCCGAACTGGCTCAGCCGGCGGACCGCGTCGTCGAGATGTTGGCCATCGACGGCGAACCTGACCCGGGAGTCGGACAGCTCGATGTTGTGTACTCCCGGCAGTGACTCCAACCCGGTCGCGGGGCGGGACGTGTCGGCTTCGATCGTGGTCCGGGTCAGGTGGCGCATCTCGGCCAGCGTGCCCGACTCGACCACCTTTCCCAGACGGATGATGCTGATCCGATCACACAACTTCTCGACCTGGGCCAGGATGTGACTGGAGAGGAGAACGGTCTTGCCCGCCGCCTTGGCCTCGAAGATGTAGTCCTGAAACACCTTCTCCATCAGAGGGTCGAGCCCCGCGGTGGGCTCGTCGAGGAGGAGCAAGTCGACGTCGGAGGCGAGTGCCGCCACCAGTGCCACCTTCTGCCGGTTTCCCTTCGAGTAGGTGCGGCCTTTCTTGGTGGGATCGAGGTCGAACCGCTCCAGGAGCTGGTCACGGCGCTCTTTGTCGAGCCCTCCCCGCAATCGGGCGAGGAGGTCGATCGCCTCGCCGCCGGTGAGGGTGGGCCACAGCTCGACGTCGCCGGGCACGTAGGCAAGCCGACGATGGAGCTCGACGGCGTCGGCCCATGGGTCTCCGCCGAGGAGCTCGGCCCGACCGGAGTCGGCCTTGAGGAGCCCGAGGAGGATTCTGATGGTGGTCGTCTTCCCTGCACCGTTGGGACCGAGGAAGCCGTGTACCTCGCCTGTCGCGACCTCGAGGTCGAGCCCGTCGAGAGCGATGGTGGAACCGTAGGTCTTGACCAAACCTGAGATGGAGATGACATTGGGCATAACTACAGAAACCTACTCCTGTTTCAGAAATTTGTAAAGTGTGTGAAACTATAGAACCTTTCCACTAGGATCGGGCCATGCCTGAACTGCCCGAGAGGGGAGAAACACCCACCGGCGACGAGGCCCTTCTCTGGTTCGTAGAGCGTTTCGCTCTCATGCTCACTGACGCCGGGATGGAACGGATGCCGGCTCGGGTGTTCGCCTACGTGCTCGCCGAGGACTCCGATCGTTACACCGCGACGGAGCTGTCCGACGGCCTGGGTGTGAGTAGGGCCGCAATCTCCGGGGCCACCAGGGCGCTGGTTCAGGCCGGGCTTCTGGCCCGGGAGCGTGAGCCCGGAGCCAGGGTGGATCACTACCGGGTCTATGACGATGACGTCTGGGCCACCATCTCCGCCCAACGGCTCCCTCTCCTCAATCGCTACCAGGAGGTCGTCGCCACCGGTGTCGACCTGTTGGGGTCCGACACGCGAGGGGGTCGGCGCCTGCTCCAGACCCAGGCCTATTTCGAGTTCATGGCCGCCAAGATGCCCGGTTTGATCGAGGAATGGCATTCGTCGAAGGACGCCCTCGTCGAGGAGATGGCCAAGGGGCACTCCGCCTCGACCTGAGACGGAGCCGTGCACACCCCGGAGTCGTGTTGCTCCATTGTGCTACCATGTCGCACATGGAGACGATCGGGATTCGTGAGTTGCGCCGCTACGCCAGCCGCTGGCTGGCCCGGGTGAAGGCCGGCGAGACCATCGTGGTTACCGACCGAGGGCGACCTGTGGCTCAACTCGCACCGGTCGGCGAACAAAGCGGTTACGAGGCAATGTTGGCCGAAGGTCGGATCGCTCCAGGATCGGGCGCCGGTCTACTCGACCTGCTGGCTGCGTTGGACGCCGAGCTCCCGCCCGACCAGGGACCATCGGTGACCGAGGCACTTGCGGAGCTGCGTGCCGACGAGGCCTGAATGGAGATCTGGTATCTCGATACTTCGGCCCTGACCAAATTCGTCCGTCCCGAACCGGAAACCGGACCGCTCCGACAGTGGCTGGCATCCCGGCGATGGATCGTGTCGGATCTGCATCGCACCGAGTTGCGGCGGGCCTCGGCCAGAGCCGGAGGCCGCGCCCTGGCAAGAGCCGAGTGGCTGCTCATGGAATCCGACATCATCCGCGTCGACGCCGAGGTCTTCGACCGCGCCGGGCGTCTTCTTCCGTTCGAGATCCGCTCGCTCGATGCCCTGCACCTTGCTGCAGCGATGACCTTGGGCACCGATCTGGCAGGCATCGTCACCTACGACCGTCGCTTGAGCGCGACCAGCGAGTTGGTCGGCATCGATACGGCATCGCCCGGATCGAGCTAGGCCGGCGCGGGCTCGGGGGCCTCCTGCTGGTAGCGCTTCGACAGATTCCGGTAGGGGCGTGAGTTCATGGCGACGATCGTGACGGCCAGGCCGATAGCCCCAGCGACGATGAAGATGAGCGCCATTCCTCGTTCCGGTCCGGTCCCGAACCACCCTCCGATGGCGTCGGCTCCGGCGCCGTCGGTCATGAAAGGAATGACCCAGGCTTGGGCGATAGGCCCGATCAGGAATGCGGTCAGCGGTGAAGCAGCGGTTTCGAGGGTCTGCGAGAAGCCGAAGACGCGGCCCTGCTCCCGGAAGGGAACCACCTTCTGAATGACGGTCTGCTCGGATGCCTCAGCCACTGGGATCAACGTCAGATACAAGAAGAACCCCACTACCAGCGGGATGATCGAAGAGCGGATCGGAAACAGGATCGTGATGGTCCACAGCACCACGTTGACCAGCAGGAGAGTTCGGACCGGGTTGGAGCCGAGGCCCCTCGTCGCGACCACGAGCCCACCGACGATGAAGCCGAAACTCGCGACGGCGAGCAGGATTCCCCACATCTCGACCGACACCAGCTCCAACCCGTAGGGATCCATCAGGGCCATGAACACTCCGCCGAGGAAGTTGTTGAAGGTGCTGAAGAGGAGGAGAGCGAGGAGCCCGGGCACGAGCCGCACCGCCCGCATCGCCCCCTTGAAATCCACGGCCGGCGCCCCATCGGAGTCAGACCCGTCCTGGCTCGCCGTGTCGTTTTCGATGTGGATGCTCAGCAGGTGGGTGGTGACCAGGCCGGCTATCACCACTGTGATGACCAGGCTCGGTCCCATCCCGAGGAAGCCAATGGCCAGGCCGCTGAACACCGAGGTGAGGGCGAAGGCAACTCCATTGGCGGTCCCGACCAGCCCGTTGGCCCGGTCGTGTCTCTCGGTTGGCACGAGCAAGGTGACCGTGGTCGACAGTGCGATCGTTCGCAGGTTCCCGGCGATGGCGCCTGCGAGGACCAGCGTGACGAAGACCCAGGTCAAGGGTTGTGACACCGAGGGCAGCGAGCCTTCCGGAGACACGAAGTAGACCAACGTCGCCAGCAGGAAGAAAACCAGTGATCCCACGCTTGAGAGCACCATCGAGACCTTGCGAGGTTGACGGTCGACGAATGTGCCAAAGAACATGCCCGAGGCCGCGTACAGGAGCATGTAGGCGCCGCCGATCACGGAGGCAGCGATCACCGAACGCGTCTCGAGGTACACCCAGAACACCAGTGCAAACCACAGGAAGTTGTTGGCGGTGCCTGCGATCAGCGTGTTCGCCACGAGCAGGTGGAACGTGCGAAGTCCCCCAGGTGGCGTAGGGGTCGGCGTCGTAGCATCCGGTTCATTTGGGTATGTCATTCCGCGACTTCCTTGTCTCAGTGACGCCGAGAGGAGTTCGTGCCGTTCGGACCACAGGCATCGGGGCCGCTGAAGCCTACCGGCCGACGTTTCATGTCGATTCAGACGACAGGCGGATCCCGAACTCATCGGTCGATCGAGCGCTATGGGCACGGGTTGTGCCGGCACCGTGGCTCGTTAGCCTCACTACCGCGCCATGAGCCGCATCTATCTCTCGCCCCCCGACACCGGGCTGGCCGATCAGGCTGCGCTCAACCGCGCCTTCGAAGGGGGCTGGATCGCCCCACTCGGCCCCGAGGTCGACGCATTCGAGGCCGAGTTGGCCAAGGTCACCAACCGTGCCCACGGCGTGGCCCTTTCCAGCGGTACCGCCGGGTTGCATCTGGCCCTGCTCCTGCTCGGCGTCGGGCCGGGGGATCGGGTGCTGGTCTCCTCCCTCACCTTCTCCGCCACCCTCAACGCCATCGCCTACGTGGGGGCTACGCCGGTTCTGATCGACAGCGAACCGGCGAGCTGGAACATGGACCCCAACCTCCTGGCCGACGCCCTGGCATCCGGTAGCTACGGGGCCTGCATCCCGGTCGACATCTACGGCCAATGCGCCGACTACACCCGGATCGTGCCGCTGCTCGCCGCGCACCAGATTCCGCTTCTCTCCGATGCGGCCGAGGCGTTGGGGGCCACCCACGATGGCAAGCCGGCCGGGAGCTTCGGGGCCATGGCCGCTCTCTCCTTCAACGGCAACAAGATCATCACCACCAGCGGCGGGGGGGCGCTGGTCACCGACGACGCAGATTGGGCGGCCAAGGCCCGCTGGCTCTCCACCCAGGCCCGGGATCCGGCACCGCATTATCAGCACACCAGCATCGGGTACAACTACCGGCTCTCCAACCTGCTGGCGGCCCTGGGACGGGCCCAGCTCTCCGACTTGAGGCGACGGGTCGAGATCCGGCGGGCGCACAACACCTTCTACCGGGAGGCGCTCGGCGACCTGCCCGGTGTCGAGTTCATGCCCGAGGCCCCGGGCAACCGCTCCACGTTCTGGCTGACCACTCTCACCATCGATCCCGCCGTGGCCGGGGTGGCCCGGGAGAAGGTGCGGCTCCATCTCGAGAGCCTCGACATCGAGTCCCGACCTGTGTGGAAGCCGATGCATCTCCAGCCCGTCTTCGCCGAATGCGAGGTCTATGGGGGGTCGGTGTCACAGAGGTTGTTCGAGAACGGCCTCTGCATCCCCAGCGGCTCCTCGCTCACCGAGGCGCAGAGGGACCAGGTCGTGACCGAGATCAGAAAAGTCTTCGGAAGAAGCTGACATGCAGATTCTCGGGCTCGGGGTCGACCTGGCCGATGTGGATCGGGTCGAACACGTGCTCGGCAAGTACCCGCGCTTCGCCGAGCGGTGCTTCACCGAGCACGAGCGGCAATACGCCTTCCGCTTCGCCCATCCCGCTCGCCGCTTTGCCGCCCGCTTCGCCGGTAAGGAGGCAGTCATGAAGTCGATGGGCACCGGATGGCGGCGCATCGGTTGGAAGGAGATCGAGATCACCGGGGGAGGGAAGCCAACGGTTCGAATGACTGGCAACGCCCTGCGCCGGGCCGAGATGCTGGGGGTCACCGAGGTCATGGTCACGATCACCCACACCGATACCAGCGCCCTGGTGATGGCGATCGCGGTGGGAGAGCACGACTGATGGCGTTCACCTCACCCGATTCCTATGACCGGTTCATGGGGAGGTACTCGAAGTTGCTCGGACCCCAGCTGGCCGACCTCGCCGGGGTTGCGCCCGGGCAGCGAGCGCTCGACGTCGGGTGCGGGCCGGGGGCGTTGACCGGGGAGCTGGTGAGTCGGCTCGGCCCGGAGGCGGTGTCGGCGGTCGACCCGTCGGAGCCGTTCGTTGCGGCGACCCGGGACCGGTACCCGGGTGTCGACGTGCAGGTCGCGGCTGCAGACGGCCTGCCGTTCCCTGACCACAGCTTCGACGCCACGCTGGCCCAACTGGTGGTTCATTTCATGAAAGATCCGATCGCGGGTTTGGGCGAGATGCGACGGGTCACCCGCCCCGGTGGCGTCGTCGCAGCCTGTGTCTGGGACCACGGCGGGGACCAGGGACCATTGGTCCGGTTCTGGGAGGCGGCACGCCGTCTCGATCACGAATTGGACGACGAGTCGCATCTTCCCGGCGTCCGCCAGGGCCACCTCGGTGAGTTGTTTCGACAGGCCGGATTGGACCAGGTCGAGGAGACCGGTCTCACCGTGCAGGTCGAGCACGCCACATTCGACGACTGGTGGGAGCCGTTCACGCTCGGAGTGGGCCCGGCCGGCTCGTACTTCGCCTCACTGGAGCCGAGCCGGCAGACCGAGCTCGAGGCGACCATACGGGAGACACTGCCCGCCGATCCCATGGTGGTGAGCGCGGTGGCCTGGGCGGCGAGGGGCGTCGCCTAAGCCGCGACGGCGACATGCATGACGGAAACCTGTTCGGGGCACGCACCGTCGAGCAAGCCGTTTGAGGGATCTGGCGTGTCCGGACAAGGATGTAGCCTCGTTTACAGATGAAGCCCATCCTCACCGCCGAGGAGTACCAGCGGGTCGACAAGGAATACACCGGTGATCTCGACCAGGCGATGGATCGCGCCGGTTTCGCGGTCGCCCTGGCCGCGGTCCATCGCGGGGCGGGGTACGGGAGCCGGGTAGCCGTGTTGGCCGGGCCCGGCAACAACGGTGGCGACGGGTATGTAGCAGCCCGTTATCTCAAGCGTCGTGGTGTGGCGGTCGAGGTCCACGCCCTGGCCCAACCCAGGGCCCCTGAGGCGATCCGGGCCCTGACCCTGGCCCGGGACCAGGGCGTTCCGGTGCGGAGCTTGGGTGGAGCGACCGAAGCCGACCTCGTCATCGACGCCCTCTTCGGCGGTGGGGTCCGGGGCGGCCTGCCTCCCGAGATCGCGGCCTGGATGGACACTCCGGCTCCGGTGATCGCAGTCGACTATCCCACTGGCCTCGATCCAAACACGGGCAAGATCGAGGAGCGCGCCTTCCGGGCGGTGGAGACCGTCACGTTTCAGACCCTGAAGACGGGTCATGTCAGGGGCAGAGGGCCCGATCATTGCGGCTTGGTGACCGTGGCCGACATCGGGATCGAAGGCGGAGAGCCCTCGATGTGGCTGGCCGAGGAGTCCGACGCCCCACGCCCGGTGCGAGATCGGACCACGCACAAGTGGTCGGCAGGGGCGGTCCTGGTGTTGGGTGGCTCGACCGGCCTGGTCGGCGCTTCTGTTTTCGCCGCCCGCTCCGCTCTCCACTTCGGCGCCGGTTCCGTGGCTGTTGGATCCCCAAGGGGCGATCTGGTAGCCGCCGCCGCCCCGGAGCTGCTCACGGTCTCCTTCGATGAGGCGGAGTCCGGGCTCGACCGCTACGACGTGGTCATCGCCGGTCCCGGTCTGGCCGAATCCGACCGGGATGCGGTTCTGCCGATCGTGGGCAAGGCATCACGGGTCCTCCTCGACGCCGGAGGTCTGGCGCCGGCGCTGGTCGACGCCGCCGGTGAGGGCGGGGCCGAGGTCGTGATCACCCCCCATGCCCGCGAGTTCGAACGGGTGGCCGGGGTGGAAGGAGGCGCCTTCTCCGTGCGGGCCTACGCCGCCAAGAAGGGCGTCGTCGTCCTGCTCAAGGGCAACCCGACCCTGATCAGCGACGGCACGGAGCCGGTGCTGGTCGACACCGGAGGGCCCGAGCTCGCCAGCATCGGGACCGGCGACGTCCTCGCCGGGATGGTCGGTGCACTGTGGGCCCGCGGCCTCGACGCCCGCACCGCAACCGTGTCGGCCGCCTATTGGCACGGCGTGGCCGGCGCCGACCTCGCCTCCACCACCACCCTCACCGCCGACACCCTGGCCCGCCACGTCGGACGTTTCGCGTGGTGAGGAACCGGTCGATTCCCAACTTGGGCAAACCGAATGCACCGCGTCACGCATGCGTGACGCCCTGCATTAGGTATGCGGTATGAGACCCACCTATGCCGAGATCGACCTGGGGGCGATCCGTCACAACGTGACCGCCTTCACGGATCTGATCGCCCCGTCCGAAGTCTGTGCGGTGGTCAAGGCCGACGCCTACGGACACGGTGATGCCCCGGTGGCGGAAGCGGCCATGGAGGCCGGGGCGACCTGGTTGGCCGTTGCCCTGGTCGAGGAAGGCATCCGGCTGCGTGAAGCCGGGATCGAGACCGCAATCATGATCCTGTCCGAGCCCGACCCCCGAGACGCGGTCGAGGTGGCCAAATGGGGTCTGACTCCCACGATCTACTCCCTCCCTTTCGTCGATGCCCTGGCCGAGACCGGGACCGACTTCGAGGTCCATGTCAAGGTCGACACCGGCATGCATCGGGTCGGCGTCGCCCCCAAGTCACTCGCGGCCCTGATGACTGCCATCGAATCGACGCCCACATTGCAGGTCGGAGCCCTCTGGACCCACTTTCCAGTGGCCGACGAGGATCCGGAATACACCCGACGCCAGGTCCACGATTTCGATGAGCTGGTGGGCGGCTACGAAGTGCCGATGGTGCACGTGGCCAACACCGCCGGGGCCGCCCTCTTTCCAGAAGCCCGCCGTTCCATGTCCCGGATCGGGCTCGGCACCTATGGGCTTCATCCCTGCGACGAGACCCGGGAAGTACTCGAGCTGAGACCGGCGATGCGCATCGTCAGCCACGTCTCCCACGTCCAGCGTCTCGAGGCCGGGTCCCGGCCCAGCTACGGGCGGATTCGCCCGCTGGCCCGAGAGGCCTCGGTGGCGACCGTGCCCATCGGGTATGCCGATGGCTACCCCCGACGACTCTCTCACGAAGGTGTCGCCCTGATCGGTGGGGAGCGCCATCCCCTGGCCGGGCACGTGACCATGGACCAGATCGTGGTGGATGTCGGCGACGCTGATGTTGGGGTCGGCGACGAGGTGGTACTCCTTGGCCGCCAGGACCACGCCGAGATCACAGCGGACGAATGGGCCCGATCGCTGGGGACCATCTCCTACGAGGTCGTCTGCGAGATCGGGCCCCGGGTGCCGAGGAGGTACGTGGAGTGAACGACACCATCACCGCCCTCGCC
>JBOGEV010000138.1:0-14830 GCA_050742015.1 Acidimicrobiia bacterium
ACAAGGAATGGACCCACGACTTCCATCTCCGGGCGCCCGTGTACAAGGGGGTGGAGATGGTGGATCCGGAGCTGGTCACCTGGGCCGAGGAGGGCCCGACCACCTAGTGGTCCGTCGCTATTTCACCGACAGACCACTATCCGGCCTTGGCGGCCTTCGGCTCCTTGGTCTTGGTCGCTTCGACCGAAGCCTTCAATGCCTCGAGCAGGTCGACCACCTTGGTCGGCTCCGGAGACTCGACGGCGACGATCTCTTCGCCGGCGACCTTCTTGGCTGCCAACCCCTCGATCGCCTCTCGTGTCTGATCGACATACTCCTCTGCTTCGAAGGGCCGGGTCAGGTTGTCGATCAGTGAGGCGGCCATCTTGACCTCCTCCGGCCTGATCTCGACCTTGGATTCGAGTTCCTCGAACTCGGCCTCACGAAGCTCGTCGGGCCAGTACATGGTCTCCATGACGATGACCCCGTCCTTGGCACGCAAAGTGGCAAGCTGCTGCTTCTCCCGAATCGAGACCTTGGCGATGGCGACCCGCCCCTTGTCCTTCAGAGCCTCCTCGAGGATTCGGTACGCCTTGATCCCGGTCTTCTCCGGGGCCAGGTAATAGGAGGACTTGTAGTACATCGGATCGATTTCTGACTCGTCGACGAACTGGACCACATCGACGAGCTTGTTGCCGTCGGGATGGGTCATGTCGAGCTCCTGGTCGGTGAACACGACGTAGCGGTCCTTCTCGAACTCGTAACCCTTGACGATGTCGTCCCACTCCACTTCCTTGCCGTCCGCCTCGGCGACACGCTTGTAGCGGATGGGGGAGTGATCGGTCTTTCGCAGCTGCTTGAACTTCGGTGTCTTGTTGTCGGTGGCCGTGTAGAGACCTACCGGGATCGTGACCAGACCGAAGTTGATGGCGCCTTTCCAGATAGCTCGTGGCATGTGGATAAGTCTATGGGATGAGAGGGACAAGAGTGTCGCCCCCCAGCCGACCGGCGCTGATGTTGAAGGCGGCGCTCAGGGCACGCTCAGGGTCCAGTTCCCGTCAGCCAGTATGTCGAGGAACTTTGTCCCTCGTGGCACGGGATCGGTCCCGCTATAGGCGCCGATCTCATTGACGAGGAGATCCCCGTATGCGCCGGATGGCTCGAACGCAATGATGGCGAAGTTGCTCGCGCCGTCATGAGTCGACGTGAGCGTGGTCGGAGTCGGCCCCACTAGACGTACGAGATCATCTCGGGAGCCCTCCAGCGCAGATCCCACGGATCTCGCCTGAGAAACGGGACGGACCGTCGCCGACCAGGGTCCGTCGGCATCGATTTCGAGATGCCGGACGATATCTGGCGGGCTGAAGCTAAAGAATCCGACGTTCAGCCCTCGCCTCCCCGAGTACTGACCGATTTCGTTGACCAGGAGTTCGATCGAAGCGAGGTTCCTGTCGAGGGACGAGACGATGAAATTGCTCGCGCCGTTGTGATTGAGGTCGATTATCGCCGGGCCGTCACCTGGAACGGACAGTGGGATTACGTCACTGCCGGTGCCAGAGACGGTGAATGGGCTGAAGTCGGTTGCCGGGTTTGGACCCCCAGGTAGCTGCCCGAATTCGCCCGCCACCGGGAGCCCGGCGAAGGTGAAGAACAAGTCAGTAAAGTCAGCATTTCCCTGGCTGTTGGTGTCCCTTAGGAACATGTCGCCGGTGGGTGGGCGAAAGAGGCCAACCGACTCGTATCCCTTCTCGGTCCAGTCGCCAGCGATGATCTTGTCGCCAGGATCCCCGAAGATGAACTGGCTCTCGGCCACCCCAGCTGTGTTCGCGTTGCGGTAATAAACCAGGCCTGTGGACTCACGATGAAGCCCAATGGTGTCGATCCCATCCCCGTTGAAATCGGCTATGAACGGTTTGTCTCCTGGATTGCCAAAGAAGAACGACTGGTCCGCCGGCCCCAGCCCACCCTCGTTGGCTCCGAGCCTGTTGATGATGTGCACGCTGCCTTCAGCCGGCCTATAGATGCCGACGGAGTCGCAACCGTCGTTGTTGAAGTCCCCGGCTAGCGGGATGTCTCCAGGGTTCCCAAAGAAGAACCTGATGTCGGCGATGCCCTGCGTGTTGCCGTTGCGGAGATACACGAACCCATCCGCTTGTCGGTAGAGACCGGGCGTCTCGTCTCCATCGCAGTCCCAGTCACCTACGAATGGGAGGTCGCCGGGGTTGCCAAAGAGAAAAGTCGTCGTTTCGCCTCCGAGCGGGTCTGCGAGACTCCATTCACCTGTCTCGGTGTCGACTACGCCATATCCACCTGTGGCTGCAGCGGGCGTTCCAACCGATACGATCAGGACGGCTGCGACAGTCGCTACCAGTCTTCGCATGGCTCTGCTCCCGAATCGCTTGGCGATCGACATCCGCGCTCCCGGCAGGATTCGAACCTGCGCACCCGGCTCCGGAGGCCGGCGCTCTATCCCCTGAGCTACGGGAGCCTGCTGGCGACAATGGTACAGAGACGCCGCCCCCTACCCTCCGTCCGGTGAAGTACGTCTCGACCAGGGGTGATGCTCCCGAGCTCGACTTTCGCGGTGCCCTCCTCGCCGGCCTCGCTTCTGACGGCGGGCTGTATGTGCCCGACGAGATCCCGACTCTGCCCGACGGATGGGGCGAGTGGTCGTACCAGCAAGCGGTGACCGCCACCATGACCTTGTTCGGGGCCGAGGAGGTGGGGCCGATCGTGAGCCAGGCCGCCTCCCGATTCTCGGCACCGGACGTGGCCCCGCTGGTCGAGGTCGGAGAGCGAAGGGTCTACGAGCTGTACTGGGGCCCGACGCTCTCCTTCAAGGATCACGCCCTCCAGGTGCTGGGTGGTCTCCTCGACCGCGAGGTGGAAGCCCAGGCCACGGTGCTCGGAGCCACTTCAGGGGACACAGGTTCGGCGGCGATCGAGGCCTGCCGGGGCCGGTCCAAGCTGAGCATCGTCATCTTGTATCCCGACGGGATGGTCTCGGAGTTCCAGCGTCGGCAGATGACCACGGTTCCGGACGAGAACGTGCGGGCGGTGGCCGTGAGAGGGACCTTCGACGACTGCCAAGCCCTGGTCAAAGAGGCGTTCGGTCGTCACCCCGGTCTTCTGGCGGTCAATTCCATCAACTGGGCCCGGGTGGCGGCGCAGACCGGCTACTACGTGTATCTGGCCGGCCGGATCAGGGAGCCGTTCGACGTGGTGGTGCCGACGGGCAACTTCGGCAACGTTCTCTCATGCTGGGTCGCCCGGGAGATGGGAGCCCCGATCGGCGACATAGTCATCGCCAACAACGCCAACCGGGGGCTGGCCAATCTGGTCGCCACCGGGTCGATGGGCCAAGATCAGGTGACACCCACCCTGGCTCCCGCCATGGACATAAACGTCCCTTCCAACCTGGAGCGGTTCACCGGTGACGCCTCCAAGGCCTTTGAGGCGGGATATGCGGACGACGCGCAGATCATCGAGACCATCGCCGACGTGGAGCAGCGCCACGGCTATCTGCTCGATCCCCACACCGCCACCGCCTGGTTCGTGGGAACCGCCCATCTCGGGGATAGGCCCCAGGTGGTCGTGGGCACCGCCCATCCGGCCAAGTTCGCCGATGCAGTCGAGAGATCGGTCGGCCGCCGCCCGGAGCCACCTCCCGGCTTCGAAGGAATAGAGACCAAACCGGAGCGGTTCGATGTCATAGACGCCGATGCTTCAGATCTGGACCGTCTACTCCGATAAACAGTCAGTCGCTGCTTTGCGCAATCAAGGCGAGCAGCTACTATGCAGGTTGCCGACCACGCCAAGGGACGTTTCGGCCACCCTCCCACAGCCCTCTTTCGAGGCATGCTCCATTGCAGTGCGATGGTGCGTATCCCGGTCCGATTGAGTCCGCGACGAATCGCGAAGGATCCAATGACCACACGAGCTCAACTCCAGAGCAAGTCGATCGACGAACTGAGACAGATCGCCGATGCAGTAGGTATCGAGACCGACGGTCTCCAGAAATCAAAGCTGATCACAGCCCTCGTGGATGCCGGCCAGGTGGCCGAGCCCTCCCCGGCGGAAGAGGTCGAGCTGCCCCAGGCCACACCCCGCACTGAGCGGGTGGCCCAGGACGGTGAAGCCGGGACAGACACCGATGACTCCGATGGCGCGCGCCCCGAGCCGCGTCAGGGCGGTCGGGGTGACTACGACGACCAGCGGCAGGGTGGGAACCGGAACCGCAACCGGCGCCGTAGGGGCGGCGGCCGCGAGGACGAGTTCATCCCCGAAGAAGACCTGGAGATTCGCGAAGGCCTGCTCGACGTCCTGCCTGAGGGGTATGGGTTCCTCAGGGTCACCGGCTACCTCCCCGGCGACAAGGACGTCTACGTCTCTGCCAACCAGGTGCGCAAGTTCCGACTTCGCAAGGGCGACATCGTGTCCGGCCCGATCCGGCCCCCGCGCTCGAAGGAGAAGTTCCCTGCCGTCGTCCGCATCGACAACGTCAACGGCATGTCGTCCGAAGAGGCGATGCGACGGCCCAAGTTCGAGTCGCTCACCCCGTTGTTCCCCGACCAGAGGCTGCGCCTCGAGGTCGATGGCAAGGCCAACGGCATCCTCACCCGGATCGTCGACCTGATCGCCCCCATCGGCAAGGGTCAGCGTGGGCTGATCGTCTCGCCGCCCAAGGCGGGGAAGACGACCGTCCTTCAGGAGATCGCCCAGGCGATCACGACCAACAACCCGGAGTGCTATCTCATGGTGGTTCTGGTCGACGAGCGGCCCGAGGAAGTCACCGACATGCAGCGTTCGGTCAAGGGCGAAGTGATCTACTCCACCTTCGACCGTCCCGCCGAGGAGCACACGCAGGTTTCGGAGCTGGCTCTGGAAAGGGCCAAGCGACTGGTCGAGATGGGGACCGACGTGGTCATCCTCCTCGACTCGATCACCCGTCTCGCCAGGGCGCACAACCTGGCGACGCCGGCGTCGGGCCGTATCCTCTCCGGTGGTGTCGACTCCCAGGCCCTGTACCCGCCTAAGCGGTTCTTCGGTGCCGCCCGAAACATCGAGGAGGGTGGCTCGCTCACCATCCTCGGCACTGCTCTGGTCGAGACCGGGTCCAAGATGGACGAGGTCATCTTCGAGGAGTTCAAGGGGACGGGCAACATGGAGCTCCGCCTCGATCGCCCGCTCGCCGACAAGCGGATCTACCCGGCGATCGACATCGAGGCCTCGGGAACAAGAAAGGAAGAGCTCCTGTTCGATCAGAAGGAGCTGACCCAGGTGTGGAAGCTGCGGAGGGTGCTGTTGGCACTCGATCCCGGAGCCGCTCTGGAGCTGCTCATCGATCGTCTCAAGACCACGAAGTCAAATGCCGAGTTCCTCGCTGAAGTGGCGAAGAGCAGCGGCGGCTAGAAATAGGAGTCACGGTGAAGACCGAAATTCATCCGACATACGCCGAGACCCATGTGACCTGCTCGTGTGGCAACACATTCACGACGCAGAGCACCAAGCCCGGCGAGATGCATATCGAGCTTTGCAACGAGTGCCATCCCTTCTTCACCGGCAAGCAGAAGCTGGTCGACAGCGGGGGACGCGTCGAGCGCTTCCAGAAGCGCTACGGGAAGACCGCATTCACCAAGGCCGGAGACCCGGTCGATGCGAGCGCAGAGGCTGAAGCCGCTGACGCAGAATGAATCAGCCGCTCCACGGCTGAGCGGTCAGATAGACCCCGCCAAGACGGTCGGGGGGCAGGCAGTCATCGAAGGAGTGATGATGCGCGCCCCCGGCGCTTGGTCGGTGGCGGTGCGCCAGCCCGACAAGACCATCATTGCCCGACGCGATGAGCTGGGCCGGCTCGCCGAGCGCAACAGGGCCGCGCGGATCCCGTTGGTTCGGGGCATCCTCGTTCTCTGGGAGTCGCTGAGTCTGGGCTTCCGCGCCCTCTCCTGGTCTGCCGAGAAGGCAACCGGGGAGGAGGAAGAGCCGTTGACCCGGGCCCAGATCGGCTGGACCATGACATTTGCGTTTGTCCTGTTCGCCGGGATCTTCATCCTCCTTCCGGCATTCGCCGCCGGGGCGGTCTCCGGTGAGTCGGGGATCGCGTTCAACGTCACCGAGGGGATCATCCGCCTGGTTCTCTTCGTCGGGTACATATGGGCCATCGGGAGATCCGCCGAGATCGCCAGAGTGTTCGAGTACCACGGCGCCGAGCACATGTCGATTCACGCCTATGAGGCCGGCGAGCCACTGAGCATCGAGTCGGTGCGGCGCTACCCGCCCGAGCACCCCCGGTGCGGGACCAGTTTCCTGCTCATCGTGGTCCTCGGGTCGATCATCCTCTTCTCCTTCTTCGGCCGCCCGGGGTGGGCTTTCCTGATCGTCTCCCGCCTCCTCGGCATCCCCCTCATCGCCGGGTTCGCCTACGAGCTGTTGCGCTGGTCGGGGACGAGGAGCAGCGGGTGGCTGGCACGGGTGCTGGCTGCGCCGGGGATCTGGCTGCAGAAGCTCACGACACGGGTGCCCGACGAGTCCCAGATCGAAGTGGCCATCGCCAGCCTGGTGGTCGCCCTGGACAATGAGATGGTGGACGACGTGATCAGTCGCGGCGGGTTGCCCGAGTCGGCGTTGCCTGTGCGTAGCTCGGTCCTCGGGGTTGCTCCTCCGACTGCGGAAGAGTGATGGACGACAAACTCTGGGCCCGTCTCTCCGAGATCGAGGGGGCGTTCGCGGAGACCGAGGCGGCATTGGCCGATCCCGAGACCCTGGCCGATCCCTCGCTTCTCGCCGAGCTTGGAAAGCGCCATGCCGACCTTCGCGAAGTGGTCGCCGACATCCGACTGCTCCGTCAGGCTCAGGCTGATCTCGACGAGGCACGTGATATGGCCGACGACGAGGACATGGCCAAATTGGCCGGGGAGTTGTCGGAGGAGATCGAAGTGCTGGAGGACCGCATCAAGCTGGCCCTGGTGCCAACCGACCCGGCCGACGAGAAGGACGTGATCGTCGAGATCCGGTCGGCGGCCGGCGGCGACGAAGCGGCGATCTGGGCCGGCGACCTCCTCCGCATGTTCGAGCGGTACGCCGATCGCAATGGGTACAAGGTTGAGCCGCTCGACAGCTCGCCGTCAGAGGCGGGCGGTTTCGACCGGGTCACCGTGGCGATCAAAGGCAAAGGCGCATACTCGAAGATGAAATTCGAGGCCGGGGTGCACCGGGTGCAGCGAGTGCCGAAGACCGAGTCCCAGGGCCGCATCCACACCTCGACCGCCACCGTCGCCGTCCTCCCCGAGGTCGAGGAGGTGGAAGTCGAGATCGACCCAAACGACATCAAGATCGACGTCTATCGCTCGACCGGGCCCGGGGGTCAGTCGGTCAACACCACCGACTCGGCGGTCCGCCTCACCCACATCCCTACCAAGCTGGTCGTCACCGTCCAGGACGAGAAGAGCCAACTCCAGAACAAGGAGAAGGCGATGCGCATCCTCCGTGCCCGGCTGTATCAGATGGAGCTCGAGCGCCGGCAGTCGGAGCTGGCCGGGGCGAGACGATCTCAGGTTGGCTCCGGCGGCCGTTCCGAGAAGATCCGCACTTACAACTACAAGGAGAACCGGGTGACCGACCACCGCATCGGTCTCACCCTGAAACGGCTCGACCAGGTCCTCGAAGGCGACCTCGACGAGCTGGTCACCGCCCTCACCGCCGACGAACAGGCCTCCCGCCTCGCCGACGGGGGCTGAGGGTTACATCGAAACTGAGGTTCTACGTTCCATATGTGGAACGAATGGTCTCAGGCACGCCGTCCCTGGCCACCGTCAGCGAAGCTGAGACCCGGCGTTCCATATGTGAAACGGGCAACCTCAGGTTGCTTGTAACCCTCACGTCTCCACGCCGAGGTTGGCCACGCCCTTGCGCTCCATGTTGCCCCATGCCCGGGTCTTCTTGCCGCCGAGGAGGGCGCGCATCCGCCAGACCACGGTGATCTGCCGCATGCCGAAGTTTTCGATCAAGGCCATGACGATGAGGCGGACCGTGTCCGCACGCGAGTTGAAATAGCCATACGACTCGTCGAGGAGGAGCGCCAGCATCGAGTTGAGCAACCCCACCCCGAAGGCGAGGGCGAGCAGGATCACAAGTGAGGTCGTATTCAGGGCGCCGAGCAGGAGGGCGGTCGGGATCGTGATCCAACCCACGAACTCGATGATCGGGGCCAGGTACTCGAAGAGGAACATCGCGGCCCAGGTGACCATCCCCACCTTCCCGTAACGAGGGTTGAAGGTCATCGGCATGAAGTCCCGTACCGCGGTCATGAGGCCCCGGTGCCAGCGGATTCGTTGCCGCTTGAGGACGCGCAGCGTACCCGGCACCTCGGTCCAGATCACCGCCGAAGGCTCATAGACGATGCGATAGGGGATTTCGTGGTCGATGTGATGTCGATGGAGGCGCATGGTCAGGTCCATGTCCTCGCCCATGTGCCCGCTGCTGAACCCGCCGACAGCGATGACAGCGGACCGCTTCCACACCCCGAACGCCCCGGAGACCAGGGGGAGCGCCTCCATCCGCGACCAGGCGGGGCGGCTGGCGAGAAAGGTCCGCAGGTACTCGAGCACCTGCATCCGGGGGACGAGCTTCTTCGGCACACCCGCCTTGATCAGATGACCCAACTCGACCCGGCTCCCATTGAGCGGCCGGATGTTGCCCCCGACTGCGATCGTCCGCTGCCGGTCCTCCACTACCCGGCGCATCGCCCCGACCAGGCAGTTGGCATCGAGGATGACGTCGGCGTCGGTGCACAGGGCATACGGGTAGCGGGCGGCATTGATGCCGGCATTGAGGGCATCGGCCCGTCCGCCGTTCACCTTGTCGATCACCGTTATGTCGACCGCCCCGTGCCCCCGATAGATCCCCCGTACCGGGGCTGTCGGGATATCGGGCCGATACGGGATCCGGACCCGCTCCAGTTGGAACGCCTCGATCAGGGCGTTCATGGTCTCGTCGCTCGACCCGTCGTTGGTGACCACGATCTCGAATCTCGGATAGCCGACGATCGACATCGACCGGACCGAGTCCACGATCCCCGCCGCCTCGTTGTATGCGGGAATGACGATCGACACCGGTGGCGATGTCTGGCTCGACAGCATCTCGGAGACCCGCCCAAACCGATCGAGATGATGGACTCGACGCATCACCGCCGCCGACCGCAGGCCAAGACCGATCATGTAGGCCTGCATGAGGATGAAGTAGGCGAGGGTGGCGTATCCGGCCCAGCTCAGGATGTCGTAGATCATGCGGGCACCGTGTCCTCGGCCCCGACGTAGTCGAGGAGTATGCGATCGTCGGTCGTGGCCAGACCTGCGTCCTCTCTCTCCCGGGCCGCGGCCAGGGCGCCGCAGTCGGCCAGGGCCTCCGCCGCTGCGTCCCGGGCGAAGGGGTCACCCGATCCGAGAGCCCGGAGGAGGAGCCCAGATCCGCCCGGCAGAGAGGCCAGGGCCGAGGCGCTGTTGCGCCGGACCCACCAGTTGGAGTCGATCAGTCCTCTGACGAGCAGCAGGTTGACCGATGGATCGCCGATTTGGCCGAGCGAGGCTGCAGACTTGGCCCGCAGCCTCCAGTCAGGGGAGTGGAAGGTGAACTTGAGAGGTCGGATCGCCAGGGGGCCACCGACCGCTCCCAGGGCTTCGATGGTTGCCAGTTGCACCTCCGGATCGCTGGCCACCCTGAGCACGCCGGAGAGGGTCGGGCCGACCTCGCGGTCGCCGATCGTCCCCAGCACCCGAATCGCCTCGATGACACTCGCGTTGTCCTCGTGACGCAGATTGACCCGGATGTAGGCGATCAACGGCCAGGTGGCCTTGGCCCCGAACCCGACAAGGGTGTCCGCGAACCTGGCCCTCACCCACGGCTCCTCGAGACCGAACCGTTCCAGAATGGCGTCGATTGCGGCCGTGTGCTGCATCCGCCCCAAGCCGCGGGCGCATTGGATCCTGATCTCGGGCTCGGGGTCCGACAGGTGCTCGATCAGGACGCGTGCGGTGGACTCGTCACCGATCTCGGCCATGGACACAGCGGCTCGGAGACGTCTCCCCAGCGGGAACCGACTCCGAAGTCTCGCCTCCTGGATCCCGGGCAGGCCCAGCTTGTCGACGATCCCGCTGAGAGTCTCCACGTCGCGACCGGTGACCACGTTGCGCAGATCGATCACCGCGTCGAGGAAAGCGTCATCGTCTGCGGCTCTCCCGTCGATCGGCTCGATGTGGGTCGGCGAGGCGAGATGCCGGCTCAGGGTCGCCACATAGCGGGCGCGGCGCAGCCTGTGACGCTCAGCGCGCCGGCGGTGGACAATCTTCAGCGCGACCAGCCCCACCATCAGGGCGAGGTCCACGAAGAGGATGGCTCCGACCGCGATGAAGCCGATCGTGGTTCCGTTCATGAGATCTCTGTGTTCTCATCGGCTCCCGCCGGGGCCTCATTGAGCGAGGAGAATGTCTACGCGTTGAGGCGCTGTCGGATCCGGGCCAGCAATTCAGGGAGTCGGAACGGCTTTCGGACGAAGTCGACTGCGCCCGACTCGAGACTGCTGACCACCGTGCGGTCGTCGTCGACGCCCGACAGCATGATGGTGCGGATGTCGTGCCCCTCCTGGTGCCACCGATCGATGATCTCGAGCCCGAGCAGGCCCGGCATCAACTGGTCGAGGATGACCAGGTCGTAATTCCCGGTAGCTCCCATCTCGTATGCCTCGATGCCGTTGACCGCGGTGGCTACCTCATAACCCTCGAGCTCGAGGGCGGTGACCAACACCGTGGTCACGGTCTCCGAGTCGTCGCAGACCAGAATGCGTTTTGTCTCGCTCATCCCAGCTCGCTGGCTCCCCCAGCCGTGGATTTGCCCATGATCATGGCACATCCGACGCTTGTCTCCTGGCTGGCCGTTCAGGATGGTGCCCGCCAGGTCGCGAAACCGAAGTATCTTCTGACATCTGTGTGTGACCTGAGACATCGGTGCCCCCATGGCCGCGATTCCTGAGCACGAGCGGGCCCGACTCGAGGCTGTGGCCGGCGCGGATGCCCCCCTCGAGGAGCTGATCGCCCGCCGTCTCGGAGGTGAGCCACTGCAGTACATCGAGGGGAGCGCAGCGTTCGGTCCTCTCGACCTGATGGTCGACGACCGGGTCCTGATCCCCAGGCCGGAGACGGAGGGCATGTTCGAGCTCGCCACTCGAATGGTGCGCAGCCCCGAGATCGTGGTCGACCTGTGCACCGGGTCGGGTGCTCTGGCGCTGGCCCTGAAGAGCCGTTTCCCGGCGGCAGCCGTGTTCGCTACCGACATCTCCCCGGATGCCATCGAGGTTGCGACCGACAACCGGTATCGGACCGGGCTCCAGGTCTATCTCGCCGAGGGCAATCTGTTCGACCCTCTCCCCACTGCCATACTCGGGACGGTCGATCTCATCGTGGCCAACCCGCCCTATGTCGCCGAGGTGGACTTTGCCCGGCTCCCTGTTGATGTCCAGCGGGAGCCGAAGGTCGCCTTGGTGGCCGGCCCAACAGGGCTCGAGGTGATCCAGAGGATCGGCGCCTCGGCCGCCGCCTGGCTTCGCCCGGGCGGGGTGATCATCTGTGAGATCGGAGAGAAACAGGGAGTCTCGGCGACCAGCTCGTTCCTGGACCTGCCCGCAGTCGTCCGCCAGGATCTCACCGGACGCGACCGATACATCGTCGCGGTCAAGCCGTGAGTATCGAGACCGCTGTCGCCGCCGTTCGCAGCGGCGACGTGATCGGCCTTCCCACTGACACCGTCTACGGGATCGCTGCCGACCCGATGAGCGAGTCCGCGGTGGCCCGGCTCTTCGAGTTGAAGGGCCGGCCCGACCACAAGCCGATCGGCCTCCTGGTGGCATCGTTGGAACAGGCCCGGGAGATCGGCGAGATGAGCGATGTCGCCGCCCGGCTGGCCGCGGATCATTGGCCCGGCGCCCTCACTTTGGTGGTCGCCCCACGCGTCATCCTGGCCGACTGGGTCGGTGACGCCCAAAGCCAGACCGTCGGCCTGAGGGTGCCCGATCATCCGATCACTCTGCATATCTTGGCCGCCGCCGGCCCCCTGGCGGTCACTTCGGCCAACCTGAGCGGTGGGGAGGAGTCCTTGAGTCACGATGATGCGCGGACCGTGTTCGGGAAACTGGTCCCGGTTTACGTGGAAGGGCGCTCTCCCGGCGGCCGGTCGTCGACGGTGGTCGACGTGACCGGTGGCGAAGTCGTGGTGCTGCGTCAGGGACCGGTTGTGTTGTAGTTACCCTCGGTCCATGATCTCGATGGACCCCCTGGAGCAAGTAGATCCCGCGATTGCCGGCCTCATTCGCAGGGATCTGGAACGGCAGAACACCCACATCCACCTCATCGCCTCGGAGAACTTTGCCTCTCCTGCGGTGATGGCCGCCTCGGGATCGGTCTTCACCAACAAGTACGCCGAGGGCTATCCCGGTCGTCGCTACTACGAGGGCTGTCAGGTGGTCGACGAGATGGAACAGCTGGCTATCGACCGGGCCAAGGAGCTGTTCGGGGCGGAGCATGCCAACGTGCAGGCCCACGCGGGCGCCCAGGCCAACATGGGTGTCTACTTCTCATTGCTGGCACCCGGGGACCGTGTCCTGGGGATGCGTCTCGACCAGGGCGGACACCTGACCCACGGCTCCCCGGTCAACTTCTCCGGTCTCTACTACGACTTCGTCGCATACGGGGTCGACCCCGAGACCGAGTTGATCGACATGGATCAGGTTCGGGCCCTTGCCCTCGAGCACAGGCCGAAGATCGTGCTCGCCGGCTATACCGCGTACTCCCGGATTCTCGACTACGAGGGCTTCCGATCGATCGCCGATGAGATCGGTGCGATCTTCATGGTCGACGCCGCCCATTTCATCGGACTGGTCGCCGGAAAGTCGCACCCCTCCCCGGTGCCCCACGCCGACGTCGTCACCGGCACCACCCACAAAGCTCTACGCGGGCCGCGAGGTGGTCTGATCCTGTGCACCGAGAGCTACGCCAAGAGCATCGACAAGGCGGTGTTCCCCAACGCCCAGGGCGGTCCCATCGAATCACAGATCGCGGCCAAAGCCGTGTGCTTTCACGAAGCGATGCAGCCCGGGTTCCATGACTACACGGATCAGATCGTCGCCAATGCCAGGGCGATGGCCGCTTCGATTCAGGAGCAGGGGGTCCGGGTGGTCTCGGGTGGCACCGACAACCATCTGTTCCTGGTCGATCTGCGGTCGGTGGACGAAGACCTGGACGGCAAGGAGGCGGCCAGGCTTCTCGACGGAGTGGGCATCACCCTGAACTTCAACACCATCCCATTCGACCCTCGACCCCCCTTCCGGGCCTCCGGTCTCCGCATCGGTACCCCGGCCATGACCACCCAGGGGATGAAAGAGGATCAGGCGGCCGAGGTGGCCTCTCTCATCGCACGCGCCTTGCAGGGTCGGGCCGACCAATCGACCCTCGACCAGGTAGCCGCTCGGGTCGCCGAGCTGGCAGGATCGTTTTCTCCCTACCCCCACGACTTCGCCGGCCACGTGTGATACCCCCCCGGGGCTTCGGGCCACCTTCCCCTCCGGGGGAGGAAACGCGGCCTGCATATAGTGTCGTCTCGATTTGGCCCGGTAGAAGTCGGGTCCCTATACTTTGTGAATAGATTCACAAGCTCGAAGCCGAGCCGAGTCATGAAGCAACAAACCATCCACCATCAGGTCGGGCGCGCAATCGACGAAGGTTGGGGCCGATCCGGGGCTTTTGCCGGCTCGATCCTCTCTGGCGCTCTGCTCGGTCTCCTTGCCGACCGGTGGCTGGGCACCGAGCCGTGGCTGGTCGTGATCGGGAGCCTCCTCGGCATCTATTCGGGGTTCGTCCAGGTGTGGGATTACATCAAGACAATCGGGGAGTCCGATCGTGAGTCTTGAGCACGGCCCTCCCATCGAGTCCAACATGGCCCGTGACACCGTGGCCCGGGCCGTGTATGTCGCTCCGATCCTGATCCTTGGCTTCGGGCTTCTCAGCGGTTGGGACGGGGCGTGGAGCGCGGCTCTCGGCGTCGCCGTGGTCATGGTCAACTTCCTGCTCGCCGGCGCCATCCTCTCGATTTCGGCAAGGATCAGCCTCCAGGCTTATCATGCCGCCGCTCTGATCGGCTTCATCCTTCGTCTCGTGCTGTTCGTGGGCGCCGTCTATCTCATCGCCAGCATGGTCGACGTGGACCGGGTGGCGTTCGGGGTGTCGGCGGTGGTCGCCTACTTCGCACTCCTGGCGTGGGAGGCGGTCTCGATCTCCAGGAATAGAGAAAGGGTGCTGAATTGGCGCAGATGATCCTCGCCACAGAGTGTGACGTCGTCAACGAGGTGATCTGCGCCCCGGCGAACGTCAACGAGTTGTTCGAGTTCCCCACCATCTTCACCATCGGTGGGCTCGAGTTCAGCCGGACCCACATCCTGATGCTGCTCGCCGCCTTCGTGGCGGTGGCGATCCTCTACTACGGCCTGCGCGGGCAGAGACTGGTCCCGACCAAGTTCGGCGCTGCCGTCGAAGGGCTGGTCGGGTTCGTCAGGGATGGGATCGCACGGGATGTGATCGGGCCCGAGGGGACCAAGTACGTGCCCTACCTGCTGGCGATGTTCTTCTTCCTGCTGGTGGGAAACCTGTTCGAGATCACTCCGCTGATCAACTTCCCGATCACGTCGCGGATGGCGATCCCCGCCTTCCTTGCCCTGGTCACCTATGTCATCTTCATGTTCGTCGGCTTCGCCAAGAACAACTTCCGCTTTCTGATCGAGACCGCCTGGCCCAAGACGGTCCCGATCGGCCTC
>JBOGEV010000139.1:0-4890 GCA_050742015.1 Acidimicrobiia bacterium
CCCAATTGCCGGCCTCGGGGCCAGGACAAACGGAGAACGAGGGCGATGATGACAAACAGACCGGCCGCCAGGGTGAAGCGCAATCCGGCTCCCCAGAACGGATCGAGGTCTCGGTTGCTGAAGCGGACTGCCAGGAAGTTCGCCCCGCCGAGTGTGGTGGCGACGGCGAACAAGGTCATCACGAGGCCGCCTGCCCTTGGGTTTGCCTCCGCCATCGCTCACCTCCTAACGCTTGTGAGCAGTTTGCCGGGATCGAAACCGATCCGCCATCGGGTGAATCCCCCATTGTGTGCCGACGCTTGACACCCCGCGGCCGGCGGGGGTAGCTTCGGTACCACGCTGAACCAGAATTTCGGCAAACGATTGCGAGCAGGCGACGGGAGATATGGCGATGGGCGAGAAGCAGCGAATCAGCTACGTGGCGCTGGAGGACATGACCCCAGAGATGCAGGCCGAGATGGAGCGATGTGCCCGGGAGGGCACACCACGGCCCGAGAGCTCGGCCATCCGGGCCCACGTCCCGGCCGCTTTCTGGTTCTTCGCCAACAGCTGGAAGGATCTGTTCCGAGACGGCATCCTCGACCACAGCGTCAAGGAGTTGTGCCGGGTGTATGTCTCCCGATCGGTCAAGTGTGAATACTGCGGGAACCAGCGCTCGGAGAAGGGCAAGAGCCAGGGGCTCTACGAGGGCCAATACGACGACCTGCTCAACTTCGAGAGCTCTGCTGTCTATGACGAGAGGCAGAAGGCTGCGTTGGCCTATACCGAGGCCATCACCTGGCACCTCGACGTCGATGACGCATTCTGGGAGAGAATGAATCGCCATTTCAGCGAGCCGGAGCTGGTCGAGCTGGGCTGTTTCGTCGGACTGACGATGGGACAGCAGAGCTGGCTTCGCCTGCTCAACATCGATCATCACGAGGTCATGGATCAAGGCGCGGCGGCGATGGCGCCCGGCTTCGAGACCGCCGAGGCACTAGCCGAGAGCAAAGCGGCCGAGAACTACTGGGCCAAGGTCTGACCGGGCCGATCCAGACTCAGGCGAAGGGCCCCTCGAGTCGCAGCCGTTCGAGGCCGACGTCCAGGTCGCGCCCCCGGTCGTAGCCCCGCTCGCCGATCATCGCCACCGCGGCCTGCGCCGTCGACCAATCGGAGTCGTCGGCTATTTCCGCGAGGACCCTGAGGTCGTCGGCATCCATCGGTCTGCGCCGATCGTCCCTGGCCAGGACCTTCATCGCGATCAGAAACCCGACGGTGGCTACCGGCACGATCAGATCGGGCAGGACTTCGAGCTCCTCGGCCGCCGCGACAATCTCCTGCTCGATTCCCGAGGAGGCGAAGAGGAGGTCGGTGACAGCTCCAGGATCGCCCTCGCTCGTCAGTCGGATCGTGGCCAGCCGTCCGGTGGCTTCCTGTTCGATCACCGTCTCAGCCACATAGCCGATACCGAGGAGATTGCGGACCACCGCCTCGGCTCCGGCGTCGTCGACCACCGCCACCACGAAGTCGGCATCCCGGGTCAGTCGCGGCTCCGCTCGGACCGACACCGCCAATCCGCCCACCAGGGCGAAGCCGACCCCCAGGTCGTATAGGTCTGCCACCCGTCTCCGCAGGCTGGCTTCGAGGTCGATCAGCTCGTCCTCGGCCAGGTCGTCACGCTTCCTACCGCGTCGCCGTCGGGAGCCATCGGGCGATCCCTGAGCCAGGCGAGCACCACGGCCCGAACCTCTTCCTCAGGGGCCCCCGGGTGCTTCCGTCGATGACGCTGGGCGTGCAGTTGAGCCCCCAGGTCGACCAACTCCAATGCGACACGTAGACCGGCTTTCACGTCTGAATTTTACCCTGGCACCCTCGTCCGGTCCTACTTGTAGAAGCCCTCACGCAGGTTGATCCCATGTTCCAGCCACACCTTCAAGGCGCACAGGGCGCCAGTCCATCCCTCGCAGTTCCCATAGGAGGCCTTCTGCCCTCCGTCGGTGGACCGCCACCCTTCCTCGGCGATGCTGACCAGGGTGCGGCCGTCCTCGAGCGGCGCGAACTCCATGGTCACTGTGGTCTGATACCCGGCTGAGCTCGTCACCGCGTCACCTTCGGTGGATTCACCTTCGTTGGCCTCCCACCTGAAGACGATGCGCCGATTTGGCACCACCTCGACGACGTCGACAGGAAAAGCGCCGGGAAAGTCGGCAAAATCCCAGTAGACGGTAGCTCCGGTCTCGAGGCGGCTCGAGGCCCCGCCTGTGGCGAAATACCTGGAGAGCTGCTCGGGGTCGACCACCGCCTCGAACACTTCATCCACCGGTCGGGCGATGCGCCCGCTGATCTCGAATCGCAATTCCATGTTCGAGTCTCCTTTGAATCGGGTGCCTATTATGTTATAAATATATAACATGTCAACCGCTTGGGATGAGGAGCAGATCTTCAAGGCACTCGCCGCCGGGACCCGGCGCCGGATCCTGGACCACCTCAAGGATGATCCGCGTACCACCGGCGACCTGGCCGCCATCTTTCCTGAGCTCGACCGGACCACGGTGATGCAGCATCTACGGGTCCTGGAAGATGCCGGGCTCGTGGTCGTTCAGCGGAAGGGCCGCGTGCGATGGAACCATCTCAACGCGTTGCCGATCAAGCACATCTACGACCGCTGGATCGGCGCTTACGCCAGCTCGGCGGTCGAGCTGCTGGATCGACTGAAATCCGACGTCGAGGGCACAGCAAAGGTCGCCTCCAACGCCGGTTGACCGGATCCCTACCTGCTGTCGAAGGTCAGTTCCACCAGAGGGCTACCCGCTACCCATGCGTCCAGCTGTTTCTGGTAGTTCCAGTTGGCGGTGAAGCGGGCCAGGACGGATCGACGTTCGTCGGGATCGGTGATGGGACGGGCCCGAGCCGGCAGATCGGCCGTCACCGACTGTCTGAGGTGGAAGGTGAGGTCCGGGTCGGCCAGCAGGTTGGCGTACCAATCGCGCCGGCCCGGGACCCCCGAGATGTAGACGGTCCCGTCGATGTTCTGGAAGCCGATCTCGATCCGATGCGGCTTGCCACTTCGCCTTCCAACCGTCGTGATCTCGACCCGATGCCCGTGCTGAAGCTGTTCTCGAAGATCACGGTTCATTTGACGCCTTTCGGATGCCACGTCCTATGGGTAGCACTACCCACGTCCAACGATGATGGAGATTGGGTATTTCTGGCGATGCGCCTCCATCCCTCGACCCATAGGTTGGGAGTGATCGGCCATTGGAGGAACAGACCTTGGCACATCGCCTCGACAACGGTCACCTAGAGACGGTCATCATCGGTGGCGGGCAGGCCGGGCTGGCCACCGGCTACGAGCTCGCCAGGCGCAACCTTCCCTTCGTGATCCTCGACGGGAACGACCGAATCGGCGACTCCTGGCGCAGACGCTGGGATTCGCTCCGTCTCTTCACCCCGGCCCGATACGACTCCCTCCCCGGGATGTCATTTCCGGGAGCCTCCCACTCGTACCCCACGAAAGACGAGACCGCGGACTATCTCGAAGCCTATGCGACAAATCTCGAGCTCCCCGTTCGAACCGGTGTCAAGGTCGACCGGCTCTTCAAGGAGGGGGATGGGTTCGTCGTGATTGCCGGTGACCGCCGGTTCGAGGCAGACAACGTGGTGGTGGCCACCGGGGCCTATCACAACCCGCGAGTACCCGACTTCGCCCCCGACATCGATCCGGGCGTGGTGCAGATGCATTCGAGCCAATATCGCAATCCGTCGCAGCTCCAGGAAGGTGACGTGCTGGTGGTCGGCGCGGGCAACTCGGGCGCCGAGATCGCCATCGACCTTTCGCGCCATCACCGGATCTGGCTCTCGGGCCGCGATCCCGGGCAGGAGCCCACCGCTGCCGGAAGCCTCCCCGACAAGCTGTTCACGCCGTTCATGTGGTTCATGGCGACGCGGGTGATCAACGTGAAGAACCCGATCGGCCGGAAGGTGCGAGACCATTTCCTCGACCCTCCCCGGGGGATACCTCTCGGTCGGGTCAGGCGAAAGGACCTTTCCGCAGGCGGGATCGAGCGAGTTCCCAGAGTGGTGGGTGTCCATGACGGACAGCCGGTGCTGGAAGACGGGCGGGTCCTCGACGTCTCGAATGTCATGTGGTGCACCGGCTTCGCCCCCGACTACTCCTGGATAGACCTCCCGATCCTCGCTGACAGTGGCTACCCGATGCATGAGCGCGGGGTGGTCGAGGCGGAGCCGGGCCTGTACTTCATGGGTCTGCTCTTCATGAGCACACTGAGCTCGGCGCTCGTGGGCGGGGTGGCCCGTGATGCAAAGCACATTGCTCGTCACATCGAGACCGCCAGGTCAAAGACGGTCACGAGTGTCGGCTCTTCCCCTTGAGGCCGGTTCGATCTCGAACCCTGCCTCATGACTGGACCCGTTGATCAGTGTTGGCGGACAGCGGCCGGCGCTTCCCACCCGATCCCTGGCTCTCCGCGTGATAGCGGCGATCAATGACCTGGGGCTGAGTCGATCAGCCGCGCATACCATCCCGGCACACCGAAGGAAGGTTCCCGATGTTGTTTGCCAGTGCCGTGCCGATAGTCCCGGGTCGGACAGATCGATATCGCAACCTCGGTCACGAGCTCCAACCTCATCTCGGCGAATACGCGGCGTTGAACCAGAACTACGGCGTGAGCCGACACGCCTACTGGATCAGCCACGCCCGCAACGGCACAGACATCGGAGTCAGTGTCTACGACATCTCGCCCGAGGGGTTGACCTCGATGCGGTCCCGACGTTGGGATCCGGGCTCTCGCTACGACTCGTGGTGGCTCGGGTTCGTCGGGGACGTGAACGGTGTCGACATGCTCGAGGAGGCTCCGCATCGAGCCCCACCGGAGCAGGTGTTCGATTGGG
>JBOGEV010000140.1:0-19641 GCA_050742015.1 Acidimicrobiia bacterium
GATCTCGACCTATAGGTCGAGATCTCCGCGCCAGAATGGAAGGATGGCGCCGGTCGTGGTCCAGTTCTACAAGAACCCCGACATCCTCCATTGGGGGTTCTCCGGGTTCCACATCGGCGAGGACGACTTCGGGCATTGGGTAGGTCTCCCCGAGGGCAGTCGGCGGTGGAAGGGAGCGACCCCCCATCGGCCTACGCCGGAGGATGCGGTTCAGTGTTTCCCTCACGACGGGTGGTGGGTGCTCCACTACAACGGGCCTGTGCGAGAGGTGTCCGCCTTCGTCGACATCGCGACCCAACCGAAGCTGGGAGCCGGCCGTATCGAGATGATCGACCTCGATCTCGACTTCTTGGTATCCAGTGACGGGAAAGTGGAGTTGGTGGACGAGGACGAGTTCGAGGTCAACCAGGTCGAGTTCGGATACAGCCAGGAACTGATCGAGCGGGCCTCGGTGGAGGCAAAGTCCCTAGGCGGCCGCCTCCGCCGCGGTGAGGAGCCCTTCTTCCAGGTGGCGGCGAACTGGCTCGAGTTGGTCTCAAGCGGTTCCTTGCCGGGTGTTTGATCCCCGCGCCAAAACGGGTTTCTTGGGGCCCGGAGTCAGGGACGGAGTCGGTTGGCCTCGAGGTGTCGGCCCCGCGTCGGGGCCGGTGGCTTCGGGCCCTTGTCGTCGAGCCAGGAGCCGAGGACCTCGAGTGGGGACAGACCTTCGGCGTGCTCCCACATCACACGCTCGCTTGGCGCCCGGGGGCCAGGTCTGGTCCGGGATTTGAAGAGGGTTGGCTCGTGACGACCCATGACCATCTCGGCGACACGGGCCTTCTGGGTCTCGTCGGCCTCCACCTCGACGGTCAGGCTGCCATCGCGGTAGGACAGGAGGTCTTCCTGGCGGGCTGGGTGAGCGGTGGCTGACATCGCACTCCCAATCCAACCGGTGAGGGCTCCGACAAACATCCCGATCCCGGCGTAGAGCACCCAATGGCGCCCGTCGAGCCATAGCAGCGACGCGACGGCGGTGACCATGCCGAGGGCCAGCGCCCCGGTGCGGGCGGTTCTGATCGGATGCTCGAACAGCCCGCTGGCGGGCTCGGGCAGGGATGAGACGGTCCAGTCTCCGAGCGGCGCGATCACCGTTGGGCGAAGACCGGCCTTCTCGAGGTCATCCACAACGGCACGGGCCACTGACGAGTCGGGGTAAGCGGCGCTGAGCGTGCTCACCTGGTCCTCTTTGACGGGGTCGCGTGACTTACTGGTGTTGAAGGAATCGTTGGCAGACATGGGTGTTCCTGGGCTCGGGGTGATATTTACCCCTGGTCGGACCGGCCCAAACCCTGAAATTGCGGTGTCAGGGCGTCTCCGCCTCGTCTCCTACCAAGTGAATCGGGGCCCGGGTGAAGCCACGGTGTGGCGTCGCCCTGACCTCGGACATCTCGCTTGGGGGAAATGCTCCGCGCAGAGTCACGATCCCCTGGTCGATGTCGATGTTCACGGTAGCCATCGGCATGTCCCACTCGTTGGTTCTACGCCGGGCCCGGTGCAGGATCAGGCTCCTGGCCCGGCGCCGGGTTCGAGGAATGGCCAAGGCACGTGGGATCCGTCCTCTCTTGGCGATTGCCCGCTTCTCGACCTTGGAGATCAACGAGTCCATGGCGGAGCCGCTCGCGGCTCCCAGCCGGTCGGCGAGACGCCGCCGCCGCGCTCGGCCATGATCGGGATCGAGCAGGTATGCAACCGAGGCTCCGATGGCGGCACCCTCGAGCATGTTGAGACGATTCATGGGGTCAATCCATCACCGATGGCCGAGCCCGGCTCGCCTGACACACTGGATGATCACAACCGCAGAAAGACCCGGCGACGGTGCCCATCTCGCATGCCTCGCTGCAGAACTCACCGCCCTCCACGACCAAACAGCTACAGGGCTCATGTGTGCATTCCATGACAGCTCCGAATCCGGTGAGCAGGCCATACCCCGGGCGAAGAAGCCCAAAACCGAGTTTTCAGGGCTGCCAGACCGAGCTGGCGTCGAGGTCGGGGAACGCTGTCGGCTCGATCGTGGCCAAAGGAGTGATGGTGACGAAGTTCTTGGCGCAGAGGGCGGTATCCGAGGCCGGGTCTGCCCCGGCCGATGATGAGCCGACCACGAACTGCAGCTTCCGATCCTCGACGTCCGCATTCGCCACCCGGAAGTAGCCGAACTCGTCCAGGTCCGCCCAGTGGATCCCGTTGATCTCGGCATGGGGCACTCCGGGGACGTTGATGTTGAGCACATGCGGGCCTCCGCTCCGATCCAGGATCCATCGCGCTGCCGAAACCCCGATATCAACTGCCGTGTCCCAATGCCACGGGTCGGACTGGGCAAGGCTGATGGCGATCCCACGGCTGCGGAAGGTGCGGGCGGTTAGCGCCGCGCCGACTGTGCCCGAGTGGATGATCGAGTGGCCGGTGTTCATCCCGGCATTGACCCCGGAGACGATCAGGTCCGGAAACCTGCCGAAGGCGCCCAATGCAGCAGCCATCACGGCCAGACCTGGAGGCCCGGCGATCGTGTAGGCGGTGATCTCACCCATATCCACCGTGGTCAGGTCGACCCCGGTCACGGGATCGAATCCGCCGATACCCGTGCCGCTTCCCGACATGTCGCTCTGCGGGGCGGCTACCACCACGTCGAACTCCTCGGCGAGGCCGGCGGCGAGTTTGATCAAGCCAGGCGAATCGATTCCGTCGTCATTGGTCACAATGACGCGTCGTCGGTCGGTCATCCCGGAGCCGAGGACAGGACCTCGACCTCCACCCTCTCGGCCAGCTTGGGGACGAGGTCGTCGGAGGCGCTGCCCAGCCCGTGCCGGGTCACATTGGCCGCCCCCGCGCCGGCTGCCAGCCGGAGCGACTCTTCGGGGCCGATGCCCCGGCTCATCGCCGCGGCCAGGCCGGCGGTCATCGAGTCGCCGGCCCCTCGAAAGTCTGCCGGTTCCAGCTCTGGACCTGTGACCCGGTAGGTGGCGCCCCCGAGATGGGCCAGCGAGGGTCTCTCGGCACGCGAGATGACGACGCTGCGGGCACCCGACTCCATCAGGCGATGTATCTCGCCGAGTGCCGTCGCCTCGTCGTCGTCTTGGATGCTTCCGTCCGTGCGAAGGTCTTCGTCGCTGACTTTGAGCAGGTCGAGCGGGCCCCCCTCGAGAAAGGACGCCAGCTCCTTGCCGTGGAGATCGCCCACCACCCGGACATCGGCCGACGCAAGGTCGTGGCCGAGACGCCGGTAGGTGTCGACCGGGACGATCTCGCTGTTCTGACCGGTGATCACCACAACCCGCGCACTCAGGGCATGATCGAGGATCTTGCCGTAGGCGTCATCCAACTCATGACGGGCGAGGCTTGGCGAAGCAGCCTCGGCAATCGAGTTCCGGTCGCCTGATCGACGGTCCTGGACCGTCGCCGGCGAGCTCTCCTGGACCTCGACCGGGCTCAGGTCGATGCCCCACTGCTTGATCAAGCCACGCAGGACGCCGCCCGACTCGCCACCGATGGGCCCGCACAACAAAGGTCTCTCCCCGAGGTGTCGGAGCATTCTCGCTATCCAGAAGCCCTGTCCACCGGGATGGATGTGGATGTCATCAGGGCCATCCTCCCGGCCCTTCTCGATCGTCACGGTTAGAGAGAGGTGGGGGGAGAAAACAGCGACAGTGTGGCGATCGTGAGCCACGGCTCATCCCTCCCCGGACCCCTCGGACCCGATCCGATTGAAGGTCAATTCGCCCAAACGCCACATGTCGTGGCCGCCGTGCTCCTCGAGTATGAGCGACACCCTTTCGGTTCCCTCATCCTCCACATCGACCGAGATGACCGCAGAGCCCTCCTCCAAGGCCTGTTCGAGACGTTCGAGGATCCGGACCTCGTCTCCGAAGGCCAGCGCCAGCTTCTGGAGAACTGCGGACAACCCCACCTCGTCCTCACGAGTGAGGTGGGCCCGTCCCTCCTCCCCGTACATCAACTCGGCCGAGAACTCCTCCGCGGCAAGAGCCTCCAAAGCTTCGCGACCCGAGTGGTGGGCATCGAAGATGGCCACGACCGTCCCGGTGAGGTCACGCACGCCGGGTCAGCCGGTCGGGTTGTCAGGCGGGAGTGGGACGTTCGTGGTGGTGGTGGCCGTGCCGTCAGGCATGAAGGACAACAACACGATCATTCCCACGATTACCAGCACAACGATGGCCAGGGTTATCCAGGCCGACTTGCCGCTGCTCCTCCGTACCTCAGGGTCGTGGGGGGCCTGGAGCTCTTGCTCCATCAGCGGCCTGTCCGAAGGTGTGAAGCCACCAGGGATCATCGTCTACCTCCTGTTGTAGACCGTGCCCTCTTGGGGCCCGTCCCACCTACCCCCTGTCAAAGGCGACCAAACCGGGCAGAGCCGACGGATCAGCCTATGAGAAGGGGGATTTCCAGCTCTTCGCTGCTGAGACCGCCGTGATAGCTGCGAAGCCGCTTGTCGAAGCCAGGGGGAAGGAGGACTTTCTTCGGAGGGGCGAGGAGGAGGGTGTCCCCGGAACGCGACCGGGCGTCGGGCCCGGGATCGGGGCCGAACAGGGCGAGTGGATCGGTGGGAATGCCGCCGGTCAGGCCAGCCAACTCGTTGAGCAGGGTTTGCTCGCCCCAGACGTGAACCCCTCTCGGGTCACCGCCGAAGCGCAGCGAAGCCAGGGACTTCTGGCGGATCAGGATCTTGTCCTCCTCGGAGAAGTCGACCAGGCCATGATCGGCCGTTCCCAGAACGGTGACGGCCGGCGGAAGGCGGGCGAGGACCCCCTCCCAGAGATTGGCCGCCTGACGCAGTGCCTCGGCCAGCTCCGGCGAGCCGAGCCCGTATACGTGGCCGGCGAAATCGACCGGCCAGAAGTACGTGAAAATGAGGCGGTTCGGTTCCGCGGCGAGCTGGATCGTCGCCTCCACCAGGTCGTGGTCGTCCCATGCACTCTCAAAGCGTGCCCCGCGGTAGAGGAGCCGGGAGAGCGGGCTCCCGGCAAACGCCGCCGGCTGGACCGTGATCGGTTCGATCCCTCCGGCTCGGAGCCTCTCCCAGAGGTTGGGGCGGGGGAGGAACGAGGCGTAGTCGGCGGCGACCGGTTGACCGGAGAGATCGACCCACTTGAGGGTGTTGACCACCCGCCCCACCTCTTGGAGCCAGCTGAGGTGGGCGATGAGCCCGTGACGGGATGGGGCCAGGCCGGTGGCCACCGTGGCCAACGAGACGCTGGTGGTGGTCGGGAAAGGCGCATGGAGGGTCGAATGGTGCGAGGCTCGCAAGGGTCCCGCTGCCTCGTGGTCGAGTTGGGCCACTCCCAGCCCGTCGAACAAGACCAGCACGTAGGTCTGCCCCTCGGGGATGGCAGCGGCGATGTCGGGGTCGAGGCGAGGGGCGGGAGAGCTCCCGATCAGCCTCGATTCGATCTCGGAGACGAGGTTGACCAGACCCCGAGAGTCGTAGGAAGGGGAGTCGGCCATTGACGCAGGCTAGGAGCCGCCTCGGAGTTTTTGCCGATGGCAATTGGAGTTTCCAAACTTCGACGAGATAGGACCCGGGCGTATACTCGGCCGCGGTGGTGTCCATCGACCGTCAAAAGGCATGAGCCCATACTTCGAGAGCTATCTGACAGTCGGCGCCTTCGCCGTGCTGGGCGCCATCCTGGTGATGGTGATGCTGGGGGTGGCCGCAGTGCTTCGCCCGACCAACCCTTCGGCGACGAAACGGCTCACCTACGAATGCGGAGTCGACCCGGTCGGTTCCGGGTGGAGCCAGACCTACATCCGCTACTACGTCTTCGGACTGCTATTCGTCATCTTCGACGTCGAAGCGGTTTTCATCTTCCCCTGGGCGATCGTGCTCGACCAGTTGGGCACGTTCGGGTTGGTGGAGATGTTCGTCTTCATCGACATCCTGATCCTCGGGCTGGTCTACGCCGTCCGGAAGGGAGTCCTCAGGTGGGAGTAGTCCAGAAATTCGGGGCCCCGAAGCCGGTGAGCTGGCTTCTCAACTGGTCCCGCAAATATTCACTGTGGCTGTTCCAGTTCGGTCTCGCCTGCTGTGCGATCGAGTTGATGGCGGCGTCGGGCCCCCGGTTCGACTTCATGCGGTTCGGGATCATCCCGCTCCCAGCATCACCTCGCCAGGCCGACCTGATGGTCGTGGCCGGGACGGTGACCGACAAGATGGCGCCGGCCATTCGCCGGCTCTACGACCAGATGCCTGACCCGAAGTACGTCATTTCGATGGGCTCATGCGCCAACTGCGGCGGGCCGTATTGGGACTCGTACTCGGTGACCAAGGGCGTAGACCAGGTGATCCCGGTCGATGTCTACGTGCCCGGTTGCCCGCCACGACCCGAGGCATTGATGGACGGGATCGTCCTCCTCCAGAAGAAGATCCAGGGCGAAGACATCAAAGAGAAGTGGAACAGGCGTGACCTCGAGCCCGTCTGATACCGAGACCACTGTCCATCCTCTCCAGGAGTACGCCGATCGGGTGGCCGAGGCGGTCGAGGGAACGGCCGAGATCAAGTTCGACACGATCAAGGTCAAAGTCCCCTCCGACCAATGGGTCTCATCTCTGACCACGGCACGTGACGACCTCGGCCTCATCTTCTTCTCCTTTCTGTCTGCGATCGACTGGTCATCAGAGGTCGAGGTCGGTGACCCGTACCCCGAGGACGTGGAGGATCGTCTCGAACTGCTGGTCACGCTGGGCGACCTGAGTGAAGGGCGTCGGGTCACCTTCTCTACGGACCTGGACCAGGAATCGCCCTCGATTCCCAGCATCATCCCTGTGTTTGCCGGGGCCAACTGGCACGAGAGAGAGGCCTACGAGATGTTTGGCATCGAGTTCGTAGGCCACCCCAACCTGATCCACCTCTATCTGCCCGACGGGTTCCAGGGCAACCCCCTGCGCAAGAGTTACCCCCTCCTCAGCCGGGAGGTCAAGCCCTGGCCGGGGACGGTGGACGTCGAGGCCATGCCCGGGAGTGACGACGAGGAAGAGGAGCCGGAGGGCCCGTCCGAGGAGAACCCGGAGGCATGACGTGGTGATTGACCAGGACCTGGTGCGCCATCTCTCCGAGGCCTCCGTCTCGGTGGAGTTGGAGACCCCCGAGATGACGCTCAACATCGGGCCTCAGCACCCATCGACACACGGAGTGCTTCGTTTGGTCGCCCGGGTCGACGGGGAGCGCGCCTTCGACGTGCAACCGGTGATCGGGTACATGCATCGCGGGTACGAGAAGCTCTCCGAAGTGAGGACCTACCCGCAGGTGACCACCCTGGTCAACCGCATCGATTGGGTGTCTGGGTATGCCAATGAGGTCCCATTCATCGTGGCGGCCGAGAAGCTGCTCGGGGTGGAAGTCCCGGAGCGGGCGCAGTTCATCCGGCTCATCTTGACCGAGATGGCGAGGATCTCTTCCCACCTCATCTTCATGGCCTCATATCCCCTGGAGCTGGGGGCGGCAACACCGCTCTTCTTCGCCCTCAGGGAGCGGGAGCGGGTGCTCGACTTGTTGGAGGGGGTGACCGGTGGCCGGTTCCACCCCAATTTCAACCGCATTGGTGGGGTCAAGCCCGCTTACGGGTCCGGCTCCTCCACCCGAAAAGTGATCCAGGACCTGCCCGCCGGCTTCCTCGCCGAGACCCGGGTGGCGATGGACAAGGTGCTGGAGGCGGTCGACGAGCTCGAGGCCCTGGTCGCCGACAACGAGATCATCGTCGCCCGGACCAAGGGAATCGGGATCCTGCCTCCGGATGTGGCGGCGTCGTATGGAGTGTCCGGTCCCAACCTGCGTGCCTCGGGGGTGGGGTTCGACCTGCGCAAGGTGGAGGACTACCTGCCCTATCACCTGTTCGACTTCGAGATCCCGGTTGGGGAGAACGGGGACTGTTGGGACCGCTGGCATGTGCGGTTGCTCGAGATTCGCCAGTCGGTCCGGATCGTCCAGCAGGCGATCGATGGGATCCCTTCGGGCCCGCTCCAGGCCAAGGTGCCCAAGATCATCAAGGTCCCACTCGGCGAGACCTATGTGCGGGCGGAGAACCCCAAGGGGGAGATGGGCTATTACCTGGTCGCCAACGGGAACCAGGGCCCGTACCGGCTCAAGATCCGCTCCGCCAGTTTCTCCAACATCTCGATCCTCCCTTGGATCCTGGAAGGGGTCCTAGTCCCCGACATCATCGCCATCATGGGTTCTCTGGACTTCGTGTTGGGAGACGTGGATAGATGAGTTTTCTTGATTGCCGGCCGACTTTGCCCTCGACCCACTTCGGGCTGGGCGACGGGGTGCCGGTCCACGAGGGGAGCAGTCTCGGGCAAACAGACGCCGGTCGGCCGGGGCTGCCGCACCGCGGTGAGTTGGGTCCCTGATGGACTTTCTCACGCAACTCTTCTCGAATTTTTGGGTCTCTCTCGTCGGGAAGCTTCTCATCGTGGCCTTGATGATCCCGCTGGTCGGGATGGTGATCGGGTTCGCCGAGATGAAGCTCTCGGCCAAGATGCAGGCGCGGGTAGGGCCCTATTTCGCGGGCGGCCGCTGGGGTTGGGCCCAGCTCATCGCAGACGGGGTCAAGTTCTTCCAGAAGGAAGACCTGATCCCCGATCAAGCCGATCGCCCGGTGTTCAAGATCGCACCGGTGCTGGTGCTGGTGAGCACCGTCGCCCTCCTTGTGGTGATCCCGTTCGGTCCGGACCTGATCTTCCGCGACCTCTCGGTGGGGATCTTCTACGCCCTTGCCATCTCGTCGCTGAGCACCGTTGGCATCCTCATGGCCGGGTGGGCGTCGGGAAACAAGTACTCCCTCATGGGCGGGCTCAGGGCGGCGGCTCAGCTCATCGCCTATGAGCTGCCGCTGGTCCTGGCCGTCATCGGCTCGGTGATGCTGGCCGGGACGATGAGCTTGTCCGGAATCGTCGAGGCCCAGATCGCCGCCGGTTATCCGTATGTGATCCTTCAATTCCTCGGCTTCGGGATCTTCATGATCGCCGCGCTCGCCGAGCTGAGCCGGATCCCGTTCGACATGCCGATCGCCGAGTCGGAGCTGGTCATGGGTTACCTGACCGAATATTCGGGTTTCCGCTTCCTCTTCTTCTTCCTGGCCGAGTTCGCCAACATGTTCACGTTGTCGGCAATTGCCGCCACCCTCTTCCTGGGTGGCTATTGGCTGCCCGGGATTCCCGAGGATGTGCTGCCCTACGCCGGGCCGGTGATCATCCTCGCCAAGACCTTCCTCCTGGTCTTCGCGATGATCTGGTTCCGCTGGACCTTCCCCCGCTTCCGGGAGGATCAGTTGCAGAGACTGGCATGGAAGTGGCTGATCCCGATCGCCCTGGCCAACATCATCGTCACCGGAGCTTTCAAGGTGTACCTGTGACCACCAAGACCACCCCCCGACGAGTGCCCCCTGGCGTGGGCATGCTCAAAGGGCTCTGGGTGACCATCTACACCATGGTCCGGACCATCTTCCGTCCCGGGAAGTACCTGGCCACCATCAACTATCCCGTGGTCAAGGAGACCCCCGTGGCTAGGGCGCGCGGGGTCATCGCCCTCGACCAGGAGGCGTGCACGGTCTGCATGCTCTGTGCTCGCAACTGCCCGGATTGGTGCATCTACATCGAGGGGCACAAGGAGGAGAAGGAGCCGGACAAGCCCGGCGGGCGGATCAAGGTCCGCAACACCCTCGACCGCTTCGACATCGACTACGCCCTCTGTATGTACTGCGGGATCTGCGTCGAGGTGTGTCCCTTCGACGCTTTGTTCTGGTCGCCGGAGTACGAGTACTCAGAGACCCACATGGGCGACATGATGCACGACATGGACCGTCTCCAGGACTGGCTGGAGACGGTCCCTCCCGACCCGGAGCTGGAGAAGTGAGCTGCTTGGATTGCCGGCCGACTTCGCCCTTCGGCAACCTTCGCGACACGGGCCGGATCTCGTCTCGCGACAACACACCTCAGTGCGAACAGACGCCGGTCGGCCGGGGCTGCCGCATCGGAGAAGGATCGTTTTGATGGGCATGGGCGATTGGTTCTCCGAGCCCGCCAACTGGGTGTTTCTCGTCGTGGGCTTGGCGGTTCTCGGCTCGGGCCTCAAGGTGGTGACAGCCAAGAACGTGGTGCACGCCGCCTTGTTCTTGGTGGCGGCGCTCGGCGGCACCGCGGTGTTGTTCCTCATGCTCTCCGCCGAGTTCGTGGCGTGGGTGGTGGTTCTGGTCTACATCGGTGCGGTGCTGGTCTTGTTCCTGTTCGGGATCATGATCACACGTGCTCCCACCGGTCAGGACGTCGGGCTCGACGCCGAGAAGCGGGGATGGGCCGCAGTCCTCTCCCTCGCAACCTTCGTCCTCCTCTCCTGGGCGTCGATCCAGGCGTTCGAGTCGACTCCGATCGCAAACGTTGGTGAAGCGACATCGACCGAGGTCCTCGGACTCGCCCTACTGGGCCGGTTCGTCATCCCCTTCGAGGTCGTCTCCTTCGTCCTCTTGGCCGCCCTCATCGGGGGCATCACCATCGCCCGACGCGATCTGAGCCCGCTCGAGGAAGAGGAGAGGCGGTCGGTGTGAGTCGGGCGCTCCGCTCCCTCGTCTACGACCGAGCACGGGATGGTCGACCGTGCTCCTGACCCAATTCCTGGTCCTGGCCGCGGGCCTGTTCTCGCTTGGGATCTACGGTCTGCTGGTCCGGCGCAACATCGTGCTCATCTTGCTCTCCGTGGAGCTGATGCTCGCCGCGGTGAACATCAACCTCATCGCCTTCGAATCGGTTCTGCGCAGCCCCGACGCCATTGGCCAGGTGTTCGCCATCTTCGTGATCACCGTCGCCGCCGCCGAAGTCGGCATTGGCCTCGGCATCGTCTTGATGATCTTCCGCAATAGGAAATCGGCCAATGTCGACGAGCTCAGTCTGATGAGATGGTGATGGTGGGTCGCTGCGCTCCCCGTTCTAGGTTTTACGCTCTACGTACTACGTGCGCGCTGGAGGTCATGCTGTGACTTCCCAAATCCTCGCCACAGAAGCCGAGCATGCCGTGGAGGCCGGGGTGACCGGAGGGTTCTGGGTCGACACCGCGGGGATCATGTTGGTGCTCCCGTTCGTGGCGTTCCTCCTCATCCTGGCGTTCGGGAAGAAGATGAAGAACGACGGAGCGGAGTTCGCAATCGGCGCCCTGGCCGTGAACAGCCTGTGGGCAACGGTCCTGTTCGTGATGAACATGACCGACGGGGTCCTCGCCACCCGAACGTTCGAGATCGGCCAAATCGGGAGCAACCTCGTCTTCGAGCTGGGGTGGGTGGTCGATGGGCTCTCGATCATGATGTATTTCCTGGTGAATGTGGTCGGGCTCCTCGTGTTCATCTATGCCGTCGGCTACATGCGCGGCGACGTGCGGGTGCCCTGGTTCTTCGCCGCCTTCTCGTTGTTCGCCGGGTCGATGTTGATCCTGGTCGGCGCCCCCAACCTGATCCAGCTCATCATCGGATGGGAGGGAGTCGGCCTCGCCTCGTACCTGCTAATCGCGTTCTATTGGGAAGACATGGCCAACGTCAACGCCGGCAACAAGGCGTTCATGGTCAACAAGGTGGCCGACGTCGGCCTGATCCTGGGGGCAATCATCCTCGGCCTGGCCGTGGGCACCTTCGACTTCTTCGACATGAACACCGCCGCCGCCGAGCACGTGGAGTCGCTGGGTGCCGTGGCCGTCGTCGGTGGAGCACTCCTCTTCTTCGGGGCGATGGGGAAGAGCGCTCAGTTCCCGCTCCACATCTGGCTCCCCGACGCCATGGCCGGGCCCACCCCGGTCTCGGCCCTGATGCATGCCGCCACCATGGTCACGGCAGGGATCTACCTGATGGCCCGGATGTTCCCCCTGTTCGAGAATTTGGCCGCGGACATCAGGCCCTGGATGGTGGTCATCGGAGCCATCACCCTCTTTGCCCTCGGTCTGCTCGCCCTCGTCGCCGACGACATCAAGAAGGTTCTTGCCTACTCCACCGTTTCCCAGCTCGGCTACATGATGACCGCGGTCGCCGCCGGCGGCTACACCGCGGGTCTGTTCCACCTGTTCACCCACGCCTTCTTCAAGGCTCTGCTCTTCCTCGGTGCCGGCGCCGTGATCCACGCCGTCCACTCCAACAACATGAGCGACATGGGCGGACTGCGCAAGCACATGCCGCGGACCTACTGGACCTTCGTGATCGGGTCGCTGTCCCTGGCCGGGATCTTCCCCCTGGCCGGGTTCTGGTCAAAGGACGAGATCCTGACGACGCTCGGTTTCGAGGGCTACACCGCAGTGATGTGGATCGCCATCGCCGGGGCTTTCGTCACCGCCTTCTACATGACCCGCGCCGTGGCCCTGACCTTCCATGGCGAGTACAAGGGCGACGGGCATCCCCACGAGGCTCCCAAGATCATGACCGGCCCGCTAATTGCTCTGGCCATCCCCTCGGTCCTGTTCGGGTTGTTGAACATCCCTGGAGTCGAGCTTCCCGGCATCGGGAACTTCACCGAGTGGCTGGCGGTGCGGGTGGTCCCGATGGGGGACCATCACGCCGAAGGGATCGACTACCTCCTCGCCGGCTCCGGGATCTTCGCTGCCCTGCTCGGCATCTTCCTGGGCTGGCAGATCTGGGGCAAGGACCGGGACACCCAGGCCGAGCGGGATCGATTCGAGATCCCGGCCCTCTACCCGCTCCTTCGCAACAAGTACTACGTCGACGACCTGTCCGACGGCATCGTCGCCGGGACCATGGGCCCCCTCGCCAGGTTCATCAATTGGGTGAACGACTACGTCATCGATGGGATCGTCAATGGGGCCGGCGCACTCACCAAGGGGCTGGGCTCGTTCGTCTACGGAGTTGTCGACCAGCGTGGTGTCGACGGAGTGATCCACGGCCTGGGGGCGGGGGCCGACGGCGCCGGATCGGCGCTGCGCAGATGGCAGACGGGTCGGGTCCAGCAATACGCCGCTTCGGTGGTTGGTGGTGCCCTGATCCTGATCGTCGTGTTCGTGTTCGTGATATAGGAGAGTCTGAGAGCGATGGAACTGTTCGAAACCTGGGCCCTCACCCTGATCGTGTTCCTGCCCCTGGCCGGAGTACTCCTCCTCGGGGTGATCCCCAAGGAGAACGAGATGGCCCTCAAGGCGACATCGCTCTTCGTGACGGCAGTCGCCTTCGTCCTCTCCCTGGTCGTGATCGCGCAGTTCGACTTCGGGGGCGGGCCGTACAACACGTACCAGTTCGAGGTGAACGAGACCTGGATCGGGGCGATCAACTCCAACTATCACGTCGGCATCGACGGGATCAGCCTCCCGCTATTGGTCTTGTCCACCTTCGTCATGCTGCTCTCGGTGATCTACAGCTGGAACCACTGGGAGGAGCCGCGCAACCCGAAGGCTTTCCTCATCCTGATGCTGATCCTGGCCACCGGGCTCAACGGCACCTTCGTCGCCCTCGACCTGGTCTTGTTCTTCATCTTCTTCGAGGTGGTCCTGGTCCCTATGTACTTCATGATCGGGATCTGGGGCGACCGCAGCCCGCGCAAGATCCCGGGATACGGCAGGGAGGTACAGACCCGCCTCTACGCCGCCATCAAGTTCTTCCTGTTCACCCTGTTCGGGTCGGCGTTCATGCTGCTCGGGTTCCTGGCCCTCTACTTCGAGTCGGGCAACTCGGGTGAGCGCACCTTCGACATCCCCCAACTCACCGAGCTGGGGGCGGCGGGCGCCTTCACCGGCACGTTCGCCTTTCTCGTATTCGGGGCCATGTTCCTCGGCTTCGCGGTGAAGGTCCCGATGTGGCCGCTCCACACCTGGCTCCCCGACGCCCACACCGCCGCCCCCACGGTGGGCTCGGTCCTCCTGGCGGCGATCATGCTGAAACTCGGCTCCTACGGGTTCATCCGGATCTCGCTCCCAATCCTCCCCGAGGAGGCTGCCAATTGGGCCCCGGCGATCGCCATCCTCGCCGTGATCGGGATCATCTACGGCTCGCTGGCCTGTCTTGCCCAGACCGACATGAAACGGCTCATCGCCTTCTCGTCGGTGGGCCACATGGGCTTCGTGATGCTCGGCATCGCGACCATGACCGATGTCGGGATCAACGCCTCCATCATCGGGATGGTGGCCCACGGGCTGATCACCGGTCTCCTCTTCTTCCTCGCCGGGTCTATGTCGCACCGCTACCACACGAGGGAAATGTCCCGTCTCGGGGGCAACATGAAGCTGATGCCGGTCATGGGCGGGATCCTCGCCTTCACCGCCATGGCCTCTCTCGGCCTGCCCGGCCTCGCCGGGTTCTGGGGTGAGTTCATGTCCCTGGTCGGAGCCTACAACCCGCTCGCCGGCCTTTCCTTGGGGGTGTTCCGGACGGCAATGGTGCTCGGCGCCATCGGCACCGTCCTCACCGCCGGGTACATGTTGTACCTGCTCCAGCAGGTCAATCTCGGAGAGCCGGGGGAGGAATGGCATGGCCGCGAGTTCCATGACGTCGACCGTTTCGAGCTGTCCGCCTGGGTGCCGCTGATCGTCCTCATCGTGGTGATCGGCTTCTACCCCAAGGTGATCTTCAACGCCACCACCGACAGCGTGGTGTCCTTGGTGGAGATGGCGTTCGGAACGGAGACGACTGCATCCATATCGGGTTTGGGAGGGTGAAGTGACCGGATGCAGTCAACGGAAGGCCACGTAGTGGCCTTCGAGATCGACTATCTCGCGCTGGCGCCGGAGCTTGTGATCGTGGCGACCATGCTCGGGGTGTTCACGCTCGACCTGGTCCTGCCCCGCTCCCAGAAGTTCTGGACGGCCACCCTGGCAGTTGCCGGCACCGCACTGGCCGCTGTTCCCTTGGTGATCCTCGCCACCGAGGGGACCACGAGGTCGATGTTCGACGGTTCGTATGTCGTCGATGAGTTCGCGGTGATCCTCAAGGGTGTCTTCATCGTCGCCGCCTACATCGTCCTTCTGATGTCTCATCACTACATCGAGTCCGATCGCTACTACCAGGGTGAGTACTACTTCCTCCTCCTTGCCTCAGTCCTCGGTTCTCTGGTCATGGCCTCGTCCCGGGACCTCATCGTCCTCTTCATCGGCCTCGAGCTCACTACGGGACCTCTCTACCTCCTCGCCGGTTGGCGCAAGGGGGACGCCAAGTCCAACGAGGCATCGATGAAGTACTTCATCCTCGGCGTCCTCTCCACGGCGATCCTGCTCTACGGGATGTCGATGCTCTACGGGCTAACTGGCGAGATCACTTTCGCCGGCCTGGCCGAGGCCACCGTCGGCATGGCCGACGAACCGGCGATGGTGGTGGCGGTGTTCGGGCTCATCGTGGGCTTCGGTTTCAAGATCTCGGCCGTGCCCTTCCACTTCTGGGCGCCGGACACCTACGAGGGGGCGCCGACCCCGGTCACCGCCTACCTGTCGGTCAACTCCAAGGCGGCCGGCTTTGTCGCCTTCCTCCTGGTCATGTACCAGGCCCTCCCCGGCCTCTCCGAGATCTGGGCCCCGGCCTTGTGGCTCCTGGCCGCCCTCTCGATGACGGTCGGCAACCTGGCTGCGCTCCGCCAGAGCAACATCGTCCGACTCCTCGCCTACTCCTCGATCGCCCAGGCCGGGTTCATGCTGGTCCCGTTCGCCGCTGCGGCAGTGGCCGGGGCCGACCTAGCCGAGGCTTTCTCGGCCACACTGATCTACCTCGTGATCTACGCGGTGATGAACCTGGGGGCGTTTGCGGTGGTGATCGCCGGAGCCCGCAAGACACGGTCCGGCGAGATCCGGGGCTGGTCGGGTCTTTCCCAGGTGGACACCCGGCTCGCGGTGTTGGTGACTGTGTTCTTCTTCAGTCTGGCTGGGATCCCGCCGTTGGCCGGCTGGTTCGCCAAGTTCGCCATGTTCCGCTCGGTGATCATCGCCGGGGGAACAGCCACGGTGGTCCTGGCCGCCATCGCCGCGGTCAACTCGGTCATCGCCCTCTACTACTACGCCCGGGTGGTGAAGGCAGTCTGGCTCGACGACCCCATCGGCGAGTTTGCGCCCGAGGCCGAGGCCGCCCCGGCCGGATCACTTCGACTCGCATTGCTCGTTGCATTGGTGATCACGGTCGTGATCGGATTCTTCCCCACTATCGCCACCTTCGTCGGCGACGCCAGCCGGGTGATCGCCTCCGGCGGTTAGTGGCCCGTCGCTGAAATAGCTTCGCAGTCTCGCCGGCCCTCGATGCCGCTGGCGGCGTCCTCGTCCTCGACGAACGATCAGGTGGAACTGTCTCGTCGATCCTGCCTTTGGGGCCGTCGCGACGACGGGCGTTCTTCGTCCTGCGTCCTTGCCGGCGACCCCGATGCCTCGGCGACACCGCGGCAGTATTTCACCGACAGACCACTAGAAAACGGCCCCTCCGTCACCTTCGGCGACACCTTCCCCTTCGGGAGAGGAAACGAAGCCTCGGTTCCGGGCTTCCTCGGCAGTGTCGGGGGCGAAGGCCTGGAGCAGGTTCCGGTTGATCAGGCTTTCTTCCCCGACCCGGCCCGAAAGCTCCGCGAATTGCTCCTCGTCGTCGCAGTCGTAGACCCTCATCGTGTCCCGGATACCGACGTATCGGTAGGACTCGAAGCGGGAGAGACGGCTCACAGGAGGATCACTCCTCCTCGGGGTCGTCCAGACCCGTTCTCACCTCGGCCCCGCAGTTGGGGCAGGTGGCAACGGCGATGTCACCGACGAGGAAGCTGAACGAGCACTCCGGGCATTCGAGACGGGGCGTCGGCGTATTGACGGGAGGAGGGGGTGGCGGGGGCGAAGGCTGATTGCCCGGTACCGCACCGGGCGCGGCCGGGTATCCGCCCACGTCGGTCGGCGCAGCCCCGGCTTGCTCCCGGACCACATTCACCGATCCGCACACCGGGCAGGTGAAACGACCTGGCCCGGGAACGTCGAACTGCGTTCGGCATGCACCGCAACGCACCATCATTCGTCCTCACCTCCATCGAGATCGACCTCTTCTCCCACGGCGCCGATGCGAAACAGGTAGTCGGCCTCGTGGCGAAGCACGTCTTCAACGTCGTCGTGAGAGTAGGACACCCCGTGTTTTGAGGCGATCTGCTCGACGATGTACTCGATCGAGGCGTCATGGCCCCCGGCCACGGTCTCCACCGGGTTGTTACGGTTCTCCTGGGCCAGGCCCTGCAGGTAGAACACCTCCCACTCCAGGATCCTGCGTATGTCGGGGCGCTTCAGGCGGTCGTTGCCCTCGGCCTCGAGTCCCGCCTCCACGTGCTTCACGGCATCTTCGACCACGTATTCGAGCGGTTCGTATGAAGGGCGCCTTCTCGCCTCCTGCCAAACCACCAGCGCCAGGATGACGAGGAACACTCCAACGAGGAGCACGATCAGAGCCAGGACGGAGCCACTCACCGAGCCGACGGTACTTGGAGAGATGCCGGGCTCAGAAGGCCGCGGTGGGCAACTCCATCAGAGAGCCATCTTCGGCCTCGGCCGAAGCGCGACGGGCGGCGATGCCGGGTGCGGCCAGATCGAGGAACCAGCGAGCCGCGGCGACCTTGCCCCGATAGAACGGGTCCTCTTCGATCTTGGGAAGTGCGATCTCGGCCTGGCGAAGCAGCTGCCACGAGATCACGAGCTCGGCGGTGGAGAAGAGAAGGGCGTTGGTGTGGAGCCCTACCTTGTAGATCTCATCCGACTCGCCCGAAACGGAGGCCATGAGATGTTCCACCATCGAGCCGAGATGGCCCTGGACATCGTCGAGCATCGAGCCCAGAAGCTCCCTCTCCGCGGCAATCGGATCGCCGTCGTCCCCACCTTTGACGAATTCGACGATCTCGGCGGCGAGGGAGGCGATGGAGGCCCCCTGGTCCCGGGCGATCTTGCGGAAGAAGAAGTCCAGCGACTGGATGCCCGTGGTCCCCTCGTAGATTGTGTCGATCTTGGTGTCCCGGATGTACTGCTCCAACGGGTAGTCCTGGGTGAACCCGGACCCGCCAAAGACCTGCAGTGCGTCGGCCAGCTGCTGATATGCGGTCTCCGACGAGTAGCCCTTGACCAGCGGGAGAAGCAGGTCCGACCGGCGCTCCCAGCGGTCGTCGTCGGGATGCAGGCGCGCCTGGTCCTGGACCCATGCGGTGTACATCACCAGAGCCCGTAGCCCCTCGGAGTAGGCCTTGAGGTTCATCAGCATCCGGCGAACATCGGGGTGCTCGATGATCGGCACCCGGGGGGCGGTCTTGTCGGTCGCCTTGGTCAGGTCGGCGCCCTGGCGGCGCTCCTTTGCGTACTCGAGGGCGTTGAGGTAGCCGGTGCTGAGCGTCCCCATCGACTTGGCGCCGATCATCATCCGGGCACCCTCGATCACCTTGAACATCTGACGGATCCCGTCGTGTTTGTCACCGACCAGGTAGCCGATTGCGGGTCGGTCGGCGCCGAAGGTCATCTCACACGTGGTCGAGCCTTTCAGCCCCATCTTCTTCTCGATGTTGGTGGCGACGACACCGTTGCGCTCACCGAGGGTCCCGTCCTCGTTGACCAGGAACTTGGGGACGACGAAAAGCGACAGCCCTTTGGTCCCGGGCAGGGCACCCTCGGGTCGGGCGAGGACGAGATGGATGATGTTCTCGGAGGCGTCGTGCTCGCCACCGGTGATGAACCGCTTGACCCCCTCGATGTGCCAGGTCCCGTCACCCATTTCGATGGCCTTGGTCGTCGCCGACCCGACGTCGGAGCCGGCGTCGGGCTCGGTGAGGATCATCGACCCGGACCATTGCTTGTCCAACCAGAGTCGGGCCAGGTCTTTCTGGGCATCGTTGCCCTCATCGAAGAGGACAGTCGCGAAAAGGGCGCCGCCCGAATACCACGAGACAGTGGTGTTGGCGGCCAACTGCATCTCCTGGGTAGCCCAGGCCAGGCTCGGGGGGACGGGCATCCCGCCCATCTCCGAGGAAACAGCGAGACGGTCCCAGCCACCGTCCTTGTAGGCCCGAACTCCGGCCTTCACCGAGTCGGGAAGATGGACCTCGCCGTCCTCGAGGACGAGAGGGATGCGGTCTTGGTCGACATAGGAAGCGGCGAAGTCCTCACGGGCCAGACGCTCGATCTCGATGAGGATGTCGCGGGCCGTTGCCTCGTCGACGTCGGGCCAGGGCCCCGTGCCCAGGTAGTCCTGAATCCGGTTGACCTCGAAGAGATTGAACTCGAGGTCTCGGAGATTCGACCGGTAGTGGCTCGCCATATCTCCCTTCCTGACCTTTGAGTGATGACTCTAATTTGAATCAACGCTCAAAGAAAGGGGAATGTTCCCCGGGACGGACCCCGTCAGAGCAACAGGGCGGCGATCAGGGTGCCGACCATGGCGATCAGACCGACCGACTGGGTGAGAAAGAACCGGTCGAGTCTCTGGTTGACGGCTGCAAGCCCGTCGTCGAGCCGCTTGTTGACGGATTCGAGCCCACCGTCGACCCGCGCCTCCAACCAGTCGAACCGGCCCTCGATACGGTCGAACCGGTCCTCGAGACGGTCGATGTCGTCCTTGGTGGCGAGCTCGGTGATCTCGTGTGCCGGTAGATGGGACATGATCGTGTCTGCCCGTTCCGTGCCGAGCAGTTCCTGGAGTCCAGTG
>JBOGEV010000141.1:0-3688 GCA_050742015.1 Acidimicrobiia bacterium
CGTCGCCGTGGACCCCGATCCGGTCTCCGCGCTCGTTGACATAGGCGACGCCGGAGCCGGCGACCTCCTGGCGTACCGGGGCCCCGAGATCACCGAACAACCGGTTCATCTCCCAATCCCGGGTCCAGCGCAGCTTGAGCCAGCTACGCCCATCACTCCAACTGGCGACGTTCACCTCAGTCCCGGCCCCGGTGGTCACGGTACCGCTTCGATGGAGGGACATACCCGCCGGGAGGCGACCGGGCGTGACCGTCTGCAGGTCGGACGGAGTTCCGTCCACGAACCCGGAATCGGCCCCGGTGCTGCTCTGGGGCGGCGATGGGAACTCGGCCGTCGTCTGGTTGAGAGAGACATCGGACCAGAGGATTTCGATGATGGCCACGTCGAGCGAGTCCTGATAGCCGTGGCGCACCGCCCACAACGCCCGATCGGATGTGTGGGCGGGGTAGACGGTGACCGCCAATGGGACCATGGCGTCCCGATCGAGCCAGAGCTCGACGCGATCGGTTGGGTGCACCTGACGCCAGTTCCCGACCCCGGTGAGACCGTCGAGCAGAGCCGCCACCTGGGCCGCGGTCACCTCCACCCCGACCGCGAGGCGCTGGTCTATGGTCTCGTAACCGAGGATCTCGGGTTCCTCGGCCCTGGTGAACCCGGCAACAGGGACGATGAGATCGAGCGGGGCCGGGGCGGCGTCCGGGAACGGCTCCCGATTGTGCACCACTGATGACCGGGGGAGAGCCGGTGTACAGGAAGGGAGTGCCTCGGTCGGGCAACCCGCCACCGAGCTGCTCCAGGCCAGGTCCTCGTCCACCACGTAGGTGCTGTGATTTGGCACCCAGGAGCTCGACGGGTATTCGGTGACGTCCTCGATATCGATCCACAGCGACTCAGGAGCCCGATATGAGATCGACCCGGTGAAGGTCCGCTCCGTGACGTCAGGGTGCCAACCCCGCTCCACCACCTGCAGGTTGGCGGTGACCGACGCCACTTGGCTCTGGGCCGCGAGCACCTGTTCGGGGATGTCGGCGACGGCAACGGGTGTGGGTTGACGGAGGGCGAGCCCGATGAAGACGACTCCGCCGAAGACACCGGCGACGAAGGCGGCGGCGACCCGCAGCTTTCGGGCAGGTCGACGTCGGTCCCGGCCGCCTTCGATAGCGGCCAGGACCCGTGTGGTGAGGTCGGGAGCGGCCTCGGCCGTTTCGTCCCGAAGCCGAATTCGGAGCTGATCCGCCCGGGCCAGGAAGTCCCGGGCCTCCTCGGATGAGGCAAGAAGCTTTTCGATCTCGGCGTGCTCGCCGGGGGGCAAGTCACCGTCGAAATAGCGGGAGAGGGTCTCACGGAGCCGGTTATGAGCCACGGGCTACAACTCCCCGGCGCTCATCCAGGACACGAGTTGTTCCCGGGCATGGAACACCCGGCTCTTGACGGTTCCTTCCGGGACGCCGAGGGTCAGACCGGCCTCCCGGTAGCTGAGCCCCAATGCCTCGATCAGGACGAACGCCTCGCGCAGCTTGGGGTTGAGACTCTGCAGAGCGCTCTCGATCTCGAAGCCGAGCTCTCCGCCCGAGTCGACGTCGTGGGCCCGCGGGGCGAGGACGGTAACCAGGTGCTCGCGTCGGCGCCGGGAGCGGAGGGCGTCGATTCCTGCATTCCGTGCCACCGAGAAGACCCAGGTGGAGAACTTGGAGCGGAAGCGGAAGGTCTCCAGCTTGCGATAGACCCGGACAAATGTCTCCTGTGTGACGTCCTCGGCCAATGCCGCGTCCCCGAGGAGATGGCGCAGGAAACGCCAGACGTGGGCTTGATAGGCTCGCACCAGCTCCTCGAAGGCGGCGGTGTCGCCTCCGCTCGCGGCACGGATCAACGCGGGATCGGGCTCGTACAAGGCCCACCCTTCTCCCGGGGGACAGCGAAACTACGGCCCTCGGGCACATCCGCGCGGTCATCGATCTCCTCGATCAAGAAGTCCTCTCCATAACGACGACCCCAACGTCCGGATCGTTCACCGCTCCATTCGGCTTCTTTCAGTGAACCATCAGCGGCCGAGGTGCGTCTCCAATCCCGACAGTTCGCATGGAGGTGCTCGGATGAGAAGGCTGCTGGTGGCTGTTGGTCTGCTGATGATGCTTCCCGGGGTGGCATCGGCCGGGGGATTCGGCGGCAGTTCGATCTGCCCCGGGTTTGCCACCGGGACCACGGTGGTCATGCTGGACTCCTGTTTCAGCGGCACGGCTCATTTCGCTCCGGCCGCCACCACCCTCACCATCAGCAACGACGGTGCTATGCCTCACACTTTCACCGCGGTGGATGGGTCCTTCGACAGTGGTGAGGTCCTTCCTGGCGACAGTTTCGAGCTGACCATCGACGAGCCAGGCGTGTTCGAGGTGTTCTGCACCCTGCATGGCACTTCGGGCGGTGAGGGGATGGCCGGGGTGCTCGTGGTCGGGGAGGCCACGCCGGGACCGGTCTCGTCTGGCTTGGGGCTTACCGAGATCAAGCAGGCGCTGGCCGAGGACGACGTCGCGGTGACCGAGGCCATCGACCGTCAGACCCAGGCGATCGGGAACTTGAGCGCCGCTCAGGCGACATTGCGGCACAGTCTCGAGGAGCATGGGCCGGCCGCAGAGGCTGCCCCGCCGACGGTGGTGACAGTCGAGTCGGACGCGGAACGGTTGTGGTTGCCTCTTGTCTCCGGCCTTGCAGTCGGATTGGCCCTGGCCGCCCTGATCAGCACCCGGCGAGCACGGCTTCGTGAGGGCAGGGCGGGGGCCGAGAGTCTGCAGCCATCACTCGAGTCGTGATGGGAGGCGGCATTGGGGAGTCTCAGGGCGACGGTGCGACGAGGTAGACGCGTCTGGGATTTGGCACGCCCTTCAGTTCGTGGAGCCCTCGGTCGACGAAGCTGATCGGCGAATCGGCGAGTAGCTCACGTGTTGCCCACGAGGCATACACCTCGCCGGGCCCCGCGAGCGCCAGGATCCGCGCCGCGATATGAACATTGAGGCCGCGGACATTGTCACCTTCCCACTCGATGTCGCCGCTATGGAGCGCTGCTCGAATCTCCAGGCCGATGCCCCTCAGCGCCCGGTTGATCTCCTGGGCTGCTCGGACCGCCCGCTCCGCACCATTGAAGGTGGCCACGAACCCATCGCCGGTCGTCGTCACCTCGCGGCCACGGAAGCGGTCGAGCTGATCCCGCACCACTCGGTCGTGTCGGGACAGGAGGTCACGCCAGCGTCCATCTCCCAGATCGAGCGCAAGACTCGTGGAACCGACGATGTCGGTCATGATCAGGGTCGCCACAGAGCGGTCGAACCCACCTCCTTCGGTTTGGACGAATGCCGTGCTCGGATTCCAGTCGATGGTCACCCAGGGGTCGTCCCCGACCACCCACGAATCGTGACCGGGCGGAATCTCATAGAACTGGCCCGCCTCGACAATCATCTGAGCGCCCTCGCGCAACTGGATCTGGCAGCGGCCCGATACGCAGATGCCGATGTGGCGGTACTCGCACCATTCTGTACCTGCGATCGGCTTGATCGACTCGCTCCAGCGCCAGCCCGGCTCCAGGATCGAGCGCCCGATCCGCATTTCGCCCAGGTCATAGGTCTCCAGGCGACCGAAGGGGACCTCCCGCACGTCATCCGCGTCCCCGAAGGCCCGGCGCTGGAGCTTGCTCATC
>JBOGEV010000142.1:0-11199 GCA_050742015.1 Acidimicrobiia bacterium
CGGCGGCGAGGACGACGACATGTGTCGGCAAACAGGCACCTCTCGGTTGGTGAGCTGGGGGGGCAGGACTCGAACCCGCTCTTACAGGACCAAAACCTGCCGTGCTACCGGTTACACCACCCCCCAATGCGTTCTACGTTCTACGTTTCACGTCCAACGCCGGGTAGTCCCGAGCAGATTACCGGGGGTCGCTTACCTGAGGTAGGTAGCGCCAATAGCGGCGCTACGGGAACAGAGAAAAGGGGAGAGGAAGCTGGAGGAGCTTCTTTGTCCGTCTAGCGCCATATATGGCTCCACGTACCTCAGGTACGCGCTCGCACCTCGTCGAGGTCGACGATCCGACCCGTGGTGGCGCTTTCGACGATGCCTTCGAGGATCGCTACTGCTTCCAGGGCCTCGGGGCCGCCGGTTTCCGGGCGGGTGCCGGTCCGGATGTTGCGGGCGAACTCCTCGAGCTCGTCCTTGACCGTGTCCAAGGTCTCCACCGGCTCCTGGGTCCGGTCGTTGTCCCCCGTGCGCTGGACATAGAACCGCTCGCCATCGAGTTCGTTCCAGGCCGCGGCCTCGGTGCCCCAGACCGCGGTCCGGGCGATGTCGGGGATCGCGGTCGACGTCCCGAGAAAGGCCAGGGGCCCACTTTGGAACTCGAGTGTTGCCGTGGTGGCGTTGTCGAGTGTTCCGATCTCGAGCACCTTCTTGCTGAACGCCGCCACCCGGGACGCCGGGCCAAGGAGGTAGGTCAGGTTGTCGGCCATGTGGACTCCGAGCCCCGTCATCCCCCCGGCCGGGCTCTCCGCCGGATCGCCCCGCCAGCCGGTGCGCGGATTGAGCCCGCGCGGGTTGGACAGGTTGGCCTCGGCGTACTGGATGGTTCCCAAACCGCCCGAGTCGACCATCTCCTTCAGCTTGCGGTTGGCCGGCTGACGTCTTCGGTTGTGACCGACCTGGAGGACGACTCCGGCCTCCTCGGCGGCCCGGATCGCTCGCTTCGCCTCGGCGACGGTCAAGGTGAGTGGCTTCTCGACGAAGACATGCTTGCCGGCGGCTGCGGCCCGGACCACGAGGTCAGCATGCGAGGAGTGAGAGGTGGCGATCAAAACGGCTTCCAGCTCCGAATCGGCGAGCAGACCCTCCAGGCTGTCGGCTGCGGTGCCACCGTGGTCGGCCACGAACTGATCACGGTGCTCCTGGCTTCGAGCGAAGGCGGAGACGATTTCCAGCCCGGACTCCTCGGCCTTCGCAGCCAGCATCCCGCCCCACCAGCCCAACCCGATCGAAGCCACTCGAACCCGTTCCATGTCTGTCACCCCCTCCGGTTGACCGTTCTCTCAATAGTAGGTATTTTGCATTGTACAGGACTGGTGCGGTCCTCACCGCTCCGGAGTGCGGGACCCGGGCTACAACACTGGAGGAGAGTCAATGATCTCTAATCGAAAACGCCAGCGAATATACGCCCTTCTGCTGGTGCTCGGGCTGGTGGTGACGGCCTGTGGCACCGAAGGCGGCGACACGACGACCACGGCCGGCGGCACCGAAACCACCACAGGTGGAGGCACCGACACCACAACCGGCGGCGGCACCGACACGACGACAGGAGGCGGCGAAGGTGTCACTCTGAATGTCTGGGTTACCCGTGACTACTACATCCCGCCCGACAACTTCGAGACCTTCACCGCCGAGACCGGAGTCGCCGTGGAATGGAACCTCCAGGCCAACGACGACATCCTCCAGCAGTTCCTGCGGATGCGGGATGCCGGTCAGCCATTGCCCGACATCCTCGGCGCCGAGGACGCGTTCCTCATCCAGAACTACGCCGAGGCGGGGTTGGTCGGCCCCCACGACGAGATCGCGGCCCAGTGGGAGGAAGAGGACCCTGACCAGTACGGGACATTGCTGCCATTGGTCTGGGACGAGACTGCCATCGACGGGGTCAAGCACGGGGCGTCGATCACCGCCAACTTCGACATCCTCTACTACAACGTCGAGTGGTTCGAGGAGGCGGGGGTGACCGTTCCCTTCGACTCACTCGACGCTGTGCTCGAGGCCATGCGCGCCATGAAGACCGCGAGGCCGGACTCGATTCCCTTCACCGTTCAGGCTCGGGCCGGCGATGGCGTGACCACTTTGAAGACGGTCCTGGCCGCCGCCGGAGCGCCTTTCGAGGGGCCGGTTCCCGACCTGACATCGGAAGGAGGTCTCTACACCATCAACTTCTTCCTCCAGGCGGCCAACGAAGAGCTGCTGCCCCCGGATGCGATTGCCTGGGGTGAGGACGAGGCTCGAGGTGCCTTCGTCTCCGGCAACGCAGGGTTGATCCTCGACGGGTTCACCACGGCTGCCGACTTCGACCTACCCGACCAGGGATTCGTCTATCCCGACCAGTGGGGTCTGACCCCGGTGCCACTGTCACAGGCAGGCGGAGGCGCCGACGGCGTCGCCCTATCCGCAGCCCGCACCTGGGCGGTAGTCGAAGGAACGGAACATCCCGACGAGGCTGCTTTGATCCTGCGATACATCGCGGAGACCGACAACCTGATCGAGGCGGCCGGCAACGGCTCGGTGCCGATGCGTCAGACCGAGGCGATCAACGACCCCAGGCTCGTCGAGATCTGGCCGTTCTTCGATGAGGACCTCAAGGCTGCATACCTGGGAAGCACCCCGACACCAACCGGGCCCAATGCCGGGGACGTGGAAGGGATCCTGGAGCAGATGTTCGGCGAGATCGTGGTCGGGACCGACAAGACCGCCGAAGACCTCGCGGCCGAATACCAGCCACTGCTCGACGCCACCAACGAATAAGAGAATCTGCCGACAAAGAGACAAGCGCACCCGTGACGAGCTCACGGGTGCGCTGTTTCAATACAGGAGCGAGTCTGTAGCGATTAGATGACGGCGACGACGATCACCAGCAAGAGAGATGGGAGACGATCGCGTCGACGCGGTGATTCGAGGGGACCCGACCGGAATGTGGTGCTCGGCCAGAGCAAGGCCACCCCTTACCTGTTCAGTCTCCCCGCCATCCTCCTGGTCGCCGCGATCCTTGGTTTCCCGGTCCTCTACGGGGTCTGGCAGAGCCTGTACACCAGGGAGACCCTGGGCGCCCCGCTGGAGTGGGTTGGTCTCGAGAACTACGTGGCGATGTTCGACGCTCCCACCTTCTGGCATGCGTTGAACCGGACGGCGGTCTTCACTTTCGGTTCGTTGATCTTGGGGACGGTGCTCGGGTTGTTCTTCGCCTTTGCCCTGTTCCGGGTGGTAGGCAAGCTCCGATTCCTGCGTGCGGTCACGGTGGCCCCCTACATCATCTCCAACGTCGCGGCTGCGGTCATGTTCCGGCTCTTGTTCAACAGCCAATTCGGCTTGTTGAATCAGGTGATCGAGTTCTTCGGTCTCGACGGCCCGTCCTGGCTGGCCGACCCTGCTCTGGCCATGGTGGTGGTGATCTTCACGCAGGTGTGGACCGATCTTCCCTTGACCATCCTGGTCCTCTTGGGCGGTCTGCTCACGGTGGACAAGTCGTATCTCGACGCCGCACTGGTCGATGGGGCCACGGGGTGGACCAGGGCACGACATCTCACCATCCCGCTTCTGGCCCCCCAGATCCTGATCAGCACCGTCTGGCTCTCCTATTCCACACTCACCGGTCTCGGTGTGGTCCTGGCCCTCACCGGCGGAGGCCCGCTATTGGCCACCCAGACCCTGGCCATGGAGATGTACACCGTGGCCTTCCGCAGCCTCGAGTTCGAAGCGGCGCTGGCCATCGCCACCTTCATCCTGATTCTCAATGCCGTACTGACCCTCGCTTACGTGGCGATCGGCCGTCGATACGAGTACGCGGAATGACCGACTTCGCCCAAACCACCGCCGACGCCGCCCGGGCAGTGACCGGTCAACCACCGGAGCGACGCCGCCCGGCCGGGGCCAGGTTCACCCGCGGCCTCAGACAGGCCCTGCTCACCCTGCCCTTGATCGCCCTGGTGGTCTGGACCGTCGCTCCGTTCCTGGTCACGCTGTCGGTCTCGTTCAAGGATCGGGCCGAGGTGTTCGCCAACCCGAGTCTGATCCCGGCCAATCCCAACTTCGACGCCTACCGCGAAGTCCTCGCCAGCGAGAGCTTCACCACCTCGTTCCTCAACAGCGTGATCGTCGGAGTAGGCACCACCCTGCTCACACTCGTCATCGGAGTGCCCGCCGCATACGCCTTCGCCAGGTTCAACTTCCGGGGGCGGCACCTCCTGCTCCTGTTCACCCTGCTCCCCCGACTGGTCCCCAGCCTCGGGATCATGGTCCCCATCTACCGGCTCGCCGTCGCCACCGGGATGCTGGACAAGAGGCTGACCCTGGTCATCGTCTACACCGGGATGCTGCTCCCGCTCGCCGTATGGCTGATGGTCGGCTTCTTCCAACAGATCCCACGTGAGATCGAAGAAGCCGCCAACGTCGATGGCGCCTCACTGTGGGGCCGGCTCCGCTACATCGTCGCCCCACTCGCCGCGCCCGCCATGATCACCATCGGAGTGCTCGCCTTCCGCGAGGCCTGGAACGAGTTCACCCTCGTCCTCGTCCTGACCAGCACCCCGGGACGGCGCACCCTGCCCTTCGAGCTCTACCTGATGCAGGGGATCGAAGGAATCGCCAACTTCCCAGGCGAGGCCGCCTTCACCCTGCTCACCGTCCTCCCCTTCATCCTGATCTACACCCGAGTAGAGAAATATGTCGTGGCCGGACTGGTCACCGGGTCGGGGAAGTAGCGGGGACCAACCTCGAGGAGACACGCATGGACAAGCTGATCATCACCGCCGCCTGCGACTCGTCGGTCTCATACCCGTCAAACCCCCACTGCCCTGCACCGACCCGGGAGAACACCCGGGTCATCGCCGAGGAATACATACGCTGCGTCGACGCCGGAGCCGCCATCTCCCATCTGCATGGGGTGCGCAAGCTGGAAGCGGAGCTGCAGGCCGATGGCCGGAAGCTGAGCCGGCTCGATGTCGAGGGTTGGGCCGAGATCACCGAGGGGATTCGCTCCGAGCGGGACACGATCGTTCAGTACGGGATCGCCGGCGCACGGTTCGAAGACCGGTTGCCGCTGTTCGCCCTGGGTGCGGAGATGATGTCGGTCGCCTTCAACGCCCACGACGAGTACTTCCAGCCCGACCCCGACTACCCGCCGAACGCCATCTACTCATTGCATCCCCTCGACGAGCTGCGCGACTACGCCAGGGAGCTCCCCAAGCACAACGTCAAGCCCGAGATCGAGGTGTTCCACTCCGGAGCGGTGTGGAACCTGAACAAGCTCCACTCGGAGGGGCTGCTCGCCGAACCCCTGTGGGCCACCGTGTTCATTGACTGGGCAGGCGGGTCGTGGACCCCGCCCACCGAGGCCGCTCTCCTGTTCATGACCGACCTCCTCCCCGACTTCGTCAACTACAACGTGAGCGTGATGAGCCCGACCCAGCAGTGGAAGCTGCTCTCGATGGTCATCGGCCTCGGCGGGCACGTGCGGGTCGGTTCCGAGGACAACCCCTATCTGTCACCAGGCGAACTGGCAGGGAGCAACGCCCGCCTCGTGGACAAGATCGTCCGCATCGCCGCCGAGCACGGCAGGGAGATCGCTACTCCGGCCGAGGCTCGGGCCATCATCGGTCTCGACACCCGAACCGATCGATGACCAAGGTCGTCGTCTCGGAGTATCTCCCGGACGTTTACCTCGACCTGCTTCGCTCCCGCTACGACGTCGTCTACGACCCCGACCTCCACGGAGACCGGGCCCGCCTACTCGCCGAGCTCGCGAACGCGGAAGCGGTGTTCATCCGCAACCGGACCCGGGTCGATGACGAGCTGGTCGGCGCCGCCCCACGCATGCGGGTGGTGGGCCGGCTCGGGGTGGGTCTGGACAACATCGACCTGGAGGTCTGTGACCGGGCGGCGGTGACTGTCCTCCCCGCCGTCGGGGCCAATGCGGTGTCGGTGGCCGAATACGTGATCGGGGCCATGCTGGTCTTGGTCCGGGGTGTCTACGGGATGACCCCGTCGATGATCGCCGGAGCGTGGCCGCGCCAGGGCCACGCCTTCGGTCGTGAGCTGTCGGGCAAGACCCTCGGTCTGATCGGCCTGGGCTCGATCGCCCGCCAGGTCGCCACCCGCGCCGCAGGTCTCGGGATGACGATCGTTGCCCACGATCCGTTTCTGGCCAACGACGACCCGGCCTGGAGCACCGTTGGGAGGACGGACCTGGCGAACCTCCTCACCGACTCCGACGTGATCAGCGTCCATGTCCCGCTCAACGACCGGACCAGGAACCTGGTCGACGGCGCCGCGTTGGAGCATATGAAGCCGACCGCGATCCTGATCAACACCTCGCGCGGGGGCATCGTCGACGAGGCCGCACTCGCCTCAGCTCTGCGGCGTGAGGAGATCGCCGGCGCAGCCCTCGACGTTTTCGAGTCGGAGCCGCTGGGACCCGAGCCGGCCGCGACCTTTACCGGTCTCCCCAACCTGATCCTGACCCCTCACGTGGCGGGAAACACCCACGAATCGGTGGACCGGGTGGCGCGGATGATCGTGGACCAGGTGATCGAGGCGCTCGGATAGGCTCCGCCAGAACGGGTCCTAGACCAGCAACCGCTCCTCGTACTCCACCCGCGACAGCAGGTGGGGGTCCTCTTCGGTGATCAGCACCATGTCCTCGAGGCGCACTCCCCCGCCGCCGCGGACGTTGGGAACCCATACCAGTGGCTCGACGGCGAACACCATGTTGGGCTGGAACTCATAGGTGGTGGCCCCGGGCAGGGTCTCGCCGATGTACGGGGGCTCGTTGGCCCCCATCCCGATCCCATGCCCGATGAACAGGCTGAACAGATGGTCCGCCAGCCCATGCTCCCCGATCTTGGCGATGATGGCGTCGGCACAGTCCTGATTGGTGTTGCCCGGGCGCATCTTGTCCATCCCGGCCATGAGACCTTCATAGACCGCGGTGTAGATGTCCTGTTGCTCTCGGGAGGGCTTGCCCACGATCGTGGTCCGCCCGATGTCGGCGAAGTATCCGTTCCACATGGCACCGATGTCGATGAAGCACAGGTCCTGATTCCGGATGATCTTGTCCGTGGCCAGCCGGTGCGGCGGGGACATGTGCTCCCCGGTGGCAACGAACGGAGTGATGACGTGGGCCATCTCGCCGCCCAACTGGAACAGGGTTTGCATGGCATCGGCGGCCACGTCCAGCTCCCGGCGCCCGGCCCTGGTCTCGTCGAGCGCCCGCTGGGTCACCGAGTCCCCGATGGCACATGCCTCCTCGATGACCGACACCTCGAGGTCGGTCTTGATCCAGCGCGCCTGTTGCATCACCGTGTCGCCGTCGACCAGCTCCAGGTCGGGGAGATGTGCCCGCATCGAGTCGATGAACGAGATGTTCGCCTGGTCCACCGCGATCCGCCCGCTGGTTAGACCGCGGGAGTCGAGCAGCGGGGTCAGGATGTCGGTGACGAATCCGTCGACCAACTCCCGCTGTTCCATGATGGGAACGGCATGGGCCTCACCGATCCAGCTCATCCCGAAACGGGCCTTGTCGATTTCGCCGCCCGAGCCCAGCAGCACCGGGTCGTCGTCGGCGGTGAGCAGGGCACCGTTGAGTGACGTCGTCTTCCCGGCGATCAGTTGCGCCCGCAACGCGGTGAGATAGCGGACGTTCTCGTCCTTCCAGACCAGGACGGCGTCGGCGTCCGAGTCGGCCAAGGCAGCATGTGCCTTCTCCACCCGCTGCCGGCGCAAGACGGCGAAGTCGTACCGGTCCTCCCAGTCGACGGCAAACGGCCCTTTGGCGTATCTGGCGATCATCGGCTCCTCATGACCGTTCGGCGGGCCCTACGAATCGAACCCGATCGACTCTCTATATTCGGTATACTACATAACGCGGTGACGCCGGGGCGTCAGCGCAACGAGTTGCGACCGTTTGGGGATCGGATGGCCACGGAGAAAAGACTGCGTCTCGACATGTCGACCTCTCGCCGGGTCACGGCCGTCGACCTGGTCCGCGACGCTCTTCGCACCGCCATCCTGCGTGGGGACCTCCCCGGGGGCTCACGTCTGGTCCAAACCGACATCGCCACCCAACTCGAGGTGAGCACGACCCCGGTTCGGGAGGCGATGCGCGATCTGTCCAGCGAGGGACTGATCACGCTCGACAGTCATCGCATCGGCACCGTGCGCAAGCCGGATTGGGACGAGATGGTCGAGATCGTCGAGATGCGTCGGGCCTTGGAGCCGGTGGCGATCGCCAGGGCGATGGCCGGCATCACTCCCGAAGAGCTGAGTGAGGCCCAGACGGTGGCAAAGCAACTCTCGGAGGAAGACGACCTCGGGACCTGGGTGCAGACCAACATCAGGTTCCACTCGATCTTCCACAAGGCGACCAAGACCCGCCGGCTGAGCAGCGTGCTCCTGGCCCTGGAGGAGGCCGGCGGAGTGTTCGTCGCCCAGGCGCAGCGTCTCCATCCCGAGATCAGGAGGCGGGCGATCGCCGACCACTTCGCCCTGCTCGAGGCGTATTCCACCGGGAACATCGAGACGGCTACCAATATCCAGCACGGTCACATCAACCTGCCCCTGGACGCCTACGAGCTCGACGCTCGAGCCACCTGAGGGCGGTTACCACAGGCTGGCGTAGGTCTCCTTGATCGCCTCCAGGCCGGTCGTCACCAGCTTGACGTCGTTGGTGACGGAGATCAGGGTGCACCCCTTGTCGATGAGCATCGATGCGTACGCCGGAGAAGGAGTGACCGCCCCCCATTGCTTCCCGTGGGCGCGGCAGGCAGCCGCCACCTTGTCGACGGCCTCGATCGACGGCTCACCCATGAAGTCCCCGATCACACCAACGGCCTGACTGAGGTCGGAGGGGCCGACAAACAGCAGGTCGACCCCGTCGATGGCGGCAATGCCGTCGACCTCCTCCACCGCCTGTGCCGTCTCGATCTGGACGGCAACGAAGGTGTCCCTGTTGGCCCGCTCGGCGAACTCGGCGAGGGGGACCGAGCCAAACCCGCCGTCATACCCGAGGGGATTCAGCCCGCGCCGACCCCGGGGAGCGAACTTCGCCCAATGCACGAACTCCTCGGCCTGCGCGGCACTTTTGATCTGGGCCGCCATCACCCCGGTTGCCCCGCTCTCGAAACATCGGGTGACGGTTGCGTAATCGGTGGGCGGGACGCGTACGAAACAGTCGAGACCGTGGGCCATGCCGGCAGTGGCTGCCACCTCGATGTCATGGGTGGTCAACCCGCCATGCTCGACGTCGATCCAGAACCCGTCGAAGTCACCCCGCATCCCGAGGTAGTGAATGATGTTGTGATGGAACATCCTCCCCACGGCGAAAACCACCAGACGTTCTCCCTGTTGCAGCCGGTGTTTCATCAGTTCGGGCACGGGTATCTCCTCGGAAGGTCGGTTTCCGGCAAAATGTATAATGCAGGCTATCGAGTGACCAAACCGGTCACCGATGAGAGCATGACCGTGGAGGAGCGTAAACCGATGCCCGTGATCGACATGCACGCCCACGTCACCCCCGAGCGCTACAAGAAGGCGATTCGGGAGCGCGGCGAGTGGCACGGTCTGGACGCGGTCGCCGGTGAGCTCGGCCTCGGTGGCTTCGACAAGTCGCTGGGCGAGCGTCTCGCCGACATGGACGACCTCGGGGTCGACATGCAACTGATAACCCCGACGGTCGGCTTCTATCAATACGGCAACGACCTGGACATGACCAAGCGGATCGCCCGCGAATGCAACGACGAGATCGGTGAGATCGTGGAGATGCACCCGACGCGTTTCGCCGGCCTGGCCACACTTCCGATGCAGGACCCGGCTTCGGCTATCGCCGAGATGGAGAGGGCGATGACCGTCCTCGGTCTCGAAGGCGTGATCATCAGCGACCACGTCGCCGGGCGCACCTACGACGAGCCGGAGTTCTTCCCCTTCTTCCTCGCCGCCGAGGAGCTGGGCGCGATCGTCTTCTTCCACCAGGGCGGTGACACGGTGGTCAATCAGCGGATCCGCCGGTACAAGCTGGGCAATGCGGTGGGCAATCTCACCGAGCGGGCCCTGGTCTACGCCACCCTTGTGTTCGGGGGGATCCTCGACCGTTGCCCCGATCTCAAGCCCTACCTGGCACACGGCGGCGGGTACACCACGTTTGGGATCGCCAGGATGGACAAGGTGGCCGGTGCGCTGGAAGGCGATTCCGGTGAAGGCTTCATCCCGCCCTTCGGCCAGAACGACGGCTTCTCACAACGGCTTCCCCCGAGCGAGTACCTCGACCGATTCCACTACGACTGCTGCACCTACAGCGGGCCCGCCCTCCGTTTTCTCATCGATGCCGTCGGGATCGACCGGGTTGTGCTCGGGACCGACTACCCGGCCCCGATGCTGCTCCATGACGCAGTGAACTGGGTCAGGTCACTCCCCCAGCTCACGGCCGGTGAGAAGGAGTCGATCTTGTCCACCAACGCCACCACGTTTCTGGGGCTGTGATGGGCAACACTCTGGGTTGGGGGGTGATCGGGCTCGGGAACATCGTGAGAAGCACCATCGCACCGGCGATGGTGGCCGAGCCCGCGTGCGATTTGGTGGCCGCTGTGAGCCGGGACCAGGGGCGGGCCGATGCCTTCACACGGGAATTCGGCGCCCGGCACGGATACAGCGACTACGACGAGATGCTTGCCAACTCCGACGTGGAGGCGGTGTTCATCGCCACGCCGAACGTGTTCCATCCCGAGCAGGTGGTCGCCGCGGCCGGTGCCGGGAAACACGTTCTGTGCGACAAACCGCTGGCCATCACCGCAGCCGACGCCAAACGTGCCCTCGAGGCGTGCGCCGACGCAGGGGTGAAGTTGGGCATCAACTTCCACAATCGTCATTTGCCGTGGGTCCGCGACGTGAGTCGTCTCATCGGCGAAGGCATCATCGGGGAAGTGAAGATGGTGCAGCTTCAGGTCGCGTCCGGCCCCCGGCACTACGACAACTGGCGGTCGGACCCCGAAATAGCCGGGCTCGGATCGGTGCACAACGTCGGAGTGCACGGGCTCGATTTCCTCAGAGTCCTGCTCGACTCCGATCCTGTCGAGGTGATGGCGATGTTCGACAATGACGCAGAGTCGGGTGAAGTGGAGATGCTGGCGCTGCTCCAGCTCCGCTTCGCCAACGGAGCCC
>JBOGEV010000143.1:0-3213 GCA_050742015.1 Acidimicrobiia bacterium
CGCGGACCCTGGCCTCGACCTCGGCTGCGGTGGCATCACGCGTGTAGGCGAAGTAAGAGGCGCCGTCCTGGACCGCGTCGCGCACCGAGATGTTGGCGACTATGGCCCGGCCCACGTCCACGATGCCCAGGAGCAGGACGAGGAGGAACATCGTGACAAAAGCCATCTCCACGGCAGCGGCTCCTCGGTCGGGACTCAGTCGCCTACTCACCGACAACGCCCTTGAAGATGGAGCGGGTCTGGGTCGAATCGAGCGTGATCCCGTCGAGGAAGGCTGAGGTGATGGGCACTATGGCGTCGAATTCGCCGGTCACCTCGACCTCGATGGTGAAGCCGTTGTCGATGTCGACGGTCCCAGCAGGGGCGGGGAAGGGGTGTGGAGTGGCAGGGTCGCAGTCCGCAACAGGCGTGCCGGTGAGGTCGGAGTACGTGACGTGAACGTCGCTGGTGCCCAGGGTCATCCCGACCACCTTGTTCAGAGCGGTCTCGACTATCGAATCGCAGTCGAGGTAGTTGGGTCCGTTGACGCCATCGGTGTCTCCCACCGTCGTGGCGTACCGGGCGCCCTCACGGGCGGCGGTCCAGACCGTGGTGAAGCCGTGGGCGAGTCGGGCGAACTCGATGACGCCGAAGAGAAGGAGAAACAAGAGGGGCGCGACCAGCGCGAACTCGACCAGGCTTGCACCTCGGTCTTTCACGCCAGCTCTCTCAGCACGCATACAAATCCCCCTAAAAGCACCCCGTCACGCCACAACCACGTAATCGTCTGAATGCGAAGAAGGGTTACGCAGAATTCGCGAAGTGAGCGATCATTGCTCAGCCAATGGCCCCTAGCTGCCGATACGCACGAAGACACCTTTTCTTGGACGATCCGTGGGCCCGGGGAACTCGGTTCGTCGCAGGTTCGGTCACATCATGTCTTCAACCACAATCCACAATGTCCCCGTGCCAATAGGAGAGACCTTCGAGGGCACGCTGCAAGCTGCCAAACAGGGAGCCGATTGGGCCTGGGCAGCCCTGTATCGGGGCCTGGCCGGCCCCGTCACCGGGTACCTGGCCAGTCGCGGGGCATCCGAGCCGGAGGACCTGACTTCCGAGACCTTCCTTCAGGTAGCGAGGAACATCCAGGGTTTCGAGGGCGACGAGGCCGCCTTTCGGTCCTGGGTCTTCGTCATCGCCCACCGCCGTCTGATCGACTCCCGACGGGCTCGAGGACGCCGACCCGCCACCAAGTCTTTGACCGATCTCGAGACCGGTCATGCCGGCGGCAATGTGGAGGACGAGGCCGTCAGCCACCTGGTCACAAGGGAGATGCAAGTCGCCTTCGAGAAGCTGACCGATATCCAACGCGACGTCCTGTCCCTCCGCATCATCGGACATCTGACCCTGGAGGAAACGGCCGAGGTGGTCGGGAAGCGGGTGGGTGCAGTCAAGGCTGCGCAACGCCGCGGGCTGCTGGCCTTGCGTGAGCATCTCGACCTGGAGAGGGTATCCCGATGAGAGGTCCCGGCGATTACATGGGTGAGATGTTCAACGCAACCATCTCCGACCGCGCGATCGAGAGTCTCCTCACCGGAAGCCGTGCCCAGAATGGGAGCCTCTCCGATCTGGCCGGATTCGTGGAGATGCTGCGCGCCTATGAAAAGCTCACTCCATCCGAGGATGCGGTTGAACGTTTCGCCACAGCGGCTGTCGCCCAGGTGCGTGTCGCTCAGGCTCCCAACGCCGCCCCGAGCGCCTTTCGCGATCGACGCGCCCGGCGCCCCCTCGGTCTTCGCCCGCAGGTTGCGGCCATGCTCACCACGGTCCTCCTCGTTGCGGGAAGCACCGGGGTGGCGGTGGCTGCCGATGGCGCGGCACCGGGTCATGGGCTCTATTGGCTCGACCGGGCGGTCGAGAACATCGGCATCGGTGACGGGCGGTCTGTGGAACGTCTCGCTGAGGCCCAAGTGCTCGTCGCAGAGGGTCAGCCCCAGGACGCCCTGACGCATGTCATCGAAGCTCTCGATGCGGCCGACGACGACGTCACCCAAGCCCGGACCGCAGTGAACGCCGCAATTGAGGACCTGGAAACGGACGGAGCGGTTGATCCGGCCATCGACGAAGGGGTCACCGCCCTGCTCGACTACCTGAGCGAGAACATTGGCCGAGGAATCGGGGTGGACGGACGGGAGCTCGGACAAGGTGTGGCCGAGATCGCCCGAGGCATCACATCCGATGACGAGACCGAAGTCACAGAACCCACCGACGAGCCGGCTCCAGGCGGTGGCAACCAGCCCGAGGACGATGCCGGGACCAACGGGAACACGGGGAACGGAAACGGAAACTCCACCGCTCCGGGGAACGGAAACGGAAACTCCGCCCCTCCGGGGAACGGAGACGGGAACTCCGCCGTTCCGGGGAACGGAAACGGCAACGGAAACTCCGCCGCTCCGGGGAACGGGAACGGAAGTCCCGACCCCTCGAGCAACTCAGGCAACGGGAACGAAACCGGGAGCAACGACGCCAACCCATCCGGCACCACCGACCCACCCGAGAGTGGCAACCCGGACCCACCCGGGAACGGTGGTGGTCAGGGACCTGGACCGCCCGCCGAATCGCCCTCGGCCACAGCTCCAGGTCAGGTCAAGAAGCCCTAGGGGGCATTTTTTATTGCAGCCCACCCTCGCGGTGAGATCCGGTAACCGGTCTCGAGACTCTCGGTCAGACCCATCTCCTTGAGCTTGCGAACGTCGAGCTTGAAAGGCGCCTTCTCCCGACCCACGGAGTGGGCCAGGTCCTCGGCTCGCACCCCAGGATTGTCGGCGATCAGCCTCAGAGTCCGCCATGTCCAGGGACCATGACTGCTGGCGGAATCGAGCCGCTCCAGCCGACGTCTGATCTCCGCCTGCTCGCGCTCGTCCGGTAGCGACTCCCGAAGTGCCATCCGGGGATCGGGTCCGACATGACGGAGAGGGATCCGGTACAGGGTCTCACCGCGGTTTCCCGCCGCCGAGTCCAGTTCGGCAACGGTGCCGAAACCAGCCACTGCGACGTCCGCGGCTGTGAGCGAACCCGTTTCCACGGCTTCGACCGACAGAACCTCCACCACACCCACCGCGGTACGCATGGTCGAGCCTGGCTTGACCCGCGGCTGGGCCCATCTTCGATAGACGGCCTCGATCCGGCCTGATTCGATGCCCCGGAGCACGTCGAGTTTGAGCAACACTCGGC
>JBOGEV010000144.1:0-4076 GCA_050742015.1 Acidimicrobiia bacterium
AACAACAGGAAAACATCGGGCCCGACGCCGGTTCGATGGCTGCCAAGTTGGAGCCATGAGACGCCTCCTCGACTACGAGGCCCTCAGCTTCGACTGCTACGGGACGTTGATCGACTGGGAGTCGGGGATCTGGGACGCCCTCCAGCCATTGCTCCTGGCCGGCGACACCGAGGTCACACGTTCCGCCGCCCTTGCCGAGTTCGGCCGTCTGGAGGCGGTCCAGGAAGGGGAGAAACCCGGCCTTCGCTACCCGGAGATACTGGCCAAGGTCCATCACGATCTCGCCGGAAGCCTGGGCGTGCCGACCACCGATGGCCTCGACCGAGCATTCGGGACGTCGGTCCCGACCTGGCCCGCCTTCGCCGACTCTGCGGGGGCGTTGGCCGATCTGAAGGAGAGGTTCCGGCTGGTCATCCTCTCCAATGTCGACCGGGACAGCTTCGCCGCCTCCAATCGCCGCCTGGGTGTCGACTTCGACGCCATATACACCGCCGAGGACATCGGCTCTTACAAACCCGACCCGGCCAACTTCGACTACATGCTCCGGCATCTCGAAGCCGATCACGGGATCGGTCCCGATGCCATCCTCCACGTGGCGCAGAGTCTCTTCCACGATCACGCCCCGGCCAAAGCGGCCGGTCTGGACACGGTGTGGATCGACAGACAGCGTCTTTCGACCGGTGGGGAATGGGGAGCGACCGCTCCGCTGGACGAACCACCCACCCCGGACCACGTCTTCTTCTCGATGGCCGATCTGGCCCGGGCTGTCGAAGCGTCCTGACCCAGGCGAATACGATCGTCGAGATGCCGGCGCCAACCGCTCTGATCCGCCTGGTGCCGGACAGCTTCCACAAGGCGCTGGTGCGAGATGGGCGTCGGAAGCTCGACGTCGAGCTGGCTCGAGCCCAGCATGCGAGCTACCGCCAGGCTCTCGACGTGGCGGGGCACGATGTCGAAGTCGTCCCAAGCGACGAGGCCCATCCTGACTGCGTCTTCATCGAGGACACCGCGGTGGTGGTCGGCCAGGTGGCGGTGATCGCACGATCCAGTGCGGTCTCCCGCCAGGGCGAGACTCCACCGGTGGCCCGTGCCCTGGCCACGCGATTCCCGACGACCGAGATCACCGCACCCGGGATCCTCGATGGAGGCGATGTGTTCACGATGGGCGAAGTCGTCTACGTGGGACGCTCGGCTCGGACCAACTCCGAAGGAATCGACCAGTTGCGCGCGGTCGCTTCCCATCAGGGATTGGCGCTGATCGCGGTCGAAGTCCACGACGTGCTCCATCTCAAATCGGCCGTGCTCCCCATCGACGACGAGACAGTCGTGGTCACACGAGGAACCGTCGACGAGGAGCGGCTGAATGGTCTCCATGTCGTCTACGAGAGCGAAGGGGAACGGCACAGGTTCAGTGCCCTGCCCCTCGGCGGGGGCAGGATCGCGGTCACGGCAAACGCCCCGGTCACGGCTGAGGTTGTCTCGGAGCTCGGCCACGAAATCGTGGCTATCGACGTTTCGGAGTTCCAGGCGGCCGACGGCGGGCTGACCTGCATGTCGATCATCTTCTGAGTGGCGTCGACTTCTTGCCCTCTCCGAGCGCGGGGGCCGGCTCATTCAGCCGTTGCTGACCTCGGCGCCACCGGAGGCCTCGACACGCTGGTTGGCCGGATCACCGAGGATGGTGAGGTCGGCGCCACCGGAGGCACTTCCCTCAGATCTGGGTGCTGTCGAAGGCATCGACCTGGCGCGACTCGCCGACGATGTTCCCCGACCCAATCGGCCCGCAAGCGGAGACGACCAGACCAGCTGACAGCAGCATCGTCAGCCTCCGGATCACGTTCATCGAAACCTCCTCGCGAGGAAACTGGGGCTACGTCGGTGACAAGCCTGGACTCATCGTGTATGTTCGGAGGTGCTGGTCGGACACGTAGGTCGGAGACGGCTGGATCACGAGACCGGCTGAGCGTCTCATTCGTGGGACGCTCCGGGAAGCCCCGGAGGCGGAGACGTCGACGGGGCTTCTCTCTTTTCCGGATGCCCGGTGCGTGCGGACGAAGCTGTAGATCTGCACCACTGCCGATACGGCGCAGCCAGGGATGAAGCCGAGCTGTCCGGTGAGTATTGCGTAGGCGATCCAGGCCGGCTGGACCGCTGCTCCGAGCAGCCATCCCCACCAACGACGGCGCCCCGCCGCCCACAGCGAGAGCACCTGGAGACCAGTGAGCAGCCAGGGCCATTGTTGGGGCACCCCCAGCCGGGAGGCGACTCCCGACGAGACGACCAGGGCGACGGCGATGAGGAGGCTCAGCCCCAATGTGCCGATGAGCCTCGCGCCCATACTGGACGTTGTCCCACGACGCGGCTGCCCCACCCTCTCCATATGCGGAAAGAGTCGACAACAGTCGGCGAGATACATTCGAACCAACCCTTGACACTGGGCAGCGATAGCGCGACCGTTGCGTTCTCGACCCGGATGTGTTGTGACACGTGTGCTTGCCGTTGCACATCAGACGGCGGAAGCTGCCGAGTTTCTCGCGGCCGTCGAGTCGGCGGCGACGGAAGGCCGAGCCGAAGTCGTCGTCCTGGTGCCGGCCACGCCGGTGAAGCATCTCGCGAGCTGGACCCAGGGCGAATCACGCGCCATCGCTCAGGAGAGAGCCGAAACCGCCCGCAAGATGCTTGAGAATGCGGGGGTCGAAGTGGCCGAGGTCAGGATCGGGGACCCCGACCCATATGAGGCGATAATCGACGTCCTTGCGGTCGATGACTTCGACCTGATCATCGTCTCCACTTTCCCTCCTGGCATCTCGAGATGGCTCGGGGCAAACCTGATCAGCCGCCTCGGCCGAACCATCGATGTGCCGGTCACCCATGTTGTGGCTCACTGAGTAGCTTCCAATCCCCATGTCGGTAGGAGAAGCTTGAAAGCGCTGGTCAATAGGGGTGAAGGCGGTTACGAAGTCGACCTGTCCGAAGTTCCCGAGCCCGACCCTGGTTCGTCGGAGGCGCTGGTCGAGGTCCGGGCCGTTGCCGTCAATCGAGGAGAGTTGCGTCTGATGAGTGCCCGGCCCCAAGGCTGGCGGCCGGGCCAGGATGTGGCCGGTGTCGTGATCCGTGCGGCTGAAGACGGATCGGGACCGAAGGAGGGGGCCCGGGTGGTCGCCTGGCCCGGACAGGAAGGTTGGGCGCAGCGGGTCGCGGTGCCCACCTCCCACCTCGCCAAGCTCGCCTCGCAGGTGTCCTTCTCCGAGGGGGCAACTCTTCCGATCGCCGGGATGACCGCGCTTCGCCTACTCCGGGAAGCTGGCGATCTGAGCGGAAAGCGGGTGTTGATCATCGGCGCGGCCGGCGGCGTGGGCAGGTTCGCGGTCGAGATGGCAGCGCGAGCCAACGCGTCGGTCACGGCAGTCGCCGGCGATGCGTCGCGCGCTCAGGGTTTGGAGGAACTGGGTACGACAGCAGTGGTATACCAGCTCGACGACCTGGAGGGCCCTTTCGATCTCATTCTGGAGTCGGCTGGCGGTCCATCTCTGGAAGGGGCACTCCGGCTTGTGGCCCCCGACGGTGAAATCCTGGTCTACGGGAACTCGTCGAACAGCCCGGCATCGATCTCATTCTCTGACTTCAGGGGACATCCCGGAGCGGGGATCAAGGCCTTCTTCGTCTACGAGAGCGGGGAGCCACCGACCTTCGGCGAGGACCTGCACCTGCTGGCCGAGATGGTGTCATCCGGCACCCTCCACCCTCATATCGGGATGGAAAGAGGCTGGTCCGAGGCCAACTTCGTGTTCGAGGCCCTCGCCAACCGCCGGGTCAATGGGAAGGCGGTGCTCCTGGTCGAGTGACGAGCTCGCCGTTCCAGCGTGAGCCCGCTGAGCCTTCAATTACGAAGTAGGTGGTCATGAGGCCTACTCCTCGCAGCTCCATCGGCTCCCTCGGCTCGAAGCCGAACCCATCGTCAGCCAGCCGCCTGGTCTGCTCGCTGACGTGGACCCGGCCCGCGACTCCTGTCTGCTCGAGGCGAGCTGCGATGTTGACCGTGTCGCCCCATACGTCGTAGGCGAACTTCTGGCTGC
>JBOGEV010000145.1:0-31099 GCA_050742015.1 Acidimicrobiia bacterium
GTTCCGTGGGTCTCAACCGCCACGTCCAGCCTCCCCTGACCGAAAACGCTGGGAATGAGTCTATGAGCCATCCGGCGCGGAAGAACCCTGATTCAGAACTAAACGCATGGCCCCTCACCCCGGGAAGGGGGCGCAGTTGAATCGACGTCCCTGAGCTCAAGAACCCGATTCAGACCGAACGCGTGGACCTCACCCCGGGAAGGGGGCGCAGTTGAATCGACGTCCCTGACCTCAAGAACCCGATTCAGAGGAGACCATCAGCCCTCACACCGGGCGGGGGGTGCAGGGGGGTCGCCCCCCCCCGCACAAGAGTCACCGCGCCACTTAGCCGGCCACCCCGATTCAGACCGAACGCGTGGACCTCACCCTGGGCGGGGGTGCAGGGGTGTCGCCCCCCGCACAAGAGTCACCGCGCCGCATAGCCCTGACCTCAAGAACCCGATTCAGACCGAACGCGTGGATCTCACCCCGGGCGGGGGGTGCAGGGGGGTCGCCCGCCCCTCTTCACACCGACACAGAGAACTATTTCTCGCTGATCTCTTCGAACACCTCGTCGAAGCTCTGAGCGGCACGACGACGGTCGCCACCGGTCTCGGCAGGGACGGGATCGCTTCCGCCACTTGGCGCGGCGTCCCGATCCCGACTTCGATCCCGGTCACGGTCCCGACCACCACGGTCGCCCCGGTCCCGGCCTCGGCCACCTCGGTCACGATCACGTCCGCCATCGTCACGACGACGGTCGCCACCGTTCTGCCTGGGAGCCTCGGGCTCGGGCAAGGTTGCGCCTTCAAGGGGCTCGACCAGCTCGAGGCTGACCTTCCCCCGGTCGATCTCCCGGACCCTGACCTTCAGCTCCTGGCCGTCGTTCAGGTAGTCCTCGACACGCTCGACGCGCTTCGACCCGTCGAGACGGGAGATATGGAGCAATCCGTCTCGTCCGGGCAGGATGTTGACGAATGCGCCGAACTTGGTGATGTTGACCACCTTGCCGTCGTATTCGGCGCCCATCTCCACTTCGGGCGGGAAGGCGATCTGCATGACCTTCTCCTTGGCCGCGGCGAGCGCCGAGCCGTCGTTGGAGGCGATCCTCACGATGCCCTTGCCATCCGTCTCTTCGATCTCGATAGCGGCGCCGGTGACTTCCTCGAGCTCGCGGATGACCGCACCCTTGGGCCCGATGACTTCACCGATCTTGTCCTTGGGGATCTCCACCGACTCGATGCGCGGAGCGAACTCGTTCATCTCGGTGCGTGGCTCGGCTATTGCCTCGGCCATCTTGTCCAGGATGAACAGCCTGGCGTCCTTGGCTTGATCCAGCGCCGTCGCCAGGACTTCCGAGGGGAGTCCCTCGATCTTGGTGTCCAGCTGCAGAGCCGTGATCACGTCTCTTGTGCCGGCCACCTTGAAGTCCATGTCGCCCAGCGCGTCCTCGGCGCCGAGGATGTCGGTCAGGGTGACGTACTTGCCGTCCCGGTAGATGAGCCCCATTGCGATGCCGGCGACGGGCGCCGAGATCGGGACACCGGCGTCCATCAACGACAATGACGATGCGCACACCGAAGCCATCGAGGTCGACCCGTTGGAGGAAAGGACCTCGGACACCAGACGCAGGGCGTAGGGGAAGTCTTCCTCGGTCGGGATCACAGGCAACACCGCCTTCTCGGCGAGAGCCCCGTGACCGATCTCACGGCGCTTGGGCCCACGCATGAACCCGGCCTCACCGGTCGAGAACGGTGGGAAGTTGTAATGGTGCATGTACCGCTTGGAGTCCTCGAGACCGAGGGTGTCCAGCATCTGCTCCATCTTCAACATCCCGAGGGTGGTCAGGTTGAGAACCTGGGTCTCCCCCCTCTGGAAGAGGCCCGACCCGTGGGTCCGGCTCACCACACCGACTTCGGCGCTGATTTCCCGGATGTCGGTCGCGCCGCGACCGTCGAGACGAATGCCATCCTCCACGACACGGCGTCGCATCATGTCCTTGAGGACCGACTTGAACGCTCGTTTCGCCTGTGCCAAGCCATCGGAGTCGTCTTCGGCCAGGCCGAGTGCGCTGATCGTCTCTTCCTGGGCGGCGTCCTGAGCGAGATTGCGCTCCTTCTTGTCGGCGATGGTGATCACCGACTCCAACTTGGGAGCCGCCTCATCCTGGACCCTGGCCCGGATCTCGTCGGTGTAGTCGACAGCGACCGGCCACTCGACCTCGGTCTTCTCGACTTTGGAGAAGAGCTCGTTCTGGAGATCGATCGACTCACCGATGTAGGTCTTGGCCTCATCGAGCCCACGGGCAACAGTCGCCTCGTCCGAAGGTGCATCACCGTCGGCGATGAGACGCAGGCCGTTGGGCGTGGCCCCGGCCTCGACCATCATGATGTCGATGCCACCCTCGGCATTGCGACGACCGGCCACGACCAGCTCGAACACCGACTGCTCGAGATCGGCATGGGTCGGGAAGGGAACCCACTCGCCCTTCTTCAGCGCGACCCTGATCCCACCAATGGGACCGTCGAACGGGATCGGGCTGACACCCAGGGCAGCGGACGCCCCGTTCAGCGCGACGACGTCATAGGGGTTCTCCTGATCCACCGCGAGGCTGGTGACGACCACCTGGGTCTCACAGCGGAAGCCATCGAGGAACGAGGGGCGCAGGGGACGGTCGATGAGCCGGCAGGTCAGGATGGCCTGCTCGGAGGGACGTCCCTCGCGGCGGAAGAAGGACCCCGGGATCTTCCCGGCGGCGTACATCCGCTCCTCGAAGTCGACGGTGAGAGGGAAGAAATCGATGCCCTCTCGCATCGTCTTGTTTGCTGTGGCAGTGACCAACATTTGGGTCCCACCAAGCCGGGCGACCACGGCGCCATCCGCCTGACCGGCCAACTTGCCGGTGCTCAGGGCGAACTCTTTGCCGCCGATGGTCCCCTTTACGGAGATTTCGGGCACTAAGTGCTCCTTGTGTATGGGAGCCGCACCCGTTGGCAGTAGTCATGCCTCGGTCAACCCGAGACATCGCCACTGACAACCGGCAGGCTCAGTGTGTCTCGGCTCCGATCTTCTGATCGGAGCCATCCCGTGACGAACGGTGTCCGTCCCTCACGAAAGCAGTGTCAGCGACGCAGTCCCAACTTGGCGATGAGGCTTCGGTATCGCTCGACATCCTCCCTGCGCAGGTAGTCGAGGAGACGACGCCGCTTGCCGACCATCATCAGGAGCCCACGCCGACTGTGATGGTCGTGCTTGTGCTCGCGGAGATGCTCGGTCAAATGGTTGATGCGCTCGCTGAGCAGGGCGACTTGCACTTCGGGAGAGCCGGTATCGCTCTCGTGTGTGCCGTACTCGGCGACGATCTCTGTAGCTGTCTTCATTACGCGTTAAATCTGAATCTGATCCGGGGGAACTGCCAGAACTGTAGCAGTGTCGCCTCTCGTAGCTACAACCCGTCCGGTGTCGCCCATATGCCCCGTTTATCGAACCTGGCCGTCACCATAGAGGACGTAGCGTTCGGAGGTAAGGGATTCGAGACCCATTGGCCCCCGGACATGGAGCTTTTGGGTCGAGTTGCCGATCTCGGCCCCGAACCCGAACTCCTCGCCGTCGGTGAATCGAGTCGACACATTGACCGCCACCACCGCGGTGTCGATGGCGGCGACGAATCGGTCGGCGGCGGCACGGTCCTCGGTCATGATGGCCTCGGTGTGACCTGTCCCGTATCGCCGCACGTGCTCGATCGCGGTATCGATGTCAGGCACCACCCGCACCGCCATGATCAGATCGAGGAACTCGACCTCCCAATCGGCGCCGGTCGCGGCGGTCATGTCCGGCACCAACTCACGGGAGCGCTCGTCGCCACGAAGCTCGACGCCTTCGGCCATCAGGGTCTTGGCTGCCACTTCCACGAAGGTGTCGGCTACGGCCTCGTGGACCAGGAGCGTCTCGGCTGAGTTGCACACGCCGGGGCGCTGCACTTTCGAGTTGACCACGACCTCGAGCGCCAGGTCCAGGTCGGCGGAAGCGTCCACGTAGACATGACAATTTCCGGCCCCGTCGATGACCGTGGGCACGGTGGCGTCGGCCTGGATCGCAGCGATGAGCCCCGGACCTCCCCGTGGCACGAGCAGGTCCACCCACTCGGTTGCCTGCATCAACGCCTTGGCCCCATCCCGGGTCGTGTCCTCGAGCAGTTGGACACCGTCCGCGGGGAGACCGGCTCTGGTCAGTGACTCACGCACCGCCCCGGATATCGCGAGGTTGGAGCGCAGGGCAAAGGAGGAGCCGCGCAGGATCACCGCATTGCCCGATCTGATGCAGAGACCGGCGGCGTCGGCGGTCACATTGGGACGGGCCTCATAGATCACGGCTACCACTCCGAGCGGGACCCGAACCCGGTGCAGCCGGACCCCGTTGTACAGAGACCAGCCTCCGGTTTCCAGACCCACCGGGTCGGGCAACGCCGCTACTTTGCGGAGTCCTTCTGCCATCGCCGCGATCCGGCCCTCGTCGAGCCGGAGCCGATCGACCAGGGCCCCGGTTATCCCCTCTTCGGAGGCTTGCGCCATATCCCCGGCATTGGCCTCGAGGACTGCCGATCCTGCTTGGGTCAGGCCATCGGCCATCTCCATCAGGGCCGTCTCTCGCTGCGCCCCGGTCGACTGGCGCAAGTCGAAGGATGCCTCGCGCGCCCGACGGCCGATTTCCTCGATCATCGGGCAAGCCTATCGACGGTTTTCCCGGCGGCCAGCACAACCAGGTCGTCCCGGTGCACTACCACTCCACCGACCTCGGAGCTATGCCTCCCGAGGGAGCGAAAGACGTCGGCCGACGCCATCGCGACCAGGCCCTTGCCGATGGCCTCTCCGTCGGGCCCGGCTATGTCGACGGCTGAGTCGGCCTCGAAGTCCCCCTCTACCGACGTGATCCCGACGGCGAGGAGCGATCGTCCTCCTTCGAGCAAGGCAGTGGTCGCCCCGGGGTCGATCGCAAGCGTCCCTTGGGCGGGGAGGCCGAACGCGATCCAGAGCTTGCGGGCGGACAGCCGCGACTCGTGCGGCGTCACCCAGGTCCCGACCGATTCGCCGGCCACGGCGCGGGTAACCGCGTGGCGGTCCTTGGCGGCGGCAATCACGGTCGGGATTCCGGACCATGCCGCCATCCGGGCCGCCAGGACCTTGGTCGCCGCGCCGCCGGAACCGAGGGGCCCGGGCTCCCCAACCACAATGTGATCCAAGGTCGCGTCGGCGGAGTGAACGGCCGAGAGCAACTCGACGTCGTCCATGGTCCGAGGGTCACCCGAGTAGATGCCATCGGTATCCGTGAGGATCACGAGGATCCCCGCCGAGACGAGGTGAGAGACGATTGCGGCCAACTCGTCGTTGCCACCGAGCCGAAGCTCGTCGGAGACGACCGTGTCGTTCTCGTTGATGATCGGGACCACACCCAAAGCGAGCATTCGCTCGAGAGTGTTGCGGGCGTTCAGGTATTGGGCGCGGTTGGCGAGGACGTCCTTGGTGAGAAGGACCTGGCCCACCACCAGCCCCCGGGCCTTGAACAGGGCGGCATATCGCTCCATGAGCAGCCCCTGGCCCACGGCAGCGGCAGCCTGGAGGGCCGGAACATCCGTGGGGCGCCCGGTGAGGCCCAGCGAGGGCAGGCCTGAGGCGACAGCACCCGAAGAGACCAGGAGCGCGCGATAACCGGCGCCGCGGGCATCAGCCACCTGGGCGACAGCCCGCTCCAGGCCGGCGGGATCCAACTCGCCGGAGGCGAGAACCAGACTGGACGACCCGGCCTTGACCACCACCGGCCGCCCGGCCGCGATAGCCACCCTGCCCGCGGCAACCCCGGTCATCTCATCCGCTCCATCTCATGTCGCCACCGGTGCGGTCTTGAGGATCTCCCGGACCCGGGCCACATCGTCGTGTATCGCCGCGATCAGGGTCTCGACGCTTTCGAACTCCAGTTCCGGCCGCAAACGCTCTACGAATTCGACAGTGAGCAACTTGCCGTACAGATCACGATCAAAATCGAGGATGAAGGCCTCGATCAGCAGCTCGGTGCCCCCGAACGTCGGTCTGACCCCCACATTCACCGCCGCAGGAAACAGGTCAGATCCAAGCCGGGCGAAGGCAGCGTATACCCCGTTTCCGGGGACCACCTTTCGCTCGGGAGGCAGCAAGTTCGCTGTGGGAAACCCGATTCCCGCGCCCCGGCCGTCCCCTCGGGTCACCACATTGGTGAGCAGGAAACGGGATCCGAGCAGGGTGGCCGCGGCGGCCACATCACCCTCCTCGATCAGCCGTCGAATCCGCGAAGAGGAGATGACGCCGTCGGACTCCACCAGGTCGACCACTTCGACCTCGAAGCCGTGTCGTTGACCCGCCGATTTGAGGAAGTCGCAGTCACCGGCTCGGTTCTTACCGAACTGGAAGTCGGACCCGACAATCAGGCGGCCGACACCCAGCTTGGCCACCAGCACCTGTGAGACGAACTCCTCGGGATCGAGGTGCCTGATCTCGGCGAGATCGAGTACGCCGACCGTGTCGACCCCAACTGACCCCAGAAGCGCGATTCGCTCCTCGATGGTCGTGATGAGACGCGGATCCGTGCCCGGTGACAGGACTTCGGCCGGGTGCGGGTCGAAGGTGAGCACGGTGTTGGGATACGGACTCGCGCCGAGCCGGCCCAGGATCACGCGATGACCGACATGGACACCGTCGAAGACCCCGATCGTCACGGCAGTGGGCGGTTCCTGTGCCTCCCACGCGGCCAGCGGGCCATCGAGGACTTTCACGAGGCCAGCACCACCTCGGGTCTCGCCTGCTCCCCCACCCTCCGATAGACGGCGATCAGGTCGCCGGACGAATCGAGAACCCGGACCGCCGTGTCCTCGGGGGCGCTGACCATCTCCCCGCCCACAAAGCGCACTCCGTTGAAGACACCACGTGCCGTCTCCTCGCTGACCGTGATCGCGGGCAGGTCGCCGAGGGCCTCTGATGGGGCGAGAAGACGGGACTCCCAGTCATCCAGTCGGCCGACCTCGAGTCCATGGGTCTCCACATCGAGGGACCCGATCCTCGTGCGGCGTAGAGCAGTGAGATGGGCTGAGCCGCCTAGGGCGCCGGCCAGATCGTCGGCCAGCGAGCGGACGTAGGTCCCCTTGCCGCAGACCACTCGAAACTCGACCTCGGGATAGGGGCCGGAGCCGACGCCCTGGATCTCGAGCTCGTAGATCTCGACCGGACGCGCCTCGCGTTCCACCACCTGGCCCTCCCGGGCCAGCTCGTAGAGACGACGACCCTGGTGTTTGAGGGCTGAGACCATGGGGGGCACCTGGAGGATGGTCCCGACGAAGCGGCCGGCCACCGACGCCAATTCTGTTTCGGAGAATTCCATCGGATCCCGACTAAGGACGGCACCTTCGGAGTCGAGAGTGTCGGTCGACACCCCGAACTGCGCCGTCGCCCGGTACTCCTTCGGCTGTTCCTGGATGAAGCGGATGAGCCTGGTCACCGGGCCGACCGCGATCACCATCACTCCTGTGGCCAGAGGATCGAGGGTCCCGGCATGGCCAACCTTCTTGATCCCGGTCGCCCCCTTGACCCGGCCCACGACTCCGTTCGAGGTCATGCCTTTCGGCTTGTCCACGACGAGGAACCCACTCGTCATCGGTGGGCCTCGACTCTCTTGCGCACTTCGTCGAGAGCATCCAGCGGATCTCCCTCGTAGGTGAACCCGGAGGCAAGACGATGGCCGCCACCGCCGAGCTCCGCGGCCAGGGCGCCGACGTCCGTCCCACCCCGGGAGCGAAGGCTCATCTTGACCCGCCCGTCCTCGTGGACCTTGGCCAACGCTGCCATGTCGGCCTCCTCGGCGAGCCGGAGGGTGTTGATCAGATTGTCTATGTCACCCCAGTCCACACCGGCCTCGTCGAGGTCCGCGTGGGTGACGATCGTGGAGACCATGCTCAACTCCGGGTCGAGTGTGGCCCGGGTCAGGGCGACCCCGGCGGCCTTCAAATAGCCGAAGGGCGCCTCCTCGTACACCTTCTGGCTGATCTGTTCTGGTCGCGCTCCCGCCTCCACGAGGCGGGCCGCAACCTGCAGGGTCGAAGGGCTGGTGTTGGCGTATTGGAATCGGCCGGTGTCGGTGACCAGCGCAGTGAGCAGGCAGGTCGCTATTTCTTGGGTTATGGGCCATTCGAGCATGTCGAGGAGATCCACCACCAGCACCCCGGTTGCCGCTGCCTCGGGATCGACCAGGGCGACATCCCCGAATCCCTCGTTGGTCACGTGATGATCGACCACGATCAGGGACCCGGCGTCGCCCGCCGGCGAGCCCAATTCGGCCAGACGGTCTCGTGAGCCGGCGTCGAACACGACCATCGTCTTCGGTTGCTCGGGAAACTCTTCGGGATCGATGAGGAAGTCGGTCGGCAGGAAGGAGAGATTGTCAGGAACGGCAAAGGGAGAGCCGAAGCTGGCCACCACCTTCTTGCCCGCATTTCGGGCCGCAATCCCAAAGCCGACCATGGAGCCCAGGGCATCGCCGTCGGGCCCGACGTGACAGGCCAATGCCAGCTCGTCGCTCTCGTCGATGATCGATGCCGCCATGACCACCAGCTCGCTGTCAATCATCAGGTTCCCCTTTGTCCTTCTCGAGAGAGCGCAGGATGGCATCGATCCTCTCCCCACCGGCCACGCCGGGGTCGACCGCGAACTCCAATGTCGGCGTGTACTTCATCCTCACCTGGCCGGCGATGGCGGATTGAAGACGATGAGAGGCGCGCTCGAGGGCGGACAGTGCTGCCGCGGCGTCGGTCTCGAGGACATCGATGTAGACGACAGCGTGTCGGAGGTTGGGGCTCGTCTCCACCCCGGTGATCGAGACCATCTCAAGACGAACGTCGCTCATGCGCTCGACCTCCTCCGCAATCACCTCGCGCAGGGTGGAATTGACCTTGAGCATGCGGGGGCTGGTGTCTCTCATTCGGGTTCTTCCAGCTCGCTGATGAGAACGTCGAGCACTTCGACCTCCAATTGCTCATCAAGGTAGCGACGCAACTTGGAAACCTGCATGGCCATGCTCCGCCCATCCGGGGCCGCGATGGCCACTCCGATCGCCGCCCTCTGCCACGAGTCGTGATGGTCGACCTCGGCCACGCTGTATGAACCGATTCGTCGCAAACCTTCGATGAAGGGTCGGAGCACGGCGCGCTTTTGCTTCAGCGACTGGGGGGTGGGCAGATGGAGCTCGACCCGTACGGCCGCCGCCCGCATCAGGTCCGGGCAACCTCACGAATCAGGTAGGCCTCGATGCTGTCGCCTTCCTTGATGTCGTTGTAGTTCTCCAGGCCGATCCCGCATTCGAAGCCGGCGGCCACCTCGCGCACGTCGTCTTTGAACCGTTTGAGGGAAGAGATGACGCCATCATGGATGACCACACCGTCCCGGATCAGCCGGGCGCGAGCCGCCCGCTGGACCACGCCTTCGATCACGTAGCACCCGGCGACGGTGCCGGCGCGTGGGACCTTGAACACCGCCCTGACCTCGGCGGTGCCCAGGACCTGCTCCTGCTCCTCGGGGGCGAGCTGGCCGACCAGCATCTGCTCGATGTCGTCCAGGAGCTCGTAGATGATCCCGTAGGTGCGGATCTCGACTCCGGCCTCCTCAGCGGCCTTGCGCGCCTTGGGCTCGGGACGGACGTTGAAGCCGACGATCACCGAGTCGGTGACCTCGGCCAGGGTCACGTCGTTCTCGTTGATGCCGCCAACGGCCCCGTGCAGGATCTGGATCTTCCCGCCCTCGCGCTCGATCTTCGAGATCGAGTCGCGTAGAGCCTCCAAGGAGCCTTGGGCGTCGCCTTTGATGATGACGTTCAACGTGGCGTCTTCGGTGCGCAGCTGGTCGAGGAGAGACTGCAGGCGATCCCGGGCCGAAGGCATGGCCTGACTCACCGCCTTGAGCTCCTCCTGACGTTCGGCCGCGATCTGGCGGGCCTCACGATCGCTCTCCACGACGGTGAAGTAATCACCCGCCGCGGGCACGTCGTCCCAACCCATGATCTGCACCGGCGTCGAAGGACCGGCTTCCTTGACCTGGTCCCCGTTCTCGTCCATGAGGGCACGGGCCCTGCCCGCCACTGCGCCGGCCACGAACGAGTCGCCGGTTCGCAGGATGCCGCGCTGGATGATCACGGACGCCACCGCGCCCTTCCCTCGCTCGAGTTGGGCCTCGACGACCACTCCCGAGGCATCCGCCGAGGGATTCGCCTTGTACTCCTCGAGCTGAGCGATCAGGTCCACCACCTCTAGCAGGTCGTCAACACCGTCTCCGGTGAGAGCCGACACCTCGACACTCGGGATGTCACCGCCGAACTCCTCGGTGATGACATCGTGCTCGGTGAGCTCGGTCCTCACCTTGAGCGGGTCTGCTGCGGGCAGATCGACCTTGTTGACCGCCACGATCATCTTGACGCCGGCCGCCTTGGCATGAGAGATGGCCTCCGCCGTCTGGGGCATGACACCGTCGTTGGCCGCTACGACGAGGATCACGATGTCGGTGATGTTGGCCCCGCGAGCTCGGAGCGAGGTGAACGCCTCGTGACCCGGGGTGTCGATAAAAGTGATCGGGTGCCCGTTCACATCGACCTGGTAGGCGCCGATGTGCTGGGTGATGCCACCCTGCTCTCCCTCGACCACGCTCGACTTCCGGATGGTGTCGAGAAGGGTGGTTTTGCCGTGGTCGACATGACCCATCACGGTCACCACCGGCGGTCGGGGCGCCAGGTCGGACTCGTCGTCGTCGAAGGTCGGACGCTCGGCCACAGCGGGGGCGGCTGGGGGCTCTTCAATGTCGACGATGAAGCCGAACGACTCCGCCACCGGCTCGATCAACTCGCGTGGCATGATCTGACCCATACCCACCGGCTGACCGCGGGTGAGCAGGTCGGCAACCACGTCCTTGGCCGGCACACCGAGGGCTTCGGCAAACCCGGACACGGTGACACCAGATGGGACTGAGACGATCTCGACATCGTCGGGCGCCGGCGCCGGCTCCGCCACCGGCGAAGTCTCCGACTCGATGACTGCGGTCCCGGCTTCCTCTTCTGGCTCCGCCTCGGCGGGCTCGGCCGTCTCGGCGACGGGCTCGTCACCGGCGACGGCGAGGCGGAGCAGCTCCGCCGTCTCGTCATCCAGCCCGGAGGAGGCCGTCTTCACTTCGATCCCCAGACCCAGGGCCTGTTCGAGCAACTCCTTGGAGTCGACTCCCAAATCCCGGGCCAATTCGTAAACCCTCACGCCTTATTCGCTCTCTTCGTCTTCGCTGGCACTGACGGTGGCATCCTCGTCGTCCGAGGCCACATCGCTCAACTCTGCCTCTTCGATCGGGGCCTCTTCGATCGGGGCCTCTTCGACCGACGCCTCGTCGCCGGTTGGCTCGTCGACCTCGGGCTCGTCCACCTCGGTGGGTGCAGTCGTCTCTGTGTCCGACATTTCAACGGGCTCCTCGGCAACCGGCTCTTCGACGGCCGCGGCCTCGCCCTCGGCGTCGGTCACGGGCTGGTCGGTCGGCTCCGCAACGGGCGGCGCGGCCTCTTCTTCGACTCCTTCGTGGTCGGAGCGAATGTCCACTTTGTAACCGGAGAGACGGGCGGCGAGGCGTGCGTTTTGGCCCTCCTTGCCGATGGCCAATGAGAGCTGATGCTCGGAGACGACGACGTCGGCGGTCTTGGTCTCCTCGTCGATGTGGACTTCTTTGACCTTGGCCGGGCCTAGGGCCTCGGCGATGAACTGGCCGATGTCGTCCCGCCACTGGACCACGTCGACCTTCTCCCCACGCAACTCGTTGACCACCTGCCGTACCCGGGATCCCCGAGCCCCGACACACGCCCCCTTGGGGTCGACGTTGGGGTCATGGGAGATGACCGCGATCTTGGTCCGGTGGCCGGGCTCACGAGCGATGTTGACGATCTCGACCGTCCCGTCGGTCAATTCGGGCACCTCGAGCTCGAGGAGCCTGCGCACCAGGTCGGGATGGCTCCGGGAAACGACGATCTGGGCGCCTTTGGTCTCGTTGCGCACCTCGAGGATGAGGGCCTTGACCCGATTGCCCCGCTCCAGCCTCTCGAACGGAATCCGTTCCGAACCGGGGAGGATGGCTTCGGCGTCGCCCAGGTCGAGAATCACCGACCGGTAGTCGACCTGCTGCACCAAACCCGTCACCAGGTCGCCCTCACGCCCTTCGTACATCTCGAAGACATGCTCACGCTTGGCCTCGCGCAGCTTGTGCTGCATCACCTGCTTGAACGACTGTGCGGCGATTCGGCCGAATGCCTCGCCTTCGGGGGTGTCCTCCCACTCGGACACGACATTCCCGTCATCGTCCAGTTCCTGGGCATAGACGATCACCTCACCCGAGTCGGGATCGATGGTGACGCGGGCCTCCTCCGCCGCTCCCGGGCTGCGCTTGTAGGCCGCCACCAGTGCATTGGCGAATGCATCGAGGATGGTGTCGACGGCCACGCCCCGTTCCCGGGCGAGGACCTCGATCGCCTCCATCATCGTGTCGAGCTTCATGATTCTCCTTCAGTGACCCGGCTTGGGGGCCTTTTCCCACCTGAACACAGTTTTGGCGGTGAGCACGTCTTCGTAGTCGACGACCAGACGCTCGGCTTCGGTCTCGATGGTGAACGACTGTTCGCCCACCTCCGAGATCACACCGCGGATGCTCTTCTTCTGGTCGCCATCGGCGATCTTGACCACGGCCTCCCGACCCACCGACTTGGCGTAGTGAGCGGGGCGCCGGAGATTCCGCTCCAGACCGGGCGAGGTGACCTCGAGCCGGTAGGCGTCCTGCAGGCTGGTTTCGTTGTCGAGCAGCCGGGAAAGACCACGGGAGACCTCGGCCAGACGGTCGATATTCACGTCTTCCCCGTCGACGACGACACGCAAGAGTGTCCCCGGCCCGCGACCAAGCAACTCGACGTCGTCGAGCTCGAGCCTCTCGGCGGCGAGATAGGGCTCCACCACCGTCCAGATGTCGGACACAGTCGTCAAAATCGATGCTCCGGCTTCGTTGCCACGCCAAAAAAACAGGCGGGTGCCAAGGCGCCCACCTGGTTCAAAGCGTCCTGTTGTCGAAGGCCATTATAGGCGGTCGTCGCGATTGAGGCTGAGCCGGGATCATTGTGCGCGCCCGCGGGTACGGTGACCCCGATGCGCTTCATCGCCCTGGCCCTCTTGATCGCACTCGCCGAGATGGCGGCCTTCATCTGGGTTGGATCGCGGATCGGCTTTGGCTGGGCCATCGGTGTCGCCGTCGCCACCGCCCTGATAGGCTCGTATCTGGTCCGCCGGATCGGGACCACGGTCCTGGATCAAATCCGGTCCAAGTTCGGCGAAGGTCGGCTTCCCGGCCGCGAGCTCATCGACGGCGCCGCCATCCTCGTTGCCGGGGCTTTCCTCATCGCCCCCGGCTTCATCACCGACGCACTCGGGTTTCTCCTATTGATCCCTGCGGTGCGCGCTCTCGTCTACTACCCCATCGCCAGACGTATCTCCTCACGGGTCACGTTGGTCTCCGGCGCGGGGTCGTTTAACCGTCGATGGACGGGTGATGTGATCGATGTCGACGATCTGGGGCCGGGGCCGCGTCAGATCCCGTGACGCTGGCGGTCGACCAGATCGACCAGGTCGCCGGCGATTGATCCCAGAGCCAGCTCACTGGTCTCCATGCCTTTTCGGGTGGTGAGCTCCACCATCCCACGCTCAACGCCCCGCGGGCCGACGGTGATCCGGTACGGGATTCCGATCAGCTCGGCGTCGGCGAACTTGACCCCGGGTCGCTCCTCCCGGTCGTCGAGGAGCGAGTCGATGCCGAGATCGCCCAGTTCCCGGTGGAGAGTCTCCGCTGCTGCCCTCGTGGTCTCGTCGTCGGCGCGCAGCACCGTGATCACGACCTCGTATGGAGCCACAGAAACCGGCCAGATGATCCCCTTCTCGTCGTGTGACGACTCGACCACGGCGGCCATCCCTCGCTCCACACCGATGCCGTAGGAACCCATGATGATCGGGTGGCTCACCCCTGCTTCGTCCTGGACGTAGACCCCGAACGTCTCCGAGTACTTCGTGCCCAGCTTGAAGATGTGCCCCACCTCGATTCCCTTCCACAACTCCAGGGGGCTGCCGCACACCGAGCATGGCTCGGAAGCGGTCACTGCCCTGAGGTCTGCCCACTGCCCCACCCTGATGTCCCGCTCGATGTCGACTCCGGAATGGTGCCAGTCGTCCTCGTTGGCCCCGGTGACGAGGTTGTGGCGCCCCTGCAACGACTCGTCGGCGATGATCCGTGTCCCCTCGACACCAACGGCACCGAGGCTCCCTGGATCCGCGCCCAGCAGCTCCCGAATCTCCTCTGCCGTGGCGGGTCTCGCCTCGGCGGCGGCGGTAGCGTCGAGCAGCTTCTGCTCCTGGAGCTCGTGGTCTCCCCGGAGCATGACCAGGACTTGCTCTCCATCCAGGACGTAGACCAGCGTCTTTATCTGTCGATCTGCTGTCGCCACCCCGGGATGTGCCTCGGCGAGGGCCCGGATGGTACGCAGACCCGGTGTGGGGAATCGCTCGAGTTGTCCCGGATCGCCGTCCTCGACATCCGCCACCGTCGATATGGCGCGCTCCACGTTCGCCCGGTACCCGCAGTTGGCGCAGGTGACTATCCAGTCTTCACCGGCCTCGCTGCGAACCATGAACTCGACCGATTCGGAGCCTCCCATGGCCCCCGACGACGCCTCGACGTCGACCGGTTCGAGGCCCATCCGGGCGAAGATCCGCTGATAGGCCCCCCGGTGCTTCTCGAACCCGACGTCGAGCCCATCCCGGTCGATGTCGAGCGTGTAGGAGTCCTTCATCGTGAACTCGCGGACCCGGAGCAAGCCCGACTTGGGGCGTGGCTCGTCCCGGTATTTGGTGTGCATCTGATACCAGATCTGGGGCAGGTCCCGATACGAGGCGAGCTCGAGGGCGGTCAGGGCAAAGATCTCCTCCTCGGTCATCCCCAACACCAGTTCCGCCCCCTTGCGGTCCTCGAGCTTGAACAGGTTGTCGCCCATCAGCTCGTAGCGGCCGGACTTGCGCCAGATCTCAGCCGGGTGAAGGGTGGGTGGCATCATCTCCTGGCCGCCGATGCCATTCATCTCCTCGCGGATGATCCCTGCAACCTTGAGACGAACCCGCTGGCCAAGTGGGAGCATGGTGTACGACCCCGCCGCCAATTGGCGGATGAATCCGCCCCGAACCAGTAGCCGGTGGCTGACGGCCTCCGCATCGGCGGGAGCGTCTCTGAGGGTGGGGATGAAGGCGTTGGACCAGCGCACGTCTCTAGTTACGAATCGGGAGCAGGCGACGGTAGTCGCAGGTCATTCGGCCTGGGCCACCTCGGCCACCTTGGCTCGACGGTCCTGGGAGCGGTTGGCGTCGCCCTGGATCTGGATCAACTCCTCGCGGGCAGCAGCTGCGATCTCCGCTGCGTTCGACTCGGCATGGGCGAGACGGCTCTCCACTCCCTCCTCCACCAGCTTCCGAGCCTCGTCGAGCAGGGCCTCGACCATCTCCGATTCCGGCACGACCCGGACCACCTGGCCCTTGATGAAGAGATGCCCCCTGCCCCGGCCGGCGGCAATCCCGATATCGGCCTCCCTGGCCTCGCCTGGCCCGTTGACGACACAACCCATCACCGCCACCTGGATGGGAAGGTTCTCCGCTTCCAGCGCAGCCTGGGCCCTGGTGGCCACATCGATCACGTCGACCTCGGCTCGCCCGCACGAAGGGCAGGCGATCAGGTCGAGCCCTTTCCGCTCCCGGAGCCCCAGGTTCTCGAGGAGCTGGCGTCCCGCCTTGGCCTCCTCTACCGGGTCGGCCGTCAGAGAGAAGCGAATGGTGTCACCGATTCCCTCGTTGAGCAGGGTGGCGATGCCGGCGACCGACTTGATGAGACCGGCCGGCGGTGGCCCGGCCTCGGTCACCCCCAGGTGCAGCGGGTAATCGACCGTCTCGGACAGCAACCGGTAGGACTCGATCATCGATGGGACGTGGGAGTGCTTGACCGAGATCTTGATGTCCTCGAAGTCGACGTCCTCCAGATACCGGATCTCGATCACGGCCGAGTCGACCAATGCCTGAGGGACCGGGCTCCCATACTTCTCGAGGAGGTCCTTGTCCAGGGAGCCGGCATTGACCCCGACCCGGATCGGGACGCCCCGATCTTTCGCCTCGCGGGCCACGGTCTTGATTTGGTCTTCTTTGCGGATGTTGCCCGGGTTGAGCCTGAGACCTTGCACCCCCGCCTCGAGGGCCGCGAGGGCGAGCCGGTACTGATAGTGGATGTCGGCGATGATCGGCACCGGAGACCGGGGAACGATCTCGGCCAGGCCCTGGGCCGCCTCCACCTCGTTGCAGGTGATGCGGACGATGTCGGCGCCGGCCCCGGCCAGGGCATACACCTGGGCCAGGGTGCCGTCGACGTCGGCAGTCTTGGTCGTGGTCATCGACTGCACCGACACCGGTGCGTCGCCACCGACCGCCACGTCCCCCACGTGGAGTTGGCGGGTTTGACGTCGGGTGATCATCTCACGAGAACGGTATACGGGATTCACCCGATACCGCGAGCGTTTCACGACGCCGGCGCGCCTACAGGCTGATCGGGTTGACGATGTCGAGGATGATCGCCACGAAGCCGAGGAAGGCGAAGAGCCCGATCACGGCGGCAGCGATCGGGGCCAGTCTCCTGACATTTGCCTCCCGGCCGCTGACCTTCTCGTAGACAGCGACTGCGAAGTGGCCACCGTCAAGGGGAAAGAGGGGAAGGAGATTGATCGTGGCCAGGATCACGTTGACGAAGGCCAGGATCCCGAGAAATGCCGCCGCCGACTCGGTCTGGGTGCCGATGTTCACGATGCCGATCGGGCTAACCGGGCGGATCTCCTCGTCGACGTCGGTATCGCCGCCGAGGACGCCGAGGTATTGGGCCAGGCTCGAGGGTTTCACCATGTCGCCGATCGCCTGGAAGGTGAATCCAATCCCCTGCCAGACCTGGCTCCCGGCAACCCCGACGGCGCCAAAGATGCCAGGGTCATGGGTTTCGACCAGGGGGGCCACGCCGAGGAAGGCGGTGCTGCCCGAACCCGCCCCATCCCGCTCGATCAGGTCGACCTCGAGGCTGATCGGCCGCCCATCGCGGTTGACCACGATCGTGGTTGGCCCTTCGCCGACGATCTCCAGCGCTTCGGGAACATCCTCCCAGGCCGCGACGCCATGATCTCCGATGGAGGTGATCACATCACCCGGCTCGAGTCCGGCGGCCGCCGCCGGAGTCGGGACCTCCTCCTCGTTGACAAGCGCGGTCGGCACCACCTCGTCGACGACGGGTTGGGGCTCGGACACGCCGTTGGCCAGGACGATCCCGTAGAACAAGAGGAAGGCGATGAGGAAGTTCATGGCCACGCCGGCCAGCACCACAACGCTCTTCTCCCAGAACTTCTTCTCCCGGTAGGTGCGACCGACATCGGCCGGTGCGACCTCCTCGAGCGGGTTCATCCCGATGATGCGCACGTACCCCCCGAGGGGCAGCGCCTTGAATCCGTATTCGGTCTCCCCTCTGCGGGTCGACCAGACCTTGGGGCCGAAACCGAAGAAGAACTCGGTCACCTTCATCCCCGTCGCCTTGGCCGCGAAGAAGTGACCGGCCTCGTGAGCGGTGACAAAGAGAATGATGGCTGCGGCCGCAGCGATGCCTCCGAGCATCCGGTCACGCTACCTGCCGGTAGCAGCTAACAACAGGCCCGGGACACGAATCCGGCAGCCATGGAGCGGGCCTCGGAATCGACCTCGAGCACCTCGTCGACCGTCGACAACTCGCGCCAGGTGACCGCGTTAATTGTCTGCTCCACCACATCGGGGATGCCGAGAAAGCCCAATCGCCCTTGGAGGAAGGCAGCTACCGCGATCTCATCAGCGGCATTGAGCACCGCCGGAGCCGAACCGGCCATCCGACCCGCCTCGAAGGAGAGGTCGAGGGCCGGGAATGTCTCCTGATCGACTGTCTCGAAAGTGAGAGTCATGCCGGCCAGGTCGAATGGTCTCACCGGCGAGGGAGCACGACCCGGGGCGGTCAACGCGTACTGGATCGGGATCCTCATGTCGGGGTAGCCGATGTGACCCTTCCACGACCCGTCCACGAACTCGACGGCCGAATGGAGGATCGACTGGGGGTGGATGACCACTGCGATCCGGTCGTAGCCCATGTCGAAGAGGTAATGCGCCTCGATCACCTCCAGGCCCTTGTTGAACAACGTGGCCGAATCGATGGTGATGCGATCCCCCATCTCCCAGGTTGGATGGGCGAGCGCCTCATCCGGCGTGACATTGGCCAGGGATTCACGGCTTCTACCGCGAAACGGCCCTCCGGAGGCGGTGAGGATCAGACGCGCCACCGATTCCGGCTCCTCTCCGGCGAGACACTGGAGCAACGCCGAATGCTCGCTGTCGACCGGCACCAGCTCGCCACCGTGCTCCGCAAGGGCCCTCTTGACCACCGGTCCCCCGGCAACGAGGCTCTCCTTGTTGGCCAGAGCAACCCGATTCCCGGTCTCCAGCCCGGCCACAGTCGCCCGGAGACCGGCGGCGCCCACGATCCCGTTGACCACAACGGCATCTGGTGTCCGGGCGGCATCGATCACGGCTGAGGAGTCGAACTCGACGGAACGGCCCACCAGCAGTTCGAAATCGCGTCGCTCCTCGGACGATCCTCCGGCGGCGATGATCCGGGCCGAAGGGTGGTTGGCGGCCAGAGCGGCCAGTTTCGCCGATGGTGAGCGAGCGGCCAGAACGGCAATGTCGAGGCCGAGGGCGGTGGCCACCTCGATTGTCTGAGACCCGATGGACCCGGTCGCCCCGAGGACGACCACCTCCCGGGTCACAGCAACCCGAAGCCGCGGAAGAGGTAGTAGATGGCGGGGACGGCGAACAGGAAGCCGTCGATGCGATCGAGCATCCCGCCGTGACCGGGAAGGACCGACCCCATGTCTTTGACACCCAATGATCGCTTGACCATCGACTCGACGGCATCGCCGATCGGCGCCACGACTCCGACCACGGCCCCAGCCACCAGCGCCTTGGCTATGCCAATCGCCTCCCAGGCCGGGAAGGTGGCGAGGATGGATGCGACGACAAGACCGGCGATGAGCCCACCGACCAGCCCCTCGACCGTCTTGGTGGGTGAGATCAACGGTGACAGCTTTCTCCGCCCGAAGGAGCGGCCGACGAAGTAGGCGCCGATGTCGTTGGCCGCCACGAGAAGGACGACGAACAGGATGTAGGCCACCGGCTGGGCGCCAAAGGCAACCAGGATGGCAAAGGAGAGCATGCCGACCCACACCATCCCACCGATGGTCACTGCGGCATCCTCCAGAGGCTGGCGGCGTGGAGACAGGGCGAGAAACAGAACGGTGGCGACGGCAAATCCGGCCGCCCAACCGGCCATGGCGACCGGGCCTGAAGTGTGGGCACCGACCCCCATGAACACCACGCCCAGCAAACCGAACAACGCCAGCGGCCGGCTGTCTTCGGTTCTGACCGTGGCATAGAACTCGCCGACCGCAACGACCATCACCAGGATCACGAAGGCGGTGAACCACCAACCTCCGAGGAGGAGGCTGCCCAGGAACATCCCGAACACCACCAGGCTCGAGGCGACTCTCATCGCCAGGTCACTCGTCGCTGCCTGCTCGGTGGCTTCGTGAGATTCCTCGGTGTCGACCCGGGCCCCGGTCACGTCTTCGAACCCGACCAGGCCGCTGTCCACTCCGGGGACGGTCGCGGCCACGGCCTGCTGCTCCCACTCGGTTTCGGCGGCCCGACTCACCTCTTCGGCAAGCCCTTGATATTCATGCGTCGTCGACCCGGTGTACTGGTTGGTCCCGTAATCGTCGAGATCACGGGGGAAGCTCATCGCCTCGTAGTCGGAGAGGTCCAATGGATCGGCCGCGTCGTCGTCCGCCGGCACGTCGTTTCGGTCCGCATCGGGTTGGTCGGCAGAGGGCTCGTCGTCTCGTTGACCGTCATCGCTATCTGTGACCAGAGGCAGGGTGAACACCTCTGCTTCGTCGTCTTTCCCGTGACGGGGCCGATCGACGTTGTTCTCTTCGTCCGGTGTCTGCTCGTCCAAATCAGACCTCTAAGAGCTCTTCTTCCTTGTGACCGAGGAGTCGGTCGATGGTCTCCACGAATCGATCGGTCAGCTTCTGCAGCTCGTCCTCACCACGTCGGATGTCATCGTCGGAGATCTCGCCATGCATCCCCTCCATCTCGGCCTTCGAGTGGCGGCGGATGTTCCGTACCGCGACCCGCCCCTCTTCCGCCATGGTCCTGACAACCTTGATCAGGTCCTTGCGTCGCTCCTCGGTCAGGGGCGGAAAGGCGATGCGGATCACATTGCCGTCACTGGTCGGGTTGAGGTTCAGCTCGGAGGTCTGGAGCGCCCGATCGATGTCGTTGACCGTCGATTTGTCGAAGGGCTGCACAACGAGCAACCGCGGCTCGGGGACCGAGATCGACGCCAGTTGCTGCAACGGTGTCGGCGATCCGTAGTACTCGACGGTGATTCGCTGCAGGAGTTGGGGATTGGCCCGACCGGTGCGGACGGTCGAGAACTCCGAGCCCACGTGGTCGGTGGCCTGCTCCATCTTGTGCTCAGCCTCGGTCAAGAGGTCGCTGATCACTCTTCTCTCCTCGTCAGTGGATCACGGTGCCGATCTTCTCACCATTCACTGCTTTGACGATGTTGCCAGGTGTGATCATGGAGAAGACGACAATCGGGACACCGTGCTCCTTGCACATCGTAACGGCGGTGGTGTCCATGACCCTGAGCTCGTCGGAGATGAAGTCCATGTACGACAGCTCCTCGAGACGCTTGGCCCCCGGATTGGACTTGGGATCGGCGTCGTAGATCCCGTCGACCTTGCTCGCCTTGAGCAGGGCGTCGGCGCCCACCTCGACGGCGCGAAGGGCAGCCGTGGTATCGGTCGTGAAGAAGGGATTGCCGGTCCCGGCGGCGAAAATGACAACCCGGCCCTTTTCCAGATGGCGGATGGCTCGCAGACGGATGTACGGCTCGGCGAGCTCCTGCATGGTGATGGCGCTCTGCACCCGGGTCGGCACCCCCGCCTTCTCCAGGGCGTCACGAAGGGCGAGAGCGTTTATGACCGTCGCCAACATCCCCATGTAGTCCGCGGAGGCCGGGTCCATGCCCTTGGCGGCCTGGGAAACGCCACGGAAGATGTTGCCCCCACCGACCACCACGGCGATCTCGAGGCCGGCGGCATGCGACTCGGCGATCTCCTCGGCGACACGAACCACGGTCTGGGGGTCGATGCCGTATCCGATCTCCGGGTCGGCGAAGGCCTCACCCGAGAGTTTGAGCACCACTCTTCTCACCGGGGGTTGGGACATCTTGCCTCCTACTCGCCTACTGCGACCCGCGACACTTTGCGCACCGAGATGTTCTCACCCATCTTGGATGCGAGCTGGCCCACCATGTCGCCGACCGTGCCATCGAACTTCTCTGCGTTGACGAAAACCTGCTCGTTGAGGCTTTTCTCAGACAGGTACTTTTCGATCTTCCCTTGGACGATCTTGTCCACCAGGTCCTCCGGTTTGCCCTCTTCGCGAGCCTCGGCGGCGAAGGCGTCCCGCTTGGCGTCGAGATCTGCTGGATCGGCCTCGCTGCGATCGATCCAGGTCGGTTTGCCCCACGAGACATGAAGCGCGATGTCGTTGGCCACCTCGACGAACTCATCGCTCTTGGCCACGAAGTCTGTCTCGCAGGCCAGATCGACCAGCACGCCCGCCACAGCTCGCCCCTGTTGAGTGTGGATGTAGTAGCCGACCGTCCCATGATGTGCAGTGCGTTCGGCTCGTTTCTGAGCCTTGATGAGCCCTCTCTCCCGGAGAAGCTCCAATGCCGCCTCGCCGTCACCGGACGTTTCGACCAGCGCACTCTTGGCGTCCATCATCCCGACACCGGCTTCCTGACGCAGCTTCTGGATGTCCTTGGCTCCGAACTCAGCCATCGACACTGTCCGTTTCCGAGACGGGTTCCTTCGCAGCGTCAGCTTCGGCCGGCTCCGGCTCGAAGTCGGCCTCGAAGTCCGAGTCCGCGACGTCTCCCTTGCCCGCCTTGCCGCTCGCCAAGCGCCGGCCCTCGAGGGCGGCATCGGCGATGGCGCCGGACACGAGATCGGCGGCGCGAATCGCATCGTCATTGCCGGCGATCACGTAGTCGATCAGGTCGGGATCGCTGTTCGAGTCCACCAGGGCGATTACGGGCAGCCCGAGACGCGCCGCCTCTGTGACAGCCGTGGCCTCGGTGTTCACATCGACGATGAACACGGCGTCCGGGGTCTTCTGCAAGTCGACCACCCCGCCGAGGTTCTGCTCGAGCTTGACCAGCTCGCGCCGCAGCTTGAGGCGTTCCTTCTTGGGGAGGGCGTTGATCTCACCGCTGGCCTCGAGGCGACGCAGCTCGCGCATGTAGAAGATGCGCTTCTGGATCGTCTGGAAGTTGGTGAGCATCCCGCCCAGCCACCGATAGTTGACGAAAGGCATGCCCGAGCGAGTGGCGTGCTCGGCCACCGCGGCCTGGGCCTGCTTCTTGGTCCCGACGAAGAGGACCGTCCCCCCGTCCGACGTGAGATCCGAGACGTATTTGGTGGCAGCCGCGATCTGGTCCACCGTCTGGCGCAGATCGATGATGTGGATCCCGTTGCGCTCCCCATAGATGAAGGGGCGCATTTTGGGATTCCAACGACGGGTCTGGTGCCCGAAGTGGACACCGGCCTCCAAGAGTTGCTTCATTGTGACTGCAGCCACAACTACTCCTTTCTGGTTTGTTCCTCCGCTTGCCGGCAAAGCCCACCCGAGTCTTCGAGTGACCCTCTTTCGGGACGCGCCCGACCAGCGAGGGTTCAGCAAGCGTGCGTGATGGGCCCGATTGTACGGGTCCGGGCGTTGGTTGGGTAATCAGCCTGCGTGTTGGAGCCGCTCGTTCGGGTCAGCCCCAGGAGGGCTCGCCGAGACGATTTCGCAGCGACATCATCGTCTTGGCGTGGATCTGGCACACCCTGGACTCAGTGACGCCGAGGACATCGCCGATCTCGGCGAGGGTCATGCCCTCGTAGTAATAGAGGGTCACGACCAGCCGCTCCCTCTGTGGGAGGCGATTAATGGCGTCGACGAGGCCATGTCTGGTCTCTTCGGCTTGGAAGGCGGTCTCGGGGGAAACGCCGGTCGGGTCGGCCAGCATGTCTCCGACCGAGGTGGACGACTCGGAGCCCACGAACTCGTCCAGGGCCGCGATCCCCGAGCGACCGATCTCGGCCAGGGCGCTCTGGAGATCGTCCACTTGCATCTCGAGGGTTTCGGCCAACTCCTGGTCGGTAGGCGCCCGTTGCAGCGTGTGCTCCAGCTCGGTGACTGCGGTTTCGATCTGCCGAGCCCGGGACCGCACCGACCTCGGCACCCAGTCCAGGGCCCGAAGCTCGTCGAGGATCGCACCCTTGATCCGGTTGATCGCATAGGTCTCGAATTTGAACCCACGCTCCAGCTCGAACTTGTCGATGGCGTCGATCAGCCCGAAGAGCCCGTAGCTGGCCAGGTCGTTCTGATCGACAGAGCGGGGCAATCCGGCGCCCACCCGGCCCGCCACGTACTTGACCAAAGGCGAATAGTGCAGGATCAGTCGTTCACGGGCATCGGCGTCGGCCGATGCCTTGAAGCGCTCCCATAGGGCGTCGACCTGGTTGGTCTCAGGCCCTCGGGTGGCTCCGGTCATATGTCCCTCTCAGGTGCTTGCGGGTCACGGCAGTGTAGATCTGGGTCGTCGCCAGGTCGGTATGACCCAACAAGTCCTGCACCGTGCGCAGGTCTGCCCCACCTTCCAGGAGATGGGTGGCGAAGCTGTGACGGAGGGCGTGGGGAAAGGTGGCCACCCGCCCTCTGACCACCGATCGGATGCCCCGCGTGCCCAGTTTCCCGCCCCTGACCCCGACCCAGAGGGCGGTCCCGGCGTCGGGGCCGACCAGCTCCGGCCGTCCCTGGCTCAGATACCGGCGAACCGACTCTTGGGCCGGTCGGCCGATTGGCACCCGACGGGTCTTTCGCCCCTTCCCGACCACGGTGACCATGTCGGATCCCACGTCATCCACCGTCAACGAGGCGAGCTCGGAGATGCGGAGGCCCGTCGAGTAAAGGGTGTCGATCAAGGCCCGGTCACGGAGACCGACTGGCGTGTCTGGCTCGATGGTCTCGATGGCATGGATCAAGATCCTCGCCGGCAAGGCATGGGGCAGCGGCTTGTCCAGCTTGGGTCGGGACACACCCTCGAACGGGTTGACCGAAGCCGTGCCGCGGCGACCGGCGTCGTTGTAGAAGGAGCGAACCGCCGAGGCCTTCCTCGTCATCGATCGCTTGGAGTAGCCCCCCGTCGAGAGCACCGCCAGGTAACGACGGGCGTGTTGACGCTCAACGCCGTCGATGGAGGTCACTTCCTCCTCGTCGCAGTAGGCGAAGAACTGGGCAAGATCCCGCCGGTAGGCATCGATCGTGTGCGGCGAGAGCTCGCGCTGATCCCGCATCCGGTCGAGGTAGTCGCCAACCTGCAGCGCCGCCCAATCGGGCATCTGGGGGAGATTCACACCTCCGATGCTATTGGGTCCGGCCGGTCAGACCCGGGCATCATTGATCTAGCCAGGCAACACCTGGTCTCCGGCGCGGTGGGCATCACCCGCTATCTCCATGCGGGCGAGACGGGTCAGCGCCTCGGCCGGAGAGCAACCCCACAATCCGGGCAGGTCTTCGACCGCGATACCCATCACGGGTATGCCCCCATGTGTTGGCGCCGATAGACGGGGCGGCGCCCCCAGGATCAGCTCCAGCTCCGTGATCAAGTCGTCCACACCAAGGATGGGATGCGCGCCGTCGCGGATCAAGGCGTTGCAGCCGACAGACGCAGGCCGATCGATGTCACCGGGCACGACCAGAACCGGTCGACCCAGCTCGGCGCCAAGTCGGGCGGTGATCAAGGCGCCGCCCTTCTCCCCAGCCTCGACGACCACAACAGCCGAGGCGATGGCGGCAATGATCCGGTTCCGGGCCGGGAACCGCCATCTGTCGGGCCGGCTGCCCGGTGGGTATTCGGACATCACCGCGCCCGGTCCCGCCAGGATCGAGTGATAGAGGTCGGCGTTCTCGGCCGGGTAGATCACGTCCACGCCCGAGCCCAGGACCGCCACTGCCTCGCCACCGCCCCGAAGCGTGCCCCGGTGTGCCGCGGCGTCGATGCCTCGGGCCAGACCGCTGACCGTCGTCCATCCCGCGGTGCCGAGGGCATAACCGAATGCCTCGGCAAGAGCCACGCCGTAGCGGGTGCATCTCCTGGTCCCCACGACCGCCACCGCCGGAGCTGTGGTCGTATCGCCGATCACATACAGCGCCGGTGGCTCTTCCAGGTCGTGCAGCCCGACCGGATAACTCTCGTCGGAAGGGCGCACCAGCCGGGGGTCATCCATCCCGCCACTCGCCGCGGAGCCCGATCGCCTCCGCCATGTGATGTTCCTCGACCTCGAAGCAACCCTCGAGATCGGCGATGGTACGCGCCACCCGCCGCACCCGGTCGGCCCCACGGGCGGTGAGCACGCCATTGCCCACTGCAGTTGTAACCAGGTGCCGCGCAGCGTCGGTCTCGTGCCCATCCCGGCTCAGATCGAGGTCGCGGTTGATGGCACCACGCTCTCGCTGTGCCACCCGGGCCCGCTCTACCCGATCGGACATCGTCGAGCTCGCCTCTCCTGCCGGGCCGGAGTATTCCCTCGCTTCCACTCTCCCGACATGGACGATGAGGTCGAACCGGTCGAGCAGCGGCCCCGAGATACGTCCTCGATAGCGGGCCCTGATGGCAGGACGACAGTCACAGGGCCGGCGAGAGTCTCCATAGAAGCCACATGGGCAAGGATTCGTGGCGGCCAGAAGCTGGAACGATGCAGGGAAGTCGAGGGATGAGCCACGTCGGGCCACGGACACCACCCCTTCCTCGAGAGGCTGACGCAGGGTGTCCAGGTGACTGCGGGGGAACTCGGCCAATTCGTCGAGGAACAGGACACCCCTATGGGCCAGGGAGGCTTCGCCCGGCACCGGGTTGCCGCTGCCACCACCGACCAGGGCTGCCTTGGAGGCGGTGTGATGTGGCGAGCGGAAGGGAGGGGTGGTATCGAGACCGCGGCGGCGCCCGGCCGCCGCCCACAACATCGCCGTCTCCACGGCCTCGGTCATCTCCATTGGAGGCAAGATCCCGACCATGCGGCGGGCGAGCATGGTCTTGCCCGACCCAGGTGGGCCGTGGAGCAGGAGGTGATGGCCACCGGCAGCCGCCACTTCCAGTGCTCGGCGCGCCATGACCTGGCCTCTGATGTCGGCCATGTCGGGCACTTTCGTGCCAGAGACGGCCAGACCGGGTCGGGCCGGCTCCACGTTGTCGATCCCTCCCCGCAACAGATCGACGGCGGCGGCCAGGCTGGCTACCCCATATGCCCTGGCCCCTGGAATCGCCGCCGCCTCGGATGCAGCGGCAGAGGCGACGAGACAGGGCACGTTCTCGCGAGCGCTGAGAACCCCGGCTCCGAATGCGTTGGAGCCGGCTCTCACCCCTCCGTCGAGGGCCAGCTCGCCGACCACCACGGCACTGCGGAGGTCCGGGATCTCCCGGCTGGCTGCCAGGATTCCCAGCGCAATCGGCAGGTCGTAGTCGGTGCCGCCTTTGGGCAGATCGGCCGGGGCCAGATTGACGGTGACGGTCCGATTGGGAAACCGGATCCCGGCCGAAGCCACCGCCGCTCGCACTCGATCCTTAGCCTCCCGGACCGCGGTGTCCGGCAAGCCCGACAGTTTGAAGGCCTCGGTTTGCCGCCCGACGTGGGCCTCGACCCGAACCAGCCGCGCATCTCCTCCCACGAGGGCAACCGACGCGGCCGAAGCGAACATGATGGTGAAGGTACGTTCGAGCAGGACCGGTTGGAAGGGGTATGGACGTCCTGGGGCCGAACTCGACGAATAAGAATCCGCCCAGGTCTACCGTGTTCGTCGGCTGCCTTTCGATTCCAGGTTTCCATGTCCCACCAGCAAGCAACCCGTGCTCCCGCGCCGCAGCAACCGGTCAAGCGCCGCCGCTACACCCGCGGCCAGCGCTGGACCATCCGAATCCTTCTTTTCCTCGTCCTGGCGGCCGCGGCGCTGCTCGCCCTGACTTTCATCGCCGACTTTCAGATGGAGGACGCCGGACCAATGCCGTCCTTGGCTGCAGGCGACGGCATCTACATGATCGTCGGCACCGACAGCCGGGAGAACCTGCCCGACGACCTCAACCAGGGCAACTTCGGAGACTTCGCGGGGTCCCGCGCCGATGTCATCATCCTCGCCCAGGTCGTCGACGGGCGTCGCCAATTGCTCTCGATTCCCCGCGACCTGAGGGTGGACATACCCGGACAGGGGATCAACAAGGTCAATGCCGCCTACGCCTTCGGCGGGCCCGATCTCCTTGTGGAGACCGTCGCCGGTGCCACCGGGATCCGGCCCAATCACTACCTCGAGGTCGAGTTCGGGGGATTCGCCGGCATCGTCGACGCCCTGGGCGGGATCGAGATCGAGTTTCCCTATGCCTCACGTGACGCCAAGTCCGGTCTGAACGTGGAGGCCGGAGTTCAAAACGTCGACGGCGCCACCGCTCTCGCCTATGCCCGATCGAGGAGCCTCGAGGAGTTCCGCGACGGCGCTTGGGTTGCTCAAGGCGGTGGTGACATCGCCCGCGCGGCCCGCCAGCGCGAGGTGTTGACCAAGATCATGGCCGAGACGTCTTCGGTCTCGGGTCTGGTGCGCAGCCCCCTCGTGGTCACCGCGGTCGGCTCCCACCTCACCGCCGACTCCGGCCTCGATCTGTTCACCCTGGCTCGCACCGGGTGGGCGATGCGGTCGGCCGGGATCACCGAATCGGTGACCCTCCCCGTCCTCTTCGCCGAGGAAGGCGGGGTCTCCTACCTGGTCCGGGACGAGCCGGCGGCATCAAACGTCCTCGCCGCGTTCACGGCCGGCCAACCTCTGCCCGCTCCCTAAGGCCGGGCAAACCTCAGCTGTTACAAATCCCCTTGTGCCCGATCCCGTTAGGGGTCACCGAAGTTTCGAGTTACCTGAAAGGCCGGGCGGGCACAAGGATCGGTGATGGCGACGCGCATCCCGCCCGAGATAGCGATGAGCGACGACGAGGAGCATTTCGTCGAGATTTATCGCCGCTTCGCCAGGCCGATCCAGGCCTATTGCGCCCGGCGCACCGCCGGATCTCAGGTGGCCGATGCTGTCGCCGAGACCTTTCTGGTCGCATGGCGCAGGATCGATCAGGTCCCGGAAGGTGATGCCACCCTGCCCTGGCTCTACGGGGTGGCCTACCGGGTTCTCTCCCACCAGTGGCGGCACAAGGCGCGAACCAGACGGTTACTCGAGCGCCTCCAGGGCATGGTCGACCTGGAAACCCTGTCACCAGAGGTGCTCCTGGTCAGGAGCGAGGAGCATCAGCTCGTCCTCACCGCCTCGGCTCGGCTGCGGCCGATCGACCAGGAGATCCTTCGCCTCACATTGTGGGAGGAGTTGTCCCACGCCGAGATTGCCCTCATGCTTGGAATCCAGGTCGATGCCGTAAAACAACGCGCCTATCGCGCCCGTCGCAACCTGGCTGCCGAGTACCAGAAGCTCACCCATGGGCGCCCGCCTCGCGTGCCTCGGGAAGGAAGTGGATCGTGAACATCGAGGACCAGGTCGCGGCCATGTTCGCCAAGGCGAACCCGGTGCCCTCTCTGGAGCTGCTCGACCCGATCGAGCCGGTCGACATGGACTCCTTCCGTGATCGATCCGAGAGGAGGGGCGAGATGCCGGACCTAAAGACGATCACGGCCACCAATTCACGGTTTGGCCGGCCAGAGCTGAAGACGATCCCGGCGACCGATCTGCGGCCGGGCCGCCAGTGGCTAGCGCCAGCGATGGCTGCGATAGCCATCCTCGTGGTGGCGATTCCCATCTTGATCGGTGTGACTCCGCTGGGTTCGAATCCGACACCTGCCGAGCAAGTGGCGAGTGCATTCATGGACGCCGTCAACGAGCACGATGGATTGGCGATCAGAGGGATGTATGCGCTCGAGGATCTGGAGCTCAAGTGGAACCCCGACCTTTGGCCGGCAGTCACCGACCTCAATCGGGCCCTCGGCTTCGAATACAGCGACGTCACGTGCGTCGAGCGCCCGCCCATCTCGTACGCGGGGACGGAAACAACCCCGGTCGAATGCTCCTCGACGCTTCAGCAGGACTTGACGACGGCTCTCGGGCTCGAGGCCACTGAAGCCACCTACACGCTTTATGTCAGCGACGGAGAATTGATGCGCGCCCTCGAGACGTGGCGCGCCTCGGGCGGCATGGCCCAAGCACTCAGGGAGTTTCGGGCATGGGTCCTGCAAAACCACCCTGACGACTACTGGACCATGTATTCGAGCCCAACGAATAGTCGGCGAACAGTCCTCTACGCGGACCACCACGTATCAGTCGAGCCCGAGTCTTTGGCTCTCTGGGAGCGATACGTCGACGAATTCGTCGCCGAGCACGAAGGCTGAATGAGACGGACCGGTGCATGTCCTCCCCCCGATCACCAGAAGTCCGACGACGGAAGGAGGCGGAGATGAAGGAGCCGGAAAACAACGACAAGGGCACAGACAGCCGTCGGAGGGCCCGTGGGCCATTGGTAGCGGCCGCGGTGGCGGTGGCGGTGGTTATCGCCATCGGGATCGGAGCCGTCTTGGCGAGTCGCGAACCGCAGACTGCGGCGGTACCGGTGGAGCAAGCGACAGCTTTCTGGGTGGCGGTGTCTGCAGGAGATCGTGAGGTAGCAACTTCGTACCTGGACCCCGATGCGGCCGAATCCGGGGAGGCAAACTTGTTTGGCCGTTCGTGGACCTTTGAGAACCAGTTCGACTGGTATGAAGCCATCGGTTGGAAATGGACCCTCGACCAATGCGTCGAGGTCGAAGGCGGTGCCATCGAGTGCACGGTTGCAGCACGCAACGACTGGTCTGATGCGATCGGTCTGGAGCCGATCGACAGCGTACATGTGGTGGAGGTCGCTGAGAGCGGTATCACTGCAATCGTCGACAAGGACGAGAACTTCCGAAGCCAGTGGCTACCGCGGGCGTTTGAGGTCTTCGGCGCGTGGGTGGGGACCCATCATCCAGCGGACGCCGCCATCATGTTCAACAGGGAGGTCGACCTGAATCAGGAGATCCTCCAGCTCTACGAGATCAACACCGCTCGTTTCGTCGAGGCCTATCCCACCGGGTGAACGGCAAGGTTCGGATACGTAACATCTCACCGTGCCCAACCCCTTCATGGACGCCGCCATCGACGAAGCCGGCTTGGGGTTGGCCGAAGGAGGGATCCCGATCGGGTCGGTGCTGGTGGTAGACGACCAGATCGTGGGCCGGGGCCACAACCGCCGGGTGCAAAAGGGGAGCCCGATCCTCCACGGTGAGATGGACGCGCTGGAGAATGCTGGACGTTTGGTCGCTTCCGAGTACAGAAGGTCGGTGATCTACACAACGCTCTCGCCGTGTCCTATGTGCACCGGAGCGATCCTGCTCTACGAGATTCCCAAGGTGGTGATCGGCGAGAACCGGACCTTCCTCGGCGCCGAAGACCTGCTCCGCGCCAACGACGTCGAGTTGGTGGTCGTCGACGACCAGCGCTGCGTCGACATGATGACCGGGTTCATCGAGGCCAAACCCGAGCTGTGGAACGAGGACATCGGAGAGGTCTAACGGAGGACGGTGGCAGTGGTGTCGGGGGCGGTTGCCCCTAGTGGCCCGTCGCTGAAATAGCTACGCAGTCTCGCCGGCCCTCGACGCCGCTGGCGGCGTCCTCGTCCTCGACGAACGATCAGGTGCGCCTTCGTCCTGCGTCCTTGCCAGCGACCCCGATGCC
>JBOGEV010000146.1:0-1233 GCA_050742015.1 Acidimicrobiia bacterium
GAGGTGTACCCGTGCTCCGTGACCGTGAAGTCGGTCCCTCCGCCCGATGCAGGGGCGAAGGTCAATACGTGCGGCACCTGCATCGGGATCCCATCAGGCATGCCGACCGATGCGGGATCGATCGGCCTTCCTTCGCGGTCGGTGAAGTGCTGGACGAACTCCAAACGCTCGTTGGGCACGACCTTCCGGTAGGTCCAGGTGTGGAAATGCTCGAACCCGCCCATGTCATCGGGGGCGCGCATCGCAACGAGGGACGTCCCTCCCTCACGTACGTCTATCTCGGCGACCGGAGCGGTGAACCCGGTGGGGCCCCACCACTCCCGGAGGTAGTCGCCTTCGGTCCACGCCTTCCATACCTCATCGACCGGTGCCACGAAGTTGCGGTTGATCACCATGTCGAAAGTCGCGCGGATCCCAGATGTGTCGCCTGATGTCATGACGTCCTCCGAATCGCGGGTTGACATCCGTTGGACTGGCCACGCCGCCCGGACTCATCGGTCACCCGGAGCCGTGCCCTCCATTCTTTATGCAGGGCGTCACGCATGCGTGACGCCCTGCATTAGGTTGCCGGTCTACCGCGCGAAGTACTCCGTCACCACTGGGGTTTCCCGTTCCCGGAGCAGGATGTTGGAGTCGAGGAGCTCCAGGTTCTGGGTGAGGAAGCGGGCTGCCTCGGGGATGGGGTGCTCTGCGAAGAAGCCCTTGACGTCGGCGGCGACGTCGGGCTGGGAGAGGGCCGGAAGCCCCTCCACCACCCGTCTCCTCGTCAATCCGGGCATCGCCGCCAGCACCTCGTCCCACCGAGTCCGTGCGCTCTGCCACACGGTCGGTCCCGAGTCGCCGGCGAGGAGACGGGCGAACACCCAGAACCCGTCCTGCGTCCGGATGTCGCCCTCCACGATCTTGTCCACGGTCGACACGGCCAGCTCCGCGACCTGCACTCCTGCCACCGACCGCAGGTAGCGCACCTTCTCCGCCGGAGCGGCGGTCTTGTTGTAGGCCGACCACAACGTCTCGTACTCGTCGGCCCCGCCGTGATAGGAGTAGACCGACAGGGCGGCGGTGGAGACCTCGGGATCGATCTCGGCGTCGTCGAGGACCTGGCTCGCGATTTCCCGGGCCTTCTCGATCGTGGCCGGGTCGTTGCCCAGGTTTCCCGAGGCGGCGATCAGGTCGCCACGGAGCTTGCGGGTCAAGTCGCTCTCATCTCCACTTCCCTCCCACCCAAGCCGC
>JBOGEV010000147.1:0-5922 GCA_050742015.1 Acidimicrobiia bacterium
ATCGGAGTCATCCCCTTGCTCGACCGGGATGGACCCATCCCATCGGTCGTTGTGCTCCCGCTCGGCTCTCAGGGCTTCCAACGGGTCCCCGATGTTCGAGATCCGCTTGACCGCGGCGACCGCCGACGGAGACAGCCCGATGATCTCCTCGGCGAAGGCCAGCGCGTAGGGAAGCGGCGGGTCTTCGATCCGCTGGATGAGGCCGATCGCCAGTGCTTCATGTGCATCTACAGGGCGCATGCCGAGGGTGAGATCGATCGCCCTACCCCTCCCCACCAGGCCGGGAAGCGCCCAGGCCCCCACCGCCAGCCCATGCCCCGGCCCCCGGAAGCGGATGGAGGCGCCGGGGCTCGCCACCGTGAAGTCGGCTGCGACCACCAGCTGCGCCCCTCCGCCGACGGCGTGCCCGGAGAGGGCGACCAGGATCACTGCCTCGGTGGTCCGCATCATCTCGTAGAGCCGATAGAGCTCCCTGCTCACCTCGGCACGCTCGGCGTCGGGCAACTTCAGGTCGGCGCCCGAGGACAGCGCCTCGGGACTGGTCGAGCCGAGCACGATGACACGAGACCCAGGGTCACCCACGACCTCGGTCAGCCGGCGGACCATCTCCAGATCGATGGCGTTGCGGGCGGCGGGCCGGTCCAACAGGGCTTGGGCGACTCCGGGCGAGGGGTGGCTGATGGCAACAGTCATTGGCGGGCGTCCGGGTCGGCCCGGAGGGCTGGTATATCATATTGTGATCAGCGCGGCTCAACCGACCACCTATGTCCAATACCAGAGCAAGTCGGATCTCGTCGCCGACGCCCTGCGCCGGATGATCGAGACCGGCGAGCTCGAACCGGGGTCTCACCTGCGCCAGCGTGACGTGGCGGAACTGCTCGGGGTGAGCCCCACCCCGGTGCGCGAGGCCTTTCGACGCCTCGAGGGCGAGGGCTACATCGTCACCGAGCCCCATCGTTCCTCGGTCGTTGTCCGATCTGAGAACTCGCGGCTGTATGAGAACGCGTTGATTCGAGCCGCTCTCGAAAGTCTGGGCGCATCGCTCGCCGCCGCCCATGTCACTGACGAGGCCATCGCGGAGTTGGTCGCCCTCAACAAGGAGCTTGCAGAGAGCACCGATATCGAGACCGCTCGGGCAGCCAATCGCACGTTCCATTTCCGGATCTACGAGTTGACCGACTCCCCGGTGCTGCTGGCCCAGTTGCGGCTGCTCTGGCGGACCTTGGGGAGCGGGCCGCATGTCGACCGCCCACTCGACGAGTCCGTTCGGCAACACGAGGAGATCATCGACGCCCTCAGGGCGAAGGACGGCGAGAGAGCCGCCGATGCAACCCGTCGCCACATAGTCGAGGCCCATCAGGCGATGGCCCCCTGACCGTGAGGTCGCACCGTGTGGCGTCCTCGGTGGATCCCGACGTCCTTCTGCACGTCGAGGAGGAAGGCGCCGGGCCTGTTCTCCTCCTCATCCACGAGTTCGCTGGCGACCACCGGAGTTGGAGCCCCCAGGTCGGCCATTTCGCGCCACGGTTCCGCTGCATCACCTACTCGGCACGGGGTTACCCGCCCTCTTCGGTCCCCGACGATCCTTCTGCCTACTCCCAACAACACGCGGTGCAAGATGCACTCGACGTGCTCGACGTCTTAGAGGTGAGCTCGGCCCACGTGGTGGGGCTTTCGATGGGAGGGTTCTGCGCACTCCATCTCGGGCTCCAGGCCCCCGACCGGGTGGCGTCGGCGGTGATCGCCGGCGTCGGCTACGGCGCGGCGTATGAGACGAGGGAGGCGTTTCGTGAGGAATGCGAGATCATCGCCAAGGCGTTCGAGGAGGAAGGGGCCGCTTCGGTGGCCGCCCGCTACGCGGTGGGGCCCGCCCGGGTCCAGTTCCAGAACAAGGATCCGGTGGGACACGCCGAGTTCGCCGAGGCGCTGGCCCAGCATTCCAGTCTGGGCTCGGCTTTGACCATGCGCGGCTTTCAGAAGGAGAGGCCCTCCTTGTTCGACTACACCGACCAGCTGAGCGATCTCTCGGTTCCGCTGCTCATCCTGGTCGGCGACGAGGACGAAGGGGCCATCGAGCCCTCCGTTGCCTTGAAACGCATGACTCCTAGCGCCGGGCTCGTGGTCTTCCCCAAGAGCGGGCACACCCTCAACCTGGAGGAGCCGGGGTTGTTCAACTCGACGGTCGACACCTTCCTCTCCTCGGTGATGACCGGGACCTGGCCAAACCGTGACCCCCGGTCTCTGGCCACCAGCACCACCGGAATGAAGTGACGGCCGGCCGGCCCTACCCGCCTTCGGCGGTACTCCCCCTTCTCGGCGAGAAACATCCCGGTTCAGAGCGGATGCGAGAACCTCACCCCGGGCGGGGGGTTTGAGGGGGGTCGTCCCCCCTCAGAGTAACGGCAGCGCCAGTGGTCGGATCGGGCCGGCGGTTGCCCCGCGCAGCCGCAGGCTGGCGCCGATGAACACGAACTCGTAGACCTGCTCCTCGGCCAGCTCCTCCAGGTTGACCACCTCGGCCATCGGCACCCCCGCCTCGGCCAGCAGGTAGGTGTGGACCGTCATCCAATTGTCCGGGTCCTCCGCCGGCAGTTGCTCGACGGCGATGTTGTCACACCCGATCATCGACATGCCCATCGCGGCCAGATGGACCGCTCCGGCCCGGTCGAGGCCCGGCTCACGAGGGAGATAGGTGGCGGGGTCGGGCCAATGGCGCATCCGCCCGGTCCGCACCATCACGATGTCCCCCGGCATCACTTCTGTTCCCTGGCGACGCAGGGCGTCGTCGATCTCGCCGGGCCCGATGGCGAAGCTGTCGGGTAGGACGTCGACCCCCTGAGCGGCGGGCACGTCGATCAGGACCCCCCTGCCGATCAGTGGCGGGAGCTTGTCGGCCCCGGCAACCGTCCAATGCTGGCTGCCCAGGTGCTCGTCGGCGGAGAACCCGTTCCAGATACGGCCGGAGTAGCCGAAGTGGTTGAGAGTGTCGATGTGAGTGCCGCAATGGGTGAACATCGACACGGCATCCGCCGACCAGGCGACGTAGTCGTTCTGCCCCGGCCCGACCCCAATCGGATCGTCCACCACCGAACCCCGCGGGGTGTGCACCATCCAGATGTTGTAGGGCGGTTCCCCACCGGCGGTCCAAGTCGGCATCCCCATGAACAGGTCAACCGAGAGGTCGAACACCTTGCCCCCATCGGCCCGGGCAAGCTGGTCGCGGGCGACGTCCGGGGTGAGCAGGTTCAACATTCCGATCTGGTCGTCCGCCCCAAAGGGGCTCGCCGACGGCTCACCCATCACCGCAGAGAAGGCGGCGATGCGACTCCGTGTCTCCTCATCGATCAGGGCCGGCCCGCACATCTCTACACCCTCTCGCCGGCGAGGAGCCGCCGCGCTCGACCCGTCATCACGTCGCCGGCGTCCTGGCCACCGGTCACATCCTCCAGGGCTTCGATGAAGGGGTCGACACCACCGGGCACATGGGGATAGTCGCTCCCGAAGACCAGCCGGTCGAGGCCCAAAGTGTCGACCGCGCAACGGATCGCCGGGCGGTGACTGGTGGCCGTGTCGAAGAGGAGCCCGCGTATGTACTCGGTCGGGGTCTTCGGCGCTCTCTCCCGGCACTCGGGGAACTGGCGGTAGTAGTTGTCCAAGCGCGGGAGCATGAAGGGAAGGGTCCCACCCAGGTGGGAGAACACCCAGCGAATCCGCGGGTACCGCTCGAACACCCCGGCATACGACAGCCGCGCCAGGGCCAGGTTGGTGTCGCCGAGGAACCCGACCCCGATGGCCAGGGCGTAGTCGTCGAGATGGCCCGCGTCGGGAACGGTTGGGTGAACATAGGTGAGCAGGGCCCTCTCGTCGGCGGCCTCCCAGAACGGCTCGAAGCGCTCGTCGTCGAGGGGCACTCCGTCGACGTTGGTCAGGATCATCACCCCCGACATCTCGAGCTCGTCGAGGGCATGGTCGAGGACCGACAGGGCCCGGTCGGTGTCCTGCATGGGGACGGCAGCCAACGCCTCGAATCGTCCCGGATGGTCATGACAGAGCTCGGCCAGCTCTTCGTTCACCCGACGGGACAGAGTGTCGGCCTCGGGCGGATCGAGGAAGTAGGTGCTCGGCGAAGGGATAGAGAGGACCTGGGTGGCGATGCCGGTCTGATCCATCAGCTCGAGCCGTTGCGCGACCCCGGGGTGGGGCTGGGGCACGGTGAGGGCGATCCCGCTGCGCCAGCTGCAGACGAAGCGACCGTCGTGCTGCCTCCGGTACACCGTGGTGCTCGGCGCCTCTTCGACGGCGCTGAGGTAGGTGTCGGTGTAGTAGTGGACGTGGAGGTCGACGATGTCAGAGCCGGACGTGGTCATCTCAGGCTCCCTGGAAGACCGGTTCGGTGTCCTCGGGTGAGGCGACCCAAGGGAGCGCCCTTCGCTCGACAGTGGTCACCGCCTCCATGCTGACCAATCCGAAGAGGCCGATGAACAGGATGACCGCATACAAGTCCTCGACGGCGAATGCACCACCGAGACGCTGTACCAGCCCACCGAGACCGATCAGCCCGATCACCTGCTCGGCGATGATCACTCCCCTGATCGCCCGGCCGGTGGCGATGCGCACCCCGGCGAACATCAGGGGAAGGGCCGACGGCAGGACCACCCGTCTCATGACCTGGCTCTCGGCGGCGCCGAAGGAGGTGGCCATCTCGACGACCTCTTGGTCTGTGGTCCGAACCCCGGCCGCGGTGTTCACCACCACGATGAAGAAGGTATAGATGATGATGGTGGCGAGGATGCTGCCCCGCCCCAGCCCGAAGATGAGGAAGAGCACCGGGATCAGCGCCACCAGCGGCAGGGAGAGAAAGGTGTTGATCAGCGGATCGAGGGCCCACTCCGCCGGCTTGTAACGGCCGACCACCAAGCCGAGCCCGATCCCGAGGACGAGGGAAGGGGGGAGGGCGATCGCGATGCTGATCAGGCTCTCCCGCAGTGCGTCGAGGAAACGAGCGCTGGTCCATACCTCGACGACGGCGCCGAGGACTGCGCTTACCGGGGGGAACGCCGGCGACAACTCGAGCTGCCCGATAAGTTCCCAGATCGCCAGCCCGGCAACCAGGCCAACGATGGAGATGACCCGGTTCCGGTTCTTGGCGCTCATCGCTCGCATCGCCCTACTCCGGTGCGGGTGCGGTGGGATCACCCATCATCCCCCGGAGCTCGTGCCACATGTGCGCAGTGAGCTCAGTGAATGCGGACGCTCGCCGGACACTCTCGTCCCGTGGCCGGGGGATGGGCACGTCGAGCACTTCCCTGACCCTGCCCGGATGGGTGTCCATGACCAGCACCCGATCTGACAGGTAGGCCGCCTCGTCCATCGAGTGGGTCACGAAGATCACGGTCTTCTGCTCCTCGTCCCAGAGCCGCATCAGATCCTCTTGCATCAGCTGACGGGTCTGGGCGTCGAGCGCCCCGAACGGCTCATCCATGAGCAGGATGTCGGGCGCGACGGCCAGCGCCCGGGCCAGCCCGACCCGTTGCTGCATGCCGCCGGACAGCTCATGGGGGTAGTGCTCGGCGAATCGGGTCAAGCCGACACGCTCCAGGAAAGGCTCCGCCGCCTCGCGGCTCTCCTTGCGGCTCATCCCTCTCAGCTCGAGGCCGAAGCCGACATTGGTCAGCACGTCGGCCCAGGGCAGCAGGACGAACGACTGAAACACCATGGCCCGATCGTCACCCGGGCCTACTACCCGCCGGCCATCGACCTCGATGCTTCCGGCCGTCGGCTTGACCAGGCCGGCGACCATCTTGAGCAAAGTGGTCTTCCCGCAGCCACTGGGCCCGATGATCGAGAAGAACTCCTTGTCCTTCACCGAGAAGTTGACGTCTTTCAGCGCTTCGAAGCTCCCCCCGTCACGCGTGTTGAACC
>JBOGEV010000148.1:0-15083 GCA_050742015.1 Acidimicrobiia bacterium
GCCGGGCCGATCGAGGAGGGCAAAGAGGTGCTCCGCCCCCTGCGTGAATCCGGCTCCCTCCTGCTGGATCTGGTTGCACCCACTCCCTATGTCGAAAACCAGAGCGCGGTGGATTCCACCGTGCTGCACGGTTGGAACTACTACTGGAAGTCCACCTACCTCCCCGAGCTGAGCGACGACCTCATCGACGTGATCACCGAGCACGCGTTCGCGGCCTCGTCACCACGTTCCTACGCAGTCATGTTCCACCTCGGAGGGGCAGTGAGCCGCGTGGCCGAAGGCAACACCGCGTTCGGGAACCGACAGGCGTCGCACGCCATCACGCTCGACGGCGTGTGGCGGCCCGGGGAGAACCACGCCGAACATGACACCACCTGGACACGACTCTTCTTCACCGCCCTCGATAGCTTCCGCGACGGTGTCTACGTCAACTTCCTTGGCGCCGACGAACACCCTGATCGGATTCGCGAAGCGTACGGCGACGTCTATGAGCGCCTGAGGGACGTGAAGACCACCTACGACTCCGACAACGTCTTCCACCACAACCAGAACATCCGCCCGCGTTCCGCCTGAACGCGGTCGGTGTCGGACGGCGATCCGCGGGTCGCCCACAGAGAGCAATTCGAAGAGGACTGCGACTGGGCTGTGGAGGAGTCGGAGAAGGTCCTGTGGTGAGCGAAGAGGAATGAGCCCGAAAGCCGGAGATGATTCGAAGAGTAGATAAAAGCCGGTGCTCTTCCAGCTGAGCTACGTCCCCGCGGAATGGCCTAATGGTGGTTGTGGAGATGTCGGAGGCTCATCCCATGGGGCGGCCGTCCGCCGCCTGGTGTGCGGCTACCGGGCCTGCCAGCAAGTACCAGGTCTCCATCTCGCCCCTGCCCTTGACCGCGATCGTTCCGCGCGGCTCGAGCTCGAACTCTTCCTTCAGCAACTCGTAGGTGTGTTGGGTGACCTGGATCCGACCTGGCGTGCCACCGGACTCCATTCGAGAAGCGATGTTCACCGCATCACCCCAGAGGTCGTAGAGGAACTTCCGCTGCCCGATTACGCCGGCCACGACCGGCCCCGAGTTGATGCCGATCCGCAGCTGGAGATCGAGGTCGCCGCAAGGGCCGCCGGGAGCCGCCGCATCGACCATGTCGAGCGCCAACAGAGCGATCGCCCGCGCGTGATCCGGCCTCCGGATCGGGATACCCGCGGCCACCATGTAGGCATCGCCGATGGTCTTGATCTTCTCGAGGCCGTACCGCTCGGTGAGGGTGTCGAAGTGGCTGAACAGTCGATCGAGCAGCCCGACGACATCGGCAGGGGGGAGGTCCTTCGACCGCGCCGTGAAGTCGACAACGTCCGCGAACAACACCGATGCGTCCGTGAACTGGTCGGCGATGGTGTGGGGATCGGACTTGAGGCGTTCGGCTATGGGGGCCGGAAGAATGTTCAGGAGCAGGCTTTCGGAAACTTGCTGTTCAGATCGGAGGGCCGCCAGCGCATCCTCGCGCTGCTTCGCGAACAGCGCGAGCAGCGTGAAGAAGATCGTCCCGCCGACGGTTACGTTGAGACCTAACAGCATGCCGGAGAACCACTCGGGCAGGGGAGAAGGAATCCCCAGCGCGACGCCGATGAATCCCGAGGCAAGAAAGACCACGACGAAGGCGATGAACCACCGGATGCCGGCACGCACGCCGGCGAAGACCAGCGCGCCGAGTGGGGCAAGGATGGCCCAGATGCCCGGCGAGCCGCCAGGGAGGAAACCGCCGAGGGCGATCATCGACAGCGTCGGCGCCAGCAGGATGGCCCCGAGCTGGATGCGCAGGAGCAAGGGGAAGTTGCCGGTCCGGGCAAAGAGCACGATGGACAAGATGGAAATCGCCGCGTAGAGCAGCGCCAGGGAGCCCGACCAGGCGCCGTAGTAGAGATATAGGCCGGCCCACAGGAACGAGATCGGAAGGACCAAGACCGCGATCAAGACGAGCAGCCCCTTGCGGAGACGCGTCTCGTGGTCATCGGCCGGGTCGGCGCCGACCTTCGCGAGCCGGTCCACTACCCGGCCGAGCAGGCCCCGAAGGGACGTCACTGACGCGAGGATAGGCCTGCGCGCAGGCGGGACGGCGGCGAGACTCTCGGTTGGCTCAGTCGTCGGGCTCGTTGCTCAACAACACCTCCCACTCCTCCACCGACTCGATCATGAGCAGACCCAGTTGCGCCCATGGGTCGCGAGCGAGACGATCGCGAAGGTCTTGTTCGCCGTCAGACCTGACGATGAGACGGGCACGATGCCTTGTGCCATCGCCGATCGGGCCGCCGAGGACCACGAAGCCGTCCGCGGCGAGTGCGTCCATGAACACCGCATGCCCGGACCAGTCTTCTTGCTCGCGCATCGGTAGAGAATTGTTCCACGCGGGTCCCTGGTCACTGATGACGACGAAGTAGGCCATTGGTTCGACGGTACTGATCCTGGCCCTTCCTGACGGAGGGGCTTGCTTTCTCCTGACCAGAATGTCATGCCATGATCGACGACAGCGGTCCCGAAGCCTTGACCCGGACCTGGGAGAGCGAATTGCTCGACTCGGTCGAGGAGTTCGCCCTGTCCTCGTTCAGTGACGGCCATAGGCTTTCCGGCAAGACTCTGATTCTCCACGACGGAGCCCGAGTCGAGATCTCGTACCTGGTCGACACGAATCCTGACTGGTCGACCCGCCACGCCTCCATCGACATCCCGGCGCTGGCCACCTCCTTCGACGTTCGGGTCGAATCCGGGGATCGTTGGTTGATCGACGGCGATCACCGGGCAGATCTCGACGGCTGCTCGGATATCGACCTCGGGTGGACGCCGGCGACCAACACTTTGCCGATTCGTCGTCTCCGCTTCGCCACGGGAATTCCACGGACCATCCGGGCCGCCTGGTTGAAATGGTCCGAGCTGCTCTTCGTTCCCGCCGAGCAGACCTACACCAAGCGGAGCGACGACCGGTGGACTTATGAGTCGGGCGACTTCGCGGCAGACCTCCGGGTCGATGAGCACGGCGTGGTGCTCACCTACGGGGACCCGCCAATCTGGCGAACCATTCGATGACCGGCGCGCTCAAGACCATCACCACGGAGGAGCGCAGGCTCCGGCTCGGCCGCCGCCACCGGCTCGCCCCTGGCCATGATGCTGAGAACGTCGTCGTTGCCGCCTCCAGCCTGGTCTGTCTCCACGGAACCGACCCAGCCACCGTGTACATGTCGGCGCGCGCCCGGGTCCCGGGGATGACCGTGGGCGATCTCGATCGCGCGCTGTATGAGGACCGGTACCTGTTCAAACACCTGGCGATGCGCCGCACCCTGTTCGTCTTTCCCCGGGAGATGCTCGCGGCCGCCCAGGCCGGCGCCAGCAATCGGGTGGCGGCTCGGGAGCGGCGCAACCTGATCAAAGACGTCGAAGGAGCCGGTCTCCATGCCTACGGAGGCAAGTGGCTGGCACGTGCGCAGAAGGCGGTCCTCGACGCCCTCTCCGACGGCCGGGAGGCGACATCTTCGGAGCTACGGGATCAGATCCCCTTGCTTCAGGGCGCGATCGAATACGGCAAAGGCAGGTCATGGGGCGGGATGCAGCCGATTGCACCGCGCGTGTTCACCATCCTGTCTGCGAGCGGCGATCTCATCCGGGCCGGCAACGACGGCCACTGGTACACCTCCCGCCCCCGATGGATGTCGACCCGCTTCTGGCTCGGGGAAGCGATCCCGAAGATGAGCGAGGAGGAAGGCGTGGCCCGCTTGGTGGAGGCGTGGCTGCGGTCATTCGGGCCGGGCACCGAGACCGATCTGAAATGGTGGCTGGGATCGACCCTGACCGCGGTGCGCAAGGCATTGGCTGCTATCGAGGCGGTGCCAGTCGACCTCGCCGGGCAGGCGGGGTACGTCCTGGCGGGCGACCTAGAGGCCCCCGATGAGGTGCAGCCTTGGGGGGCTTTGCTGCCGGCGCTCGACCCGACCGTCATGGGTTGGAAGGAGCGGGATTGGTATCTCGGGGGATATGCGCCGGCACTTTTCGACACTGCCGGCAACGCCGGTCCGACGGTGTGGTGGGATGGTCGCATCGTGGGAGGTTGGCGTCAGGGTGAGTCCGGTGAGGTGCAGTTGCAGATGCTCGAGGACATCGGCAACGAGGCGACCAGCATCCTGGAGGAGCAGGCGGCCCGTCTCGAGGAGTGGCTGGAGGGGCGGCGGGTGCTTCTCCGCTTCCCCTCTCCACTCTGGAAAGAAGTCGGCTGAGCCGACCCACGATTTCGTCATGCTGCCGAGTAGGCGGGCGACCACTCGTCCAGGGAGTCGAGGACCGCACATTCCTCCTTCACGGCGTCGCTCATCGCTCGCATCCGGGCCGATGCCTCCACCGCGTCCCATTGGTAGCGGGCCAGGGCCCGGGACTCGTCGAACATGCGTTGGGAGAGCCGATCTCGTAGCTGCTGGTAGGCAGTCATCGCCTCCCCTGTGTCTTCGGGAACCTTCAACGACCTGTCGACGGCACGGGCGCACAGCTCGGCATCCCGGAGAGCGTCGCTGATCCCGTGGGCCGAGATCGGGTCCTTGGTGTATCCGGCGTCCCCGACCAGGGCCCATCCCGGGCCCCATGGTTGCCGGATGAAGCCGGGCAGGCTGGTTCCCCGAAAGCCGGTCGCTCTGGAGCCGGCAGACACCTTGTCCGCCAGATCGAGCCCGGCGTGCCGGAGAAGACGGTCGAACTCGCCGTCGGAGTCGTCCCTGAACTCAGCCACGAGGTGGTTGGGGCGCGCAGCGAAGACACAACTCAGCCCGTCGTTGGTCGGGATGATCCCGGCATTGACCCCCGGCGTGAACTGAAACCAGAAGCCGGAGTTTTCGATGTCGCGGTAGTAGGCATAGGTGACCGCATTCGTGGGCGGATGACTTGCATAGGCACGGGCATTCACGAGCGCGGCAGTGCGCGACCAGACCCCGTCGGCCCCGATCACGATCCCGGCGGTGCACGACAACTCCTTCCCGCGGCTCTTGGTCACTATGCCGGTCACCTCACCGTCGTCCCCGCGCAGGAGATCGACCATGCGTGTGCTCCCGGCGAAATCGGCCCCGGCCTCCTGTGCCGCCTCGATCAGGATGCCGTCGAGGAGATGGCGCCTCGGGGCGTAGAGCGTGTCGACGTTGCACTCGGGCCGCACCTGGAACCGGATCCGCTCATGGCCGAAGCCAAGGGTGATATCTCGCACGGGTGGGGTCCCCGCTTCCACGACACGGTCGAGGACACCCCACCGGCTGAGCTGCAGCACTCCGGTGCGAAGCACCGCATGGGTGGAAACAGCGTCGGACGGCATGTTGGCACGGTCGACCACGAGCACTCGATGGCCTTGCCTGGCCAACAACATCGCGGTCGAAGCCCCGGCGACACGGGCCCCGACCACGACCACGTCGTAATCCGGCGTCAGGTCCCGACGGAGCGGGCGCGGCCGAGGGAGACCCCCGGCCGCGAGCTCAGGCCCTCTCATGCGACGTCGACGTGGACCTCGACCGTCGTGCCGTTGGTCAGCATGTCATAGACAGCCGACCGGGCGACCGATCGCTCCACCACTTTGCGCAGCTCCTCGGCCCCGGCGTCCCCCTCGATGGTGAGCCGGATCTCGATCTTCTGGTAGCCGTTGCGGACCGTGGGATCGAGCCCGAGCAGACCGACCAGGTCGATGTCTCCGCTCACCGTGGACTCGACCTTGGTCAGGTCGATCCCGCGGGCCGAGGCGACGTTCCCTACACCGGCGGTGATGCACGCCGCGAGGGCATGGAGCAGGAACTCGACCGGGCTCGGCCCGACATCGGTCCCGACCAGCTGCTTGGGATGATCGGCGTCGTACACGTGAGCGTCGACGTGGCTCTGCTCAGCCCCCAGGCCGAAGAAGTCGTGGATGCGGCTTTGGCTGTGGGTGCCCTTGACCCACTGGTTGGTAGCGCGGAACTGGAACTTGGCGGCTTCGGGCTGGGCCTTCACCGCATCGAGAGCCCCGAACAGGCCTTCGACGTTCACTCCGTTCCGATTGGTGACAGTTGTTGACATTTGTCTTTCTCCCTTGAGTTTCTTGGTAGTGCTCGAGCCGGTGTCGACCGTATGCGACGGGGGCCCGGGGCGAATCGGTGGCGCTGCCTAGATCTGGACGACACCCTTGCCCATATCGGGGACCTCCCGGTCGAGCGTGCTAGAGATAGGTCGGTCGTCCGACCGACTGCTGGCATATGGTTGTGTGATTGATCCTCCTTGGTTGGGTTTCTCCCCTAGACGAGCTCGGCGATCATCCGGGCCGCGCGTTGCGCCCCGTCGGTTTCGACCTTGTCGTAGGTCACCTGGCGCCCTACCTCGGCCGCGATCGCCGAGGCCACGGCATCGGGTTCGGTGCTCCGATAGTCCATGTGCCGACCCGCCCCGTATTGATCGAGACGATGACGCACATGGAAGTTCTGCTCGAAGTGGTTGTGCAAGGGGAAGTAGAGGAACGGCCTCTGCGCCGCGGTCAGCTCCATCGTGGTGGTCAGCCCGCCTTGGACCACGGCCAGATCACATACTGAGAGATGCCGGTAGAGACGGTCGACGTACCCGTGCACCTCGAGCCCGGGATGAGTGGGGAGGCTGTCCGGGTCGATGCGGGGCCCGGCCACGGCCACCATCCTCAGCTCGGGGACCTTCTCCTTGGCCATCGGATAGGAAGCGATCACTCGCTCGAGCAGGTCTCGGCCCACCCCGGAACCGCCAACGGTGACGATGCAAACCTTCTCCTCGGGGTCGTACCCCAACTCGGCGCGCCACTCTGCGGCCTGGTCGTCGGTCGGTGGGGTGAACCCGGTGATGTAGCCGGAGAAGTCGAAGTGCTCCTCGGTCCAGTCCCTGATCTTGGGCAGGTCGGGACCGAAGACTTCGGGATAGATGTCGTCGGCGTTGCCGACGAAGATGGCCCGGTCCCGGATTCGGGGGAAACGAGCGATGTGCTCGATCATCTCGGCGTTGTAGTCGGCTGTCAGATACGCCTCGTGGTCCCCGCCATCGGGCATCGGGAGGTAACCGACGAAGTCGGTCATCCACACGTGCGATCCCCGCTTCAGCTCGGGGTTCTCATGCCAGTAGTAGTCCACATCCCACGCCTCGTCACCGATCGTCAGGTCGTAGTTCCCCTCGTCGAGGACCTCTTGGAAGATCATGAAGTTGGCCAGCAGGATCTCGTCCATCCGGCGCAGTGCCTGAAAGCAATGCAACTCGTGACCCGCGGCCTCCGAGGCCATGTGCGCCGACTCGGAAGCGAGCCACTCGCTGGCCGGGTGGATCGTCTCCCCGGCTCCTTCGAGCACTGCGGTGACGGGATGTTGGGCCAGCCATTCGATCTCGAGGTCGGGCTCGAGCTTCTTCAGCTCCTGGGCGATCGCCAGGTCACGTCGGGCGTGACCCAGCCCGATCGGCGAGGACAGAAACAGTGCTCTCTTTCGCCGATTCATTCCTCGCGTCCAAACCTGGCTCGTCATGGGAACCCCCTTGATCTTGTCTACGAACTCACGAATGGCCCGGTTGACCTTCACCGGCTCCCGGGCCGGGGTCAGGTGACCGGCGCCCTCCACCACCAGCAGGTCGCCCCCGGTGGCTTCGGCGAAGGCGACGCCCCGATCGACGTTCTGGCAGATGTCCCGGTCACCGTGGATGACGAGGATGTCGAGGTCGAGAGATCGGTACATCTCCTCGGCCGTCTCCCGGTCGGGAATCCCGAGGTCGAAGCCCTCCTCCCCTGCGGCCAGCACCTCTCCGGTCGACTCGAGCGCCCAGGACACCGCATCCTCGAACTGCTTGGTCGAATGGGGCTCGACCAGTTGTTGGCCGAAGAAGAACTCGATCCAGTCGCGATGTCGGGTGACGTAGACGCTTCGATTGTTCAGGTCCCAGCCGGTCGGGTCATCAAGGATCTCGTCCCAATGCGGGGCCGTCTCTACCCAATGTGGCTGCGGAGTGCCCAGGTAGGGGACTCCGGGCTCGATGGCGACCAACGCCTCCACCCGTTCGGGGTGAGCCGCAGCCAGCGCCACCGCCCACCAATTGGCATGACAGTGCGCAACTACCACGGCACTGGACGTCCCGGAGGCGTCGAGGACTGCAACCAGGTCGTCGAGGGTCTGTTCCTGGCTGTGCTTCTCCGGCTCGGTGGGCCGGCCTGATTTGCCGTTCCCCCGACCGTCGACGGTGAGGACGCGATAGTGGCGAGCCAGGTTCGGGATCAGGCCCTTCCAGATCCGCGAGTGCGAGATCGGCGCAGGAGGGATCAGGAGCAGCGTGGGATGCCCTTCCCCGAAGACCTCGTAATGGATGTCGACGCCGTCCCGGTCTACCTCGGCCTCGTGGTGGGGGTAGACGGCTCTCATTGGGCCAGCCCCTCCGCGAAGTCACGCAGAGCGAGGTTGACCCGCACCGGGTCGCGCACATTCGGCATGTGCCCGGCACCGATCATCGAGAGCAGCGGCCCCTTCGAGAGTCGGGCCGCCTCCTCCCCCACCCGGTGCGACTGGATGCGGTCGCCTGTGCCGTGGATGGTCAGAACCGGGCACCTCACCCTGTCGAAGATCTCAGGGTCGGGCACGTCTGGTTCAGGACCGCTGCGCTCCGCTCCGAGGATCTCGGGCCCGGTCTCCAGTGCCCAGCCCACAGCATCCTCGAACGGCTTGGTGGAGTGAGGCTCGGAGAAGGCCTGACTGAAGAAGAACTCGACGAAGTCCCGATAGTGGTCGTGCCAATAGGCGAGGTTGTACTTGTCCCAACCGTGCGGGTTCTCCGGGTAGGGCTGATCGAACTTCTTGGCGATGTCGGCTCGTTCGATGAGGGGCGCGGTGAGGGACATGGCCGGCCCGATCAAGACGACCCCCGTCACCCGCTCCGGGTAGTTGGCGGCGAGCCGGGTGGCGTAGTTCGCACCCCGTGACAACCCGACCGCCACCACCCGCTCGATGGCGCACGCGTCGAGAACGGCAACCGCGTCGGCGGCATAGGACTCCGCGGAGTAACGGTCCGGGTCCGTGACCCGATCTGAGAGCCCATTCCCTGGCCCGTCGTAGGTCACTACCCGGTAGTGGCGGGCGAGGTAAGGAACCTGCATCTTCCAGAATCGGGTATGGACGATGGTCCAGGTGGGTAGGAGCAGGAAGGTGGGCTCACCCCGACCGAACATCTCGTAGCCAAGGCGAATGCCGTCCCGCTCGACTTGACCAGTCCGATCAGGGTGAGTCGCCCTCACCTTCCCTCCTCCATGGCCCGCAGCACGTCGCCGAACTTGCGCAAGGCCGACCGCAGCGGCACTTCGTCCTCGGTGAAACCGAGCAGGATCATCGACTCGGCGCCCAGGAAGGGGGCGCCGGCCACGAATCCTGCCTCGGCCGGAGTGAACGGTCCCAGTCCGCCGATCCGGTCGGCCGCCCTCACCGCGACGTCGGCCAGCACGGCATACCACTTCTGCAGCATGTCCTTGACCGCGACGGCGATCTCGGGATTGGACCACCCGGCGGCCATCATCTCCTGGAGAACTCGAACATATCCGGACTCGAGGTCGTCTTCGAGGTAGTCGCAGGCCTGCTCCCATTGCTTCCACAAGGGCATTTCGCTGGCGTACATCGCCTTCTGCCGATCGAGGAGCATGCGGTTCTCCTCCTCGAGGACCTCGAGGACCAGACCCTGCTTGGAACCAAAGTGATAGTGGATCTGGCTGAGGGGGACCCCGGCCGCTTCGGCGATCTTCCTCGTGGACAACCCGGCGTACCCGACATCGAGCAAAGCATGCTTGGCGGCATCGAGGATGCTGGCTCTGGTATTCGGCTCGACGGCCACCGTTTTCTCCCTGCTAACAGAATCGGTCGATCGACCGAACTATGACACAAGAGGCGGTGCCCTGTCAAGACCTCGGGGCTAGAACAACCCGCCCCACCTCCGCGTGATTCGTCAGGGCTAGTCAATCCAGAGATTGTCGTGGTGCCGAAAGAACTCCGTCTTCTCGGCTTCGGTGGCATCACCCAGCCTGGCCAGGCCTTCGAAATACTCCTCCCGAGGAGCACCGGGGGCGAAGTGAATTAGCATCGACGCCGGAGCGCCCGACTCGTTGCGAAAACCATGGATGCCACCGGGGGGCACGTGGACGAAGTCGCCGACGGTCGTGTCCACCCAACTCCGCCCGTCGAAGATTCGAACCGTCCCCGAGAGGACGAAGAAGGACTCGGCGATCGTGCGGTGAAAGTGAGGGCTCGGGCCACTGGGCTCCGGCCCCATCACCCACCTGTACAAACCGAACAAGCCGTCCGTGCCGGCACCGGTGGCCAGATAATGAACGGTGTTCCCATTGGGATAGGCGAAGTCCGGAGGGTCTGTGGACCGGCGCAGACGTGTCGAGCGTTCGCCACCCTCTCCCAGGTAGCGCGGTTCGGGGTATGTCATCTGAGACTCCGAAGAATCAAAGCTGGTCGTCGACCAGGGCGAACCGTGCGATCCAATTCGCCTCCCAGGAACTTCCGTCGTCGTCGGAGAAGGCCTGTTCCAGATGGAACGTGTTCCGTGTGACGTCTGTGAAGAGGAAGCGAACGTCGATCGGCTTGCCGTCGAAGAGCTCCCGATTGTGGAACTCACCGATACCGTCGCGGAAACCGCCGACCATCGCCTCGCCGAGGGCGCCATCCCGGCTGCTGGCCCAGAAGATGCTCCACTGACCCGACTCGGGGTTGTAGAGACGAAGACTCAGACCCTCGATGTGGCCGGCCGGTCCTTGAACGTCGAGCTCCCCGAGGTTTGCCCGGCCACCCCAGACCCGACGCACAACCGAAGTCCCCTGGTATTCCACCCAGCTGTCCGATCCGGTCAGGGGCTCGACGAGCCGGGAGAGCTCCACCGTCCACTCACCGAACTCGAAGTCGAAATCGTGACTGCCGTCCCGTACGTCGTCGCTCATCGAACCCTCTCACTGGCGGCCGGACTCCATCCAGGGTATCGACCTCGGGAGGGAGAGGGTCAGCGACCGATCGGCAGCCCGGTGTCCTGTTCACGATCTCTTCGGCGAGCAGAAACATTTCTGAAACAGAGCACCGAAACGATGCGTCGGCAACTGAGCCAACCGGTCTTGGGAGGAGTGCAGATGGATGCTGGCGATGCGGCCTGGGTGTTGACCTCTTCGGCCCTGGTGTTGTTCATGACACCGGGTCTGGCGCTGTTCTACGGCGGCATGGACCGGACGAGGAATGTTCTGAACATGCTGATGATGAACTTCTGGTGTCTGCTCATCATCCCGATCGTCTGGGTGGTCGTTGGCTACTCCCTGGCGCAGTCGGGTGACGGAAACTTTCTCGGCAACCTCGACCTGGCGTTCCTCAGTGGCCTGGGCATAACCGGCGAAGACGGCGGTTCCACCCTGTTGACAGTGGCTTTCCTGGGCATGTTCGCGGTGATCACGCCGGCCCTCATCTCGGGTGCAGTAGCCGATCGCATGAAGTTCTCGGCCTGGGCGATCTTTGCCCCGGCCTGGTTGCTGCTGGTGTTCGTCCCGGTCTTCAAGTGGGTGTACGGGGGCTGGATCTCGGACCGGGGCGCACTCGATTTCGCAGGCGGCACCGCGATCCATGTCAACGCAGGTATCGCGGCACTCGCCGCCGTCCTGGTTTTGGGCAAGCGGAAGGGCTGGCCCAGCCAGGGTCATCCGCCACATTCGATGCCGCTGGTGATGCTGGGCACCGGGATCCTCTGGTTCGGCTGGTTCGGGTTCAACGCCGGCTCGGCGTTGGCGGCCAATGGCCAGGCCGTGCAGGCCTTCATGAACACCTTCCTCGCCGCAGCAGCGGCCGGGTTGTCGTGGGGATTCGTCGAGAAGTTCCGGGACGGCCACTTCACCAATCTCGGTGTGGCGTCTGGGATCGTGGCCGGTTTGGTCGCCATCACTCCCGCCGCCGGTTTCGTGGCCGGGATGTCGCCGATATGGATCGGGCTGGCCACCGGCATCATCTGCTGCTTCGCGGTCGGGTTGAAGAACAAGGCGGGCTACGACGACGCGCTGGACGTGGTCGGAGTCCACTTCGTCGGCGGCCTCGTCGGCTCGCTGGCCATCGGTCTGTTCGCAGATCCGGCGTTCTTCGGCGGCGAATTCCTGGCGGGAGCGTTCTACGGCGGTGGGTTCGAGCTCCTGGGAGCACAGGCGCTCGGCAACGCCGGCACGATCGTCTACTGCTTCGTGGTGACAACGCTGATCATGCTGGCCCTGAAGGCCACGATCGGGATTCGGGTCTCCGAACAGGTCGAAGACCGCGGCCTGGACCTGGCCGAGCACGCGGAGGCGGCATACAGCACCGGCAGCGCCACCTTGGCCGGGCACTGAGATGACTCGAGGAGAAACAACGGCACGTCTACGGTCGCCGGTCGAAAGGACTGCGGAATGAAACTGATCATTGCCTTCGTCAAGCCCTTCAAGCTGGAGCAGGTGCGCGACTCCCTCAAGACCGCCGGCGTGTCCGGGATGTCGGTCAGCGACATCTCCGGATTCGGCCGTCAGGGCGGCCAGGTCGAGGTCTACCGGGGTGCCGAATATGAGGTGGAGTTCGTACCCAAGGCGCGGCTGGAGGTCATCGTCACCGACGAGTTGGCCGGGCCGGCGGTGGCGGCGATCGAGTCTGCAGCACAGACAGGCGAGATCGGGGACGGCAAGATCGTCGTCATTCCGGTCGAGGACGTGGTACGCATCCGTACCGGAGAGCGAGGTGCTGACGCCATCTGACTCGGGCGGCAGCCTCCTCTCCGACTTCATCGACCTCCGTGACTCGCTGCGACGGCATCGCATCGGTGACGGAGGTCGTGAGGTGTGCGAGGCCCTGACCTCGAGCCTCGACCGGACGGTGTCGACGCTGGTTGCCCCGGGAGCGGCCCCGATGGCGGTGGTGGCTCTGGGCGGGTATGGCAGGGGCGAGCTCAGCCCGTACTCGGACGTCGACTTGATGCTGCTGCACGACGGAGAGGACGCATCTGCTGCCGCCGCCGATCTGTTTCGCCCCCTTTGGGATGCCAAGCTCCGTCTCGGCCACTCCGTACGCACGGTCCGGGAGGCGTCTGGCGCGGCGCGGGAGAGATTCGACACCCAGACCACCCTCCTGACCAGCCGGCTTGTCGCCGGCTCCGAAGAACTGTTCGAACAGCTGACGGAAGCCGTCACCAGAGTGACGCGGGCCCGCCCCCTTCGCCGCTATCTGGTGGATGCCGAGCAGAGCCGGCGGGCAGAGACGCCGTATCAGCTGATGGCGGTCGACATCAAGACCGGCCGCGGCGGTTTGCGCGCGGTGCAGGGTTTCGGATGGGAGCGTCGACGCCAGGAGCTCATCGGGAGGTTCTCGACACAGGATGAGGAAGACGTAGACCGGGCGCTCGAGGTCCTCTTGCAGGTTCGCAACGCACTCCATGCCGTTACCGGCAGGGCTCACGATGTGTTCTCGGCCGAACTGCGCGAGCCGGTTGCCCGCTGGCTGGGTAGGGGCACATTCGAGACGGCGGAACGCCTAGTTGCCGCCATGCAGTCGATCGACCGTCTCGCCGAGCGCAAGTGGCAGGAAGTCCTGGAAGCCGGCGGGGCACAGGCCGTCCGGCGAACCTGGTTCCGCATCGCCGGTTCGACTCAGTCGATCAGACCCGACGCGCCCCCCACGATCGACGATCTCGACCGGATGCTCGAAGCCGGGGATCGGGGGAGAGCCGTCTTCGACAGCCTCTGGGAGCAAGGCCACCTCGCCGATGTGCTCCCCGAATGGGGCGTCGTGGCCACCCTGCCCCAACTCGAGCCGTTCCATCAGCATCCCGTGGCCGCCCATCTGTGGCGCACTGTGGCGGAGATGCGGTCGATCGAATCGGATGACGGTCCGCTCGGCCATATTGGACTGGAGTTGCACCAGCCCCGGCTGCTCCGTCTTTCTGCCTTCCTCCACGACATCGGAAAGGGTCATGGTGGTTCACACGCCGAGGTCGGCGCCGGGATCGCCGCCGCGTTCGCCAAGCGGATGGGACTCGATGCCGCCACCACAGACCTGTTGGTCGGAGCGGTGAGACACCATCTCCTCCTTCCGCTGACCGCCACCAGACGTGACCTGGCCGACCCGGCCGTGATCGACGAGGTGGCGACGGTGGTAGGAAGCCTCGAGCTGCTCCAGATCCTCTACCTGCTCACTGTCGCTGATTCCAGGGCGACCGGGCCTTCGATGTGGAACGACTGGAAGGCGAGCTTGCTCAGGACCCTTTTCGTGCGTTGCGCTGCCTGGTTTGGCGACGAGGCCTCCGCGGCGACAGGGGGCGCCACCCGGGAGGAGGTGCTGGCCCGGTCGGGTGGAGCGGCTGATGCGATAGGTGCACATCTCGACGCCATGCCCGCCGACTACTTGCGGAGCCTCACGGTCGAAGATGCACTCTGGCACCACGAGCTGATCCTCGACCTCGTGGGAGCCTCCAATCTGGGGGTTCGGGTCGGATCGCCCGCCGAGACAGTGGTCGTCGTTGGGCCAAGCGTCCCCGGCTTCCGTCGCATCGTTGGAACCGTGTTCGCCGCCAACGGGGTCGACGTTCTCGAGGCCCGAATGTTCGGCCGAGCCGACGGCCTGGTCGTCGATTCTTTTCAGGTCAGGGACGACCGGACCGGTGGAGTGGTCCCGAGTGAGCGTTGGGATAGGGTTCGAAGCGATCTCGGAGCCAGTCTTCTCGGGGAGGTCGACACCGACGACAGGCTCGCAGTTCGGGCTGCGGCATATCCGACAGCGGATGGGTCCCGCCCCAAGCCCAGCGTCAATGTCTCCAACGCTCCCGCCACCGGCGACCTGGTTTTGATCGTGAAATGCTCCGACCGGATCGGGAGACTGGCTGAGATCCTCGGAGTGCTCGAGGCCTTCGGTCTCGAGATCCGCCTGGCCAAGCTGGACAGCCGCGAGGGCGAGGTGATCGACACCTTCCACGTCGGCCCGGATCCGTCGCTGGCCGGTCTCGATCTGGTCGGGTTAGGGTAGCGGATCGCCGACAACGTCACGTCGTAGATTCGGGCACCGTATCGACGGTCCCATGG
>JBOGEV010000149.1:0-5493 GCA_050742015.1 Acidimicrobiia bacterium
GGGCCCTCGCCCGCAGACTGGAACATGCTGCTGAAGGTCGGTGCCTACGAGATTCTGAAGTGAGTCGCTCGCTTGGAATCGGGCTGGCGCAACTGGTCGCCAGCCCGTATGCCGTCGAAGAGAACCTCACGCGCGCCGCGAACGCGGTCACCTCGGCCTTCGCCGATGGCGCGAATCTGGTCGTGCTGCCGGAGATGATGGTGCCCGGTTACGTGGTCGACCGTCAGCGGCTCCTCCCCATCGCCGAGCCAGTCCCGGGCCCGACGACCGAGGCATGGGGCGAACTGGCGATGCGGGGCGGCGGGTATGTCGTCGGTGGGCTTTGTGAGCGGGTCGGGGAGGTTCTGTACAACTCGGCGGTGGTGGTGGGGCCCGATGGCAAGGTCATCGGGCATTACCGGAAGACCCATCTCTTCGGCGTCGAGAAGCAGGTCTTCGCACCCGGTGATCTCGGATTCCCGCTTGTGCCTACCGACTACGGGGTGATCGGGCTGTGTGTCTGCTACGACCTTCGCTTCGTCGAGGTCGTTCGGTTGATGGCCCTCCAAGGCGCCGAGCTGATATGCGTGCCCACCGCCTGGATCGTCGGCTTCGACGAGTTGCGCTGGGATTCGGAGGGGATGTCACCTCAGGGGCGGGTCAGCGAAGTCCAGGCCAATCTGAATCAGGTGTACATCGCCGCGGCATCCCAAGTGGGAAGTCACGATGAATTCGAGTTCCTCGGCTCTTCGATACTGATCGGTCCCCGGGGGAACCGGACCATTGGACCGCTTCCCGGGAAAGAGGAGGAGGTCGCAGTTGCGTTGATCGATCTCGACGAGACGACTCGGGCGCAAAACCGATCGGCGCTGGTGACGCCCCGAGCCGACCGCCGCACCGACATCTACGGAGTGGCGGTCGACGGCCGGGTTCTGTGAACTGGGCGGGGGAATTCCGCCGCCTAGAGTCACACTCAACCGACTTTGGAGATGCTCAATGCAGATGGTGGACCTGTCCCACACGATGAATGTCCACACTCCCGGCTGGGTGGGCTACGCCGGGAACAAGATGTATTACGCCCAGACCCTGCAGACTCAGCGCATCGTTGCCCAGCGCATCGACTCGGCACTGCACGTGGGGACGCACCTCGACGGGGGAATGCACGGAGCCGACGGCCGGGCAGACATGGCCTCTTATCCGTTGTCCTTCCTGGTCAACAAGGGAGCCATCGTGGACATCTCCGACATGGTCGATGACTGGGATGTGATCACCCCGGACATGCTCACGGCCAACGTGGAGATCGAGAAGGGCGACATCCTGATCATCCACACCGGGTTCAATCGCTACTACGAGGGTCAACCACAGGCCGACCTGGTTCGCTACTTCTCGATGCACCCCGGCGGAAAGCTGGAGCTGCTGCAGTGGATGCTCGACATGGAGATCAAGTGGTTCGGGATCGACGCCGGCTCCGGCGACCATCCGATGTGGACCACGATCCGGAACATGCGGCCCGACCTCACCGCCCAGTTCGAGGAGAAAGTGGGGATGAAGGTGGACGAGTTCTTCCCCATGTACGAGTACACCCACAAGCTCTCCGGTCGGCAGGTGAAGAACGATCTCTTCCCTTTCCACAACTGGGCCTTCCAGGAAGGGCTGATCCATGCCGAGAACGTCGGTGGGGACATCGGCAAGGTGCTCAACACGCGGGCGGTCATCGGCGCCTTCCCCTGGAAGTACGAGGGCCTGGAGGCCTGTCCCTGTCGGATCATCGCTTTCTACGACGTCGGCGATTTGAAGATCGACGAGTTCGGGGAGGCAGCCCGCGCCATGAGCGCTTCCTGAGTCTTGGTCGCCTCCTCGAGTCGGCGAGGGCTGGCCTTCGCCTTTGCCGGAATCCTGTTCCTCAGCCCTGAATCGCTCCTGATCCGTCTCGTTTCGGTCGACCGTTGGACGCTGTTGTTCTGGCGTGGAGCCTTGATGTGCGTCGGTTTGTTGGTGGCCAGCTCGGTCCTGGCGCGCACGCCTCGAGTCATCCGGCGCATCGGTCGTCCCGGGTTGCTGGTGGCAGTCCTGTTCGGGCTCCAGACGGTGCTGTTCATCGTCTCGATCACCAACACGGCGGTCGCCAACACCCTGGTAGCGGTTAGTGCCGCCCCGTTGTTCGCAGCCGTCTACCAGTGGGTCTTCTTCAGGCAGCCGATCGGTCGGCGACTACTCGGCGTGATCGTGGTTGCCATCGTCGGCATCGCCATCATGTTCTCCGGCTCGTTGGGCGGTGGAACCTTGCTGGGCGACCTGGCCGGACTGGGAGCTGCTGCGGGGCTGGGTGGATCCTTCGTGGTGATCGGCCGAAATCAGGACAGGTCGATGGTCCCAGCCATGGGTCTGGGCGGTCTGGTTGCGGCCCTTGTCGCACTGCCCTGGGCCGACCCGATGAGCGCAACCGCTTCCGACTTCCGATACCTGGCGATCAGCGGGTTCGTGGTGCTGCCCTTGGGATTCGGCTTGCTGGCAGTAGCGCCGCGATACATCCCCGGCGCCGAAGTGGCACTGATCACACTGCTCGAAACGGTGCTCGGCCCGTTGTGGGTGTGGATGGCTCTGGGAGAGGTTCCAACCGGGGCGGCGCTGATCGGGGGAGTCATCGTGATCGGGGCGCTCGCCTTCAACTCGATCGTGATGCTGCGCCAGACGAGGCTGGCCCCCGCGGCCGCAGCGCCCTAGCCATGTCCTTCTCCTAGCCGCCAATGCCTTCGTTCCTCCGCGCGACTTCTCGCGTAGCTCGTCGGCGCTCACGGATTGGCCCCTGTCGATCTGATGCTGCGCCTTCTGGATCTCGTCTAGTGCTCCCGGTGTGGAAAAAGATCCAGAGCATCCTCCAACGACTCGAGATCGTCCGGGCTAGCCGGAGCGGGTGGAGTCGGCCAGGAGCTGAGGATGCTGGTGAGCCTGCACTGATGGGGCTTCCCCGTCGAAACGCTCCACTTCGACCAGACAGGTCTGGGCGGTCGGGCCCTGGGCCAGCTTCGAGGTGCCGACGTCCCGGGTCAGGACGTTGGGCTTACCGGCTCGACACAGCCCATCGGGCTCGGTGGGATCCCACCAGGCTCCGGTCGGTAGCTGGACCACCCCCGGCATCAGGTCCTCCCTGGTCGCCAACGAAGCGAGACAGGCGCCGCGATCGTTGAAAACCCGGACCACGTCGCCGTGATCGAGGCCACGGGCACGGGCGTCGGCTGGGTTCATGCCAAGCTGCTCCCGGCCGTCCACCTTGCCGGCGAGGCTGGTCTCTCCGTGATCCCACTGCGAGTGGAGACGTGTCTTTGGTTGGTTCGAGATCAGGTGAAGCGGGTACCGGCCGGCGTTCTCCAGCCACTCGGAGGGCTCCAGCCACGATGGGTGCGGCGGGCAATCGTCGTATCCGAACCTTTCGATCGTCTGTGAGAACAATTCGATCCGCCCCGACGGCGTCTTCAGCGCAGCACCCACAGGGTCGTTACGGAATGCCACGAGCTGGGAGTCGAGAGGTGGGATCCACTCCTCGGGAATCTGAAAATGCCCCGTCTCCTTCAGCTCATCGAGTCTCGGGTAGTCGGGATGTCTCGAATGGAATCTGGTGTAGAGGTGATCGATCCACCCGTCGGCAGTCCGTCCCTCGGTGAACTTCTCGCCGACTCCGAGGCGGCGGGCCAGCTCGGAGAAGATGTCGTAGTCGTTTCTGGCTTCGGCCACCGGTTCGATCGCCTTCTCCATCCAAAAGACGAAGTCGTCGTTGCCGCTCCCGCCGATGTCGTTTCTCTCCAGCGGGGTGGTGGCCGGCAGCACGATGTCGCAATGTCGAGCGAGAGAATTCCAGAACGGCTCGTGGCAGATGGTGGTGTCCGGGGTCTGCCAGGCCCGGGCCAGCCGGTTGAGGTCCTGGTGATGGTGGAACGGGTTTCCACCCGCCCAGTAGACGAGCCGTATTTCGGGATAGGTGTAGCGGCGACCGTTGTAGTCGAACTCCTCCCCGCCGTGGAGCAGGAGATCGGAGATCCTGGCCACGGGAATGAAATCGGATACCGGATTTCTCCCTTGGGAGAGATGCGGGAGTGCGTGATATCCCACCGGGTGCCCGTTGAGCCCGACCGCTCCGTAGCCATACCCGACCCCGCCGCCGGGGAGGCCGATCTGACCCAACATCGCGGCCAGGGCGGCCGCCATCCAGTAGGGCTGCTCCCCATGGTCGCTCCGTTGCACCGACCAACTCAACGTGATCAACGTCCGTTTCGCCCCCATCTCGGAGGCGAGGGAGCGAATCCGATCCGGGTCCACACCGCTGATCGCACCGGCCCACTCGGCGGTCTTCGGGGTGCCGTCCGACTCACCGAGGAGATAGGAGCGAAGCCGATCCCACCCGATGCAGTACTTGGCGAGGAAGCCCTCGTCGTGTAGCTCGGCGATGAGAAGGCTGTGGGCGAGACCCAGCATCACCGCGGTGTCGGTGTTCGGGCGCACGGGCACCCACTCCGCCTCGATGCTCTCTATCAGATCCTCACCGAGCGGAGAGAGGTTGACGAACCTGACCCCGCGGTCCCGACACACCTCGAGCCGGCTGTTCACCATGTGACGTCCCTGGCCACCGTTCTGGACCTGGCTGTTCTTGATCGGCATCCCTCCGAAAGCAACCACCAGTTCCGCGTTCTCGGAGATCTCGACGAAGTGGGGCTGCTCGTCCATGAAATCGTCGAAGGAGAACCCGAAGATATGAGGGGTGATCACATGGCCGGCGGCGATCGAGTAGTCGTCCACCGAGTACGTGTAGCCGCCGATCGAGTTGAGGAAGCGGTGGATCTGACTCTGGGCGTGATGGAATCGACCGGCACTGGCCCAGCCGTAGCTACCACCGTAGATGGCCTGATTGCCATACTCGGATCGAACCCGATCCAGCTCGGCGGCTACCAGATCGAGGGCGACGTCCCAGTCCACCTCGACGAACGGCTCATGCCCGCGGCGCTCCCGACCCGAGCCCGGGCCATCCCGGAGCCACGACTCCCTGATTGCGGGTCGTTCCACCCGGCTCTTCCGAACCGCCTTGAGTGACTGGCCGATGGGCGAGGGGTCAGGATCCTTGGCGAACGGGTGCACTGCCGTGATGTCGCGGCCGTCGGTCTCGACTTCGTAGGCACCCCAGTTGGTCAGGGTGCGGTATCTCGTTGTGGTCATTCGCCTTTCCGTCGTGCCGAGGAAGTTAGCGAGGCTTCTTCTTGCGCTGGATCGTGCGGTTCACTCGCAGGGAGAAATGCGTCGCGGGCATCGAGCTCACCGGATCGACCGTCGGCCTCGGCAAGATTCATGGGAGGGGTTTCTCGCACAGCACGTGCTTGCCTGCCTGGGCTGAATCGATGACGACCTGGCGGTGCAGGAAGTCGGGGACGCACACTGACACCGCTGAGATGTCGTCGCGCTTCAGGAGTTCTCCGTAGCTCTCGTACGCGGCTTCGGCGTTGAATCTGCCTGCCACCTCTTCGGCCC
>JBOGEV010000150.1:0-2379 GCA_050742015.1 Acidimicrobiia bacterium
ACGAGCTGTCTCTTGATCTCGAGGCCAACCACGAAGAAGAAGATCGCCATCAGACCGTCGTTGATCAGATGGAGCAGGCTCTCGTCGAGGTGGAACGGGCCGAATTCGATCGTGAGCTGGGTCTCGAGGATCTGAAAGTAGGTATCGGACCACCGCGAGTTGGCCCAGATCAGGGCAGCGACCGCGGCCACCAACAACACGATCCCTGAAGCCGCTTCGATGCGGGTGAAGCGGACGAAAGGGCGAACGAATCGCTTGGGGACGAATCGCTCCGATGTAGCCCAGGTCTGGTGCCGGCGATCCATCAACCGATGGATCGACCCGCTGAGAGAAGCTGTTCGGCTGCCTCTACGACCCGCGCCGCCATCCCGAGCTCTGCCTTCTTCATATAGGAGCGGGGGTCGTAGGTCTTCTTGTCACCGACCTCTCCGTCCACCTTCAGCACCCCGTCGTAGCTCTTCAACATGTGGTCGACAATGGGGCGGGTGTAGGCGTATTGACAGTCGGTGTCGATGTTCATCTTGACCACTCCGTAGCGCAGGGTCTCGTGAATCTCGTCGAGGCTGGAACCGCTGCCCCCGTGGAAGACCAGGTAGTGCCGGGCGTCGGCACCGAATCGGTCGGTCACCGCCGTCTGGCCGTCGCGGAGGATGGTGGGGTCGAGCTGCACCGCCCCGGGCTTGTAGACACCGTGGACGTTGCCGAACACCGCTGCGAGGAGGTAGAGGCCCTTGTCGAAGGTGCCCAGGACCTCGGACACCCGGACCATGTCGTCCGGAGAGGTGTACAGCTTGGCCCGATCGACATCCTCGTTGTCGGTGGCGTCCTCGACTCCGCCGACGATCCCGATTTCCAGCTCGAGGATGACATCGAGCTCCGCGCAAAGGTCGAGCAGCTCGCGGGCGAGGGCCAGGTTCTCCTCCATCGGCAACTCTGACGCGTCGACCATGTGCGACTGGAACACGGGGCCCCGACCCTCCTCCTTCCGTCGGCGGGTCTCTTCGAGCAGGGGGCGGATGTATCCGTCGACCCGGTCCGGCGGGCAATGGTCGGTGTGCATGGCGATGTTGACCGGGTACTGGGCGGCGACGACCTCGGCGAACTCTGCGAGCGCGGTGGCGCCGACCGGCATGCTCTTGTTGGACTGGCCCGATGCGAACTCGCCACCGCCGTAGGAGACCTGGAGGATCCCATCGGAGCCGGCCTCGCTCAGACCCTCGAGCGCGGCCAGGATCGTGGTCGACGAGGTGACGTTGATGGCAGGAAATGCGAACCCGCCTTCCCTCGCCGCAGTGAGCATCTGGCGGTACTTCTCAGGGGTTGCGATAGACACGACTGCTTCCGATATCCTCGACTCGTTTCTGCCCGGAGGGTAGCGACGGGGCCGGACACGGTCGTTCGCAGATCTACAGGCGGGCCGGTAGCTCTGGCGGACCGGCGTCTGTTTGGCCGAGGCTGTGCAATCCGCTCGACAGTGAACCGTCCCAGGCTGAGGGTTGGTCTCGGCCAAAGTCCGCCAGCAAGAAGATGCCGACTCGCCGTCAGAAAACTTCGGGCTTAGGTTGAAGTGGTGACCCAGAGTGTCGACCGGCCGATCGCGTCCCGGAAGCCACGAAGCCTGATCCTGCGCGGGATCTACCTCATCCTCGGTCTGCTCTGTCTCGGCTTTCTCGCCTTCAGCTGGCTCCCCGGGATCCCCACCTTCGACTTCGTGATCCTGGCCGCCTTCTTCTTCTCGATGTCATCGGACCGACTCCACAACTGGATGGTCAACCATCCCGTCTACGGGCGGATCATCAAGGGCTACCGCGACGCGGGTCTGACTATGCGGATGAAATGGCTGGCGGCGATCGCCATCACCGCTTCTCTCGGGTTCTCGGTGTTCGTTCTCATCGACAACCAGATCCTGCGGATAGTCCTGGCTGCGGTGTGGGCCTTCGCCATCTGGTTCGTCTTCACCCGCCCCACCCGGGTGGTCCCCACCGAGTGAGCTCGGCCGTCAGCCGCCGCTGACCGCTTGGAGCACCTGAACCTCGGAGCCCGATCCGACCGGCGTGTCGAGATCGGCTCTCGCCGCATCGACGAAGATCAGGACATGGGGCCGGATTCGACCTGTCTCTTCGAGGAGGTGGCTCCTCAGCCCGGGCTGGCTGACGAACAGGTCGTCCAGGACGGCAGCAAGTGTGTCTCCGTTTGCTTGCTGTCGCAATCCGCCCGTCACCTCCTGGTCGAGGAGGCGGGGAAGCCTGACGGTGACACTCACGTCACGACCTTCAACGCAGCGATGCGGGGGAACGAGGGGTCGAGCTGCCGCCAGGTCTCTCCGATGTCGCGGGTGAGCCAGAGCTTGCCGCCGCTGGTCCCGAAACAGAACGTCCC
>JBOGEV010000151.1:0-3657 GCA_050742015.1 Acidimicrobiia bacterium
GGTGATGCTGGTCATGTTCTGGCCAAAAGAGATCTCGTTGGGCGCCGCGTTGAAGAAGTCGGCCATGGCCGCACGTCCCTCGTCGGTGATGGTCCCGGCGTATTGCGAGGAGTCGAAGTCACCACCGAGATTGCTCACGCCCTTGGTGAGCACATCGCCCATCGCATCGATGACCCGCTGCGGCACCTGGGTCCCACCGGGCCCGTCCAGATACGCCACGGGCCGGCCGTTCTCGGTGCGGGAGAGGGCGGGGAACATGGACCTGATCCGGTCGATGTCGAAGGGGGAGACGGATTCGGTCATCCCGTTTGTGTAGCAGGTGAGAGAATCGACCCTGCCGGCGGGCCTCAGGAAACGGTCACTCTCGGGGTCTCGCTGCTGACACGGGCGGTGGTCTCATCCACGGGAACGGCCATTCTCGGCAGGCTCAGCTCGAAGACCGTCCATCCTCCCTGACGCCGGTACACGAGGTCACCATTCATCAAACGGGCTAGCTGACGGGCAACGCTGAGACCGATGCCCAACGCGGCGGGCTGTGAGGCACTCGAGTGGGCGCGGTAGTAAGGGTTGAAGATCTGCTCGCGGTCTTCTTGGGGCACCCCGTCCCCATTGTCGGCTACTTGGACGGTGACTTGCCTCGCACTCGATCGCAGCCGAATCTCCACCTTGTCGCCGCCGTATCGGCAAGCGTTGGTGATCATGTTTCGCATGATCTGCCGCACCCGGGCCGGGTCCCCCAGAGCCTGATATGCGTTTCCGGGCTCGCCGAGGACCGCGATTCGCTCGCTCGCCTCCCGCCCGCTCATCTCCAGGACTTGAGCGATCTGGGCCCGGGCCGACACCGGAACCTCGGTCACCACGAGCAGGTCGAGCTCCGAACGAGCCGCTACCAACAAGTCATCGACGATTGCGGCCAGGTCAGTCGCCTCTTCGGCAACGCTGGTGATCATGACCAATCGTTCTTCCTCGGTGAGGGCGCCGGTGTCCTCTCTGAGAAGCTCGGCGAACCCGAGCACGCTCGTGAGAGGTGTTCTCAGCTCATGTCCGACCGATGCCAGGAACTGGTCCTTTGCCTGAGTCAGCTCGCGCAGGTTCTGAAGCTGCTCTCGAGCAGACCGATGCTTGCGCCGGTTCTCGAAGGTCCCGGCCACGAAGGCAGTCGCCACCAGCCCGGTGGCCAGGACCATGATGCTTGACCGAGCGCTCGGGATCATGTCCGTCCCAGAATCGGGGGTGATGCGAAGCTCCCAGGTTCGCCCTCCGATCTCGATCCGGCTCACTCCTGGCACCGCGGCTGCGCCACCGGCATCCTCGTCCGTGACGTCTGCGACCTCCCAGGTGAGGATGGAGTCGAGGGTGCCCGACATTGCACCTTCCATCAAATTGCTGAGGTCCATTGCCGCCGTGGCGAAACCGATCAGCGCCTCGGTCTCGGCGTCGGTCATGGGCCAGTACATGACGAACCCATCGGCTTCGTGTTCGGAGACCAGACGCATGAAGGGGGAGACCGACGTGTCGCGGGATACCCGGGCCAATTCCAACGCCTCGGCCCGACCGGGATCAGACATGGAGTCGAAGCCTTCGATGTGATCAAAGGCGTCCAACGGCTCGTACCACAGCAGAGGAACGTGGATTCGGCGCTCATCAGCTGGTGTCCGACTGCCGTCCTCGCCCCAGTCAAAGAGGGTGAAACCAGGGTGGAGAGCCGCCATCTCCGCTTCGAACGCGTCGCGATTCCGTCCCATGACCAGAGGCATGACGCCGATGGCGTCCATACCAGGCGATAGACCCAGCTTCTTGACGAAGCGGCGGAATTCGATCTCGGCGACCTCGTTGCTCGCCTGGTACAGACCCGCCACCGACACCAGGCGAAGGTTGGCGTCGGACAATGCCTTTGTTGTCGAGTCGAGGATCACCTGGGTGCGTGTGGCGAGCGCCGTCTCCGCATCGGACTTCTCGATCGACCACAGCCACAAGGAACCTGCTACCGAGACAACGACGCCGACGAGCACGACGATCGTGGTGACTCTGCTTTGAGGCATGACGAGCATCGCGCGAGCGGATCGCCGGATAGACGCTCTGCGGGTCTCAGATTCCACACAGGAGAATCGGTTCGATTTGCAGTCGCCTTGAACCGTAGGGATGTCGAGCGGTGCGGTCAGGGCGCCGGTTCCACGTACTCGAAGTGACCGGGGTCGGGCACCAGCCAGTCGTCGCCTGAGGTGAATCCCCACTGCTCCATGACCCGGATCAGACGCGGGTCCTGGATCGATTCGAGTCCCTCGGGATTGGAGCCGATGTTGATGTCGGCGGCCGCTCCCCAGGTGTGACGGGAGATGCCTTTGCCGTTGGCGATGTAGCGGGGGTTGAAACACCCCTGGAACCCGTCGGGATCGATGAGGAAGCCCAGGTTGTTCTGTTCGAGCTCGCCCATCGCCCCGGCCAGGGCAGGGAGCAGGTTTCGATGGCAGGTGACCTCACCGAGCAAGGGGAGTTCTTCGGTGACGATGCTCTCGTCGACCCACCCGGCGTCGATGTCGAAGCCGGAGCCGCCGCCCGGCCGGTAGGTGAACTCGCCGAACTGCTCCTTGATCGACACCTGGGGCAGGACCGCGTCTCCGTGACGAAGCACGGGGGTCTCTCCGGGACCCCTGATCCGGACCGCGAGCCCCTCGGGCAGCTCGGAGCGAATCGATGCCTCGAGATCCTTGCGGTCCCCCGAATAGCGGATGAGGAGATAGCGCTCCACCGCGATGCCCAGGGCGCCGGCTTCCCCGATCGGCAGCGCGGCCTCGGCCGACCCGATCAGTAGGTCGTCGACCACCGCGGACACGACCAGCGACGTGCCGTCTTCCATGGTGAGCGACCCGCCGGCACCGAGCCGGCGGATCTGCGCCGAGGTGGAGCCCAGAATGACCTCACCCGGGCCCAGCATCTGGAACTCGTTGGACGCCTGTTTGGGGAGCAACGCGGGATAGCTGGTCGGATCGAACGCCATCACCTCGATCGGTATCACCCAGTCATCCGGCGGCCGGTCGACTACGCCACCATTGGCGTCCCGGGTCTCCATCAGGTGAGCCAGGTCGCTGCGAACCCCGGTCACTGCGCTGACCCCGCGTAAGGCAGCCAAACGATCACCGAAGCCTTCGGGGAGGCCTCCCGGTGTCCATACCAGAAGGATCTGATCCGCTATCGGTGGTGGAGGGGCGCTCACCGAGGTCGGGGTGGCTCGGGACGTGGTCGGGCCGGGGATGGTCGAGGTCGGGCTCGGCGAGACGACGGTGGTCCCGGGTGCTGACGACACGCTCTGCACCGCGAGCATGAGCACTGCTCCGACAACGACTCCGGCCAAGAGTCCCGCCGCGGCAAGCATGGCCCTTCTCAAGGCTCTCGCAACGACTCGGCGATGGCGAGCACCTCCTCGAGGGACAGTGTCATGCTGGTCAGGCTCAGAGTCAGCTCTCCCTCCACCCACTCGAGAAGGCCCCGCTCGGGGCTATAGCGGCCCGCGACACCGCGTACCTCCACCCCGCGCACCTTGGCCTCCAGGGGCGGCGCCAGCTCGCCGTGTACATCCTGGGTCAGGAGGAATCCGCGGTTGCCTGGCCCGGCATAGGCCGCGATCGCCACCCCGGGCTCGAGGTGGATCGCCGGGCC
>JBOGEV010000152.1:0-19723 GCA_050742015.1 Acidimicrobiia bacterium
AAGGGCGGTCTCGGTCCTCGCTTTACGCTCGATGGCTCTGAGCAGCGGTTCCTGAGGATGAACTCCAACAGCTACCTCGGCCTCTCCCGACATCCAGCGGTGGTGGGTGCCGAGGAGGCGGCGACCAAAGAATTCGGAGCCGGGCCGGGTGCCGTGCGGTTCATCTCGGGCACCTATCGGGCTCACATCGACCTGGAGCATCGCCTCGCCGGCTTCCACGGGCGACCCGCCTCGATGATCTTCTCCTCGGCCTACGCCGCGGTGGTCTCGACGCTGGCCCCGCTGATCACCTCGGACACGGTGGTGCTCAGCGACGAGCTCAACCACAACTGCATCATCAACGCCTTGCGACTGGCCCGCCCCGCTTCGCGGGAGGTCTTTCCCCACCTCGACTACGACACCCTCGACGTGCTCTTGGGGAAGCAAGTCGGGGTTAGCCGGGCAATCGTGGTCACCGACGGCGTGTTCTCGATGCGGGGTGACTACGCGGATCTCTCGGCGCTGATGGATGTGGCCCGTCGCCATGACGCCCGGTTCGAGGAGAACGTGGTGCTGGTCGTCGACGACTCACACGGAGTGGGCGCATTCGGCGAGAGCGGTCGGGGCACCGAGGAAGTGACCGGATCGGGACCGGTAGACCTGCTGATCGGGACCCTGGGCAAAGCATTCGGGGTCAATGGGGGATACGTCGCCGGCAGCCAGGCGATCGCGGACTACCTCAAGGAGAAGGCGCCGATGTACATCTACTCAAACCCGATCACGGTTGGGGAGGCGGCCGCGGCCACGGCGGCGGTGGCGCTCGTCGACTCGGCGGAAGGACACTCGATGCTGACTCATCTGGCCGCGATGACCGCCCGATTCGAGTCGGGGCTGGTCGACCTCGGCTTCGAGACAATCCCTGGTCCCCACCCCGTGGTGCCGCTGATGGTGCGGGACACAGACCGGACGACGGATCTGGTGAGGCATCTCTACGACAAGGGCGTGCTCGCCACCGGTCTCAACTACCCGGTGGTGCCCAGGGGAGACGAGGAGATCCGCTTTCAGGTGAACGCCGACCACACCGAACGGGACATCGGATACGTGTTGGAGGTTCTGGGCAGCTTCGGCGGGTAACGCCCTAGCGGGGAATGGCGTTCTCGATCTCCTTGCGGTTCACGCCGAGTACGGCCAGACACATAGCGGTCGCCGACTTCTGGTCACGGAGCACGCCGAGGAGGATGTGCTCGGGGCCGATCTGGCCGGCTTGCCTGCGGAACGCCTCCCGCAGGGAGAGTTCCAGAACCTTCTTGGCACCGGGCGACCAGGGGACATGCTCGGGAATCGGGACGTCGGATGCCGGACCGAGCGTCGCGTGGATCGCCGCACGCACCTCGTCCGGGGAAACTCCTTGTGCCGCGATGGCTCGAGCGGCCAGGCCTTTGGGATTGGCGACCAGGGCGAGGACGATGTGACCGGTGTCGATGTGATCGTGTCCTGAGCCCCGGGCCTGTTCCATCGACTCCATGACAACGGCCCGAGCTTCGTCATTGAACCTGGAGAAGAGGAGTTGCTTCCCGTCCTCCATCGGGCGTCGGGGGACGAACCGCTTCTGGGCCGCCTGTTTGGTCACCCCAAGCGCCTCCCCGATCTCGGCCCAGGAGGCTCCGGCGTTGCGGGCCTGGTCTACGAAATGCCCGATCAGGTGGTCTGCCATCTCACCGAGATGATGGGCCAGGCCAACCGACTCACTGAGATTCTCGAGTGGTGTCCGAACGGAGCTGGCGATGCCTTCGATGAGGTCGTCCAGTTGCGGCAATGCTTTGCTCATCGCGTCAACCTTAGGTTGACAACAGCCCGATGTCAACCCGAGGTTGACGCTCCCGATCTGGGGGCGGCTCGACTCTGAATTGGGGGTGAGCCCCGATGTGCCCGCGGGGTCCTCTGCATACGTTCGATCGCAGCCGGAGATACCGGTGCGCAAGGAGGAATCATGCCCCGCTACATGGTGGAGAGGACTTTCCCGGACGGTCTCGAGATCCCGTCGAGTCCCGAGGGACTCGTCGCCTGTCTCGGTGTGGTCGGAAACAACGCCGCCGAGCAGGTCACCTGGGTCAGGTCGTTCGTCACGGACGACCACCGGAAGACGTTCTGCGTGTACGACGGCCCTTCGCCGGAGTCGATACGGAGGGCGGCCGGGCTCAACGGTCTCCCGGTTGACATCATCTCGGAGGTCAGCGTGCTCGACCCCTACTTCTACACCAGTGTCGGATGAGAGGAGAGCTGATGAAGAGAGTGACCAAGAGGACCACCCTGTTCGCCGTCCTGGTGGTGGTGGCTGCGGCCTGCAGCGCTGAGGCCGCCTCCGGGGCGGAGCCGAGCACCGCGACCACCGCGGCACCCACCACGATCATGAGCACTGTGGCCACTACAACCACCGTGGCACCGACCACGACCAGTGAGCACACAGATCACTCGATGGGCGACGAGGTCGACGCCGAGGCCCTGGCCCAGGCCAATCTGGCCGCCGCCGCCTTCCAGGACGTGGCCGTGGCCGAGGCAGTCGGTTATGCCAGCACGATGGAGGCATTGGGGTGCTTCGAAAGCGCGGAAGAAGGCGGGATGGGTCTCCACTATCTGAACGACAGTCTCATGGACGCCACCGTCGATCTCACCCAGCCCGAGGCTCTGGTCTACGAGTTGGACGCCGACGCTGAGATTGTCGGCCTGGTGGCGCATGAGTACATCGTGCCTTTGGAGGCCTGGACCGAGGAAGAACCGCCCCAACTGTTCGGCCTGGACTTCCACCAGCACGGAGTGCTCCCGTTGTGGATCCTCCACACCTGGATCTGGAAGGACAATCCGAGCGGGGTGTTCAACGACTACAACCCGCGGGTCCGGCCCTGCCCCGACGGGGTCCCGATCTTCGGGGTCGATCTGCCCTGACCTCCGGGCATCGGAGAGGGCGGCCGAGGACAGGGACGATGGCGGTGACGTCAGGTGAGAGTCTGCGCCACCGCCATCGCCTTGGCTCGGTTCTCGACCCCGAGCTTGGAGAAGATCGCCGAGACGTGGTGCTCCACCGTCTTCTTGGAGAGGAAGAGTCGGTCGGCGATCTCGGTATTGGACAGACCCGAGCCGAGGAGCTCGAGGACTTCCAGCTGGCGCGGGGTGAGCCCGGCGGGATTGGCCCGGGTGCGAGGGGTGGGACCGCGGGGGATGCTCTCGACACCGAGGGCACGGAGCCGGGCCCGGGCCATGCCGGCGGCAGGGCGGGCAGCCAGTGAGTCGAAGATGGACACCGCCTCGAGGAGTGCGTCTTCGTCACCATCGGTGAGGGCCAAGGCGACCTCGTAAGGGCAGCCGAGCCCACCCCAAGCGTCTGCCGCACTTCTCCAGTCTCCGTCCATCTGGAGAGCGAAGGGGGCAGCTGCTCTCGGAGTTGGCTCATCGATGGCCCCCGCTTTCCACATCCAAAAACCGAGCTCGCCGCGGGCCCACTCGCTGTCCGTGTCCAGGGCCCGGCGGTATCCGCTTTGCAGGATCGGCTCCATCTCCTCGGTCCTCCCGGCGAGCCAGTGATACTCGGCGAGACCGGAGATCGGCGACCAAACGTGCTGGATCTCATGGAGGGCTTCGGATTCGAGGACCTCGGTCAGCAGGGTGCGGCCACCCGGGTCGCCCCGCCTGACCCTCACCCTCCCCAATGCCCCCATCGCGGTCACCATCGCGATCCCGGTTCGATGCGGTGCAGTGCGTTCGACCAGCCCGGCATGAGCCACGGCATCGTCCCATCTGCCCTGTTCGAAGGCGATTCGTGCCAGCCAGGAGCGGTCATAGGAGACCGTGTAGTCCCGATCGGACGCCAGGTCGAGCTCGATGCCCCGCTCCAGAGCGCGGATGGCAGTGGCGTAGGCCCTGGCCTCACCACCTCCTGAGCCGAGCATAGAGAGGGCCACCGATCGTTTGTCGGCGTCGTCCCCCTGTCTTGCCTCTTCCTCAGCCTCCTCGAGCAGGCGTATCCCTTCACCCGGGTCGCCAACGACGATCTCGATCGTGCCACTCATCATCTTTGCCATCCAGAGCACGTCACCACTTGCCGTTGCCTCGGCGATCTGCCTCGCCTCCTCGACGTCCTCTTGGGCCGGTCCGGCGTGGCGGGCCAGCATGTGGTTGTGGGCGGAGAGGTAGAGGGAGTAGGCCAATTCGCGACTTGGTCCTTCCCGTCTCATGAGGGCAACCGCCTCGTCACAGGACTCCCGGGCACCGGTTATGTCGTTGAGACGCCACTGGGCGGCAGAGCGCCGATTCAGGGCCATGGCCAGACGTGCCGACTGGCCGGTATTCCGATAGTGATCGACGGCCCGCTCGGCCTGATCGAGCGCATCCTCCTGCCGGTCGACTAGCCCCAGCTGGGAGGAGAGCTCAACACGCAGCTCGGCGGTGAAATCCTCCCCGAGCAGACCGGGATGCTCCAGGGCTACCTCGTAGAACGCGGCAGCCTCCTTGTGTGAGGCTCTCTGCGCGGCCTGGCGAGCCGCTTTGGGGGCGATCTCCGCTACCAGGTCCCACGCCTCGGCCTTGACCGCATGGTGCGCCAGCCTGGCCAGATCTGGCGGGTCGTCTTCCTCCAGCAAGGCGATCATTCGTCGATGGAGGGAGAGTCGTCGGCCCGGCGCCAGGGACTCCTCCACCGCAGACCGGGCCAGCTCGTGCCGGAACCTGAGGTGTTTGCCATCACCGATGAGGACACCTGAGCCCACCGCAGCGTCAACACCTTCGGTATCCGCCCCGGCGAGGGCAGCTGCGGTCTCGACGTCCAGGGTCCGCGGGGCGATCGACACCGCCTCCACGACACGACGTGGCCCCTCTCCGAGCCGCCCCACCCTGGCCAGGACCGCGTCCTGGACCGTCCTCGGGAGGCTTCCCCCTGTCGCCAGCACCTCGGTCACGTAGAACGGGTTGCCCCCGGTGATGACATGCAGCTGTTCCGGATCGGGGTGCAGCCCGTCGGCAAGGACGGCTACCGCCTGAGGGCTCAGGAGCGGGACCACGATTCGATCCGTAGATGGCAGCGGGACCAACTGGCCCAATACCGGCCGCAGCGGGTGCTCGGGGGAGACCTCGTCGTCGCGATAGGTACACACGATCGCCGCCTTGGTGCTTGCCACTCGGCGCCCCAGGAAGCGGAGGAGGTCGAGGGTGCCTTCGTCCGCCCAATGCACGTCCTCGATCACCAAGAGCACCGGTCTGATGCCGTGCTTGAGCCGCTCGAGAACCCGGGCAAAGAGATCGATGGAGTCATGGTCCTCGCTCATGAGGTCGCTGAGACCGGAGTTGGGATCGGCGGCGATGTCGTATAGGGGGCTCAGGGGCCGCGGGGTCGTCAGCGGGTCGCAGGCTCCCTGCAGCACGAGAGCCGAATCGGCTACCCGTTCAACAAGAGCACCGGCCAGCGAGCTCTTACCCGATCCGGCCTCGCCGGCGACCAGGACCATCCCACCCTGACCTCGACCCGCACGGTCGACAACGCTCTCGAGCCGGGTGAGCATCTCGTCGCGCTCCAGCAGCCTGGTCTCGGTCATCCCATCGGTCGTTTCCATTCCCCTTCACCTGACCGTACTCGCCGTTCCCCTAGCCAGGGGCGCTCGAGGCTCGTGGTTCCACCACTACCAGGACCGCGCCGGCCTCGACCTGGTCGCCTGATGCACAATCGACCTCGACGACTGTGCCGTCGTGGGGGGCGCGGAGAGTGTGTTCCATCTTCATCGCCTCCAGCACCACCATCACCTGTCCGACTGCGACCTCGTCTCCCGGGTCGACTTCGACTCTGACCACTTTGCCCGGCATCGGGGCGTGGAGGGAGCCTGGCGCCGCGGCCGACTCCGAGGAAGGGAAGCGGGGGATCTCTTCGAGACGCACCGGGCCCGACTCGGAGTCGAGATATCGGACCTCGCCGTATCGGGCTATGGAGAATCGATGACTGACGCAATGGGTGCTCAGCTCGACCAGATCCGGTCTGGAAACGGTCACCTCCAGGTCTCCCAGACCGTCGACGATCGTGTCGCCGGTCACGGAATACCGAATGACATGCGGCCCGTGCTCACCTCGATACCCTCGCTCCTGGAGAGGTCCAGGTCGGTTGCGCCAGCCCGAGGGGATCGTGGGGAGGACCTTGGCCCGAGTCCTTTCGTAGACCTGGTCGGAGAGGGCGGCGGCGACCGCTGCCAGTTGTTCGGTCTCCTCATCGGCGAGCGGCCTGGCCAGCTCCTCGATCCCGATCCGGTCGAGGAAATGGGTGTCGATATCACCTCTCACGAACGCTTCGTGCTCCAGTACCCGAACCAGGAGGTCGCGGTTGGTGGTCGGGCCATGGATCACGGCCCGGCGCATGACGGAAGCGAGGAGGGCCGCCGCTTCGCGGCGGGTCGGGGCGTGGGCGATCACCTTGGCCAGCATCGGGTCGTAGTAGACCGAGACCACCGAGCCGTCTTCGATGCCGGAGTCGACCCGGACTCCTCGGCCCTCCGGGATCTCGAAGCGATGGATCTTGCCGGTCACCGGGAGGAAGTCATTGCGTGGGTCTTCGGCATAGAGCCGGGCCTCGATGGCGTTGCCCGAGATCGAGGGCTCGATTTCGAACTGATTTCCGCTGGCGACCTCGATCTGGAGGCGGACGAGGTCGAGCCCGGTGATCATCTCGGTGACTGGGTGCTCCACTTGGAGCCGGGTGTTCATCTCCAAGAAGAAGAAGTCTCCACCCTGGAGGAGGAACTCGACTGTCCCGGCCCCGACGTAGCCCACTGACTGCGCTGCCTGCACCGCCGTTTCCCCCATCCGACGTCGCAGGTCCTCGTCGAGCGCCGGTGAAGGCGCCTCCTCGACGATCTTCTGATGGCGACGCTGGATGGAGCATTCCCGCTCGAAGAGTGACATCACCTTTCCCTGGCCGTCGCCGAACACCTGAATCTCGATGTGACGGGGCGCCTCCAGGTACTTCTCGAGGAAAACGGTGTCGTCGCCGAAGGCAGATGCCGACTCCCGTCGCGCCCCGACGATCGCCTCAGCCAGTCCGGACGGCCGATCGACGATCCGCATCCCCTTCCCCCCGCCCCCGGCCGATGCTTTGACCAGCAGCGGGTAACCGAGATCGAGGGCGGCCGAATCCAACCCGTCGGCGACATCGGTCAGGTCGATCGAGGGCACGGTTGGCACCCCGGCCGCCGCGACTACATCCTTTGACCTGAGCTTGGAGCCCATGATCTCGATTGCCTCAGGGGAGGGACCGATCCAGGCCAGCCCCTCCGCGATCACCCGGCGTGCGAACTCGGCGTTCTCGGCCAGGAATCCGTAGCCGGGGTGCACCCCGTCCGCATCCGACTGCTTGGCCGCAGCCATCACCGCGTCGATGTCGAGGTAGCTCTCGGTGGCGCTCGAACCGGGAAGTCGGACCGCCTGGTCGGCCTCGGAGACATGTGGCTCGCGTGAGTCCGCGTCCGAAAAGACCGCCACCGTTTCTATCCTCATCTCCCGACAGGTGCGGAACACCCGTCGGGCGATCTCGCCACGATTGGCCACCAGGATTCTGCGGAGCATCGGCCGGTGAGAGTACCGGTGGAAACTATTTCGGAGCCTGGAGCGTCAAATTCCACGTCGAAGCAACGAGTAGAGGAGCCCCGTCCAAATGAGCGACACACAGGTACTGGAGAAACCGGAAAGAGCGACCGTAGAGCCACTGGCACCGGAGCCGAGACAGAGACGGAGCATCCTCCCCGTAGCCATCGTTCTCGGGGTGCTGGCCATGTTCGTCGTGATCGGCATATGGGTCGTGTCGAGCCTTCGCGACCTGGCCGACGCCGTGCCCACCCCCGCCGACATTGCCGCCGTCTTCGAGCCGGAGCCATATGAGGAGATCGGCCCGGTGGTGATCAGCTCGATCCGGGACATGTCCAACCTGACCACCGTCGAGACCGTTCAGTACACCATCGTGGACAAAGGCACCGACCGCGGGTGGCTGGAATGGGCTCGGGGTGACAGTCTCCAGCTGTTTGCCGTTGCCAAGATCGGCGCCGGGATCGATCTCAGCCAGATCACGGTGCGAAACGTCTCGCTCGACGACCAGGGCGTGGTGGAGATCAACGTGCCTTCGGCCGAGATCCAGTACGTGTCCGTCGACAACGAAGCAACCCAGATCCTCGACCGGGAGACCGGTCTGTTCACGAAGGGTGATCCCCGGCTGGAGACGGACGCTCGCCAGGTGGCCGAGGAAGTGCTGGTTCAGGCCGCTCTCGACGACGGGGTCCTGGCCGATGCCGAGGCCAATGCCCGCCAGGTCCTGACCACCTTCTTGCTGGGTCTTGGCTACCGCGACGTGGTGGTCGATTTCGGCTAGACCAGTTTGAACGGCTCGGCGTACCGGAAACGACCGGTGATGGTCGGTCGATAACCCGACAGTGTCCACGTGGGACCCTTCCGCGGACGTCGGGAGATCGTTGCCGGCTACGAGCAGAACCCACCCGACGACACGATGGAGGCGGTATCGGTGACCAGCGACGGCCCAACTGACGTCGTCGGGTTTCGTTGGTCGCGGTGAGGGTCCGGAACGATGACAATGCGATGGGAGGGAGACCTTCTCGCCGAGCTGTCGGTGGCATTCGACACGGACTGACTCTGTAGCTTCACCTCGGATGATCAGTGAGGAACTTACCTTCAGGACCGGGAATCGACCGGTGACGGTGGATATAACCGGTGAGCTGGCCAAGTTCGTCCAGGCCCGCGGCGACGGCCTGCTCTCGGTGTTCGTCCCCCATGCCACCGCCGGGGTGGCAATCATCGAGACCGGGGCGGGGAGTGACCACGACCTGCTCGCCGCCATCGAGAACCTCCTGCCCGCCGAAAGGGGACGATGGCGCCACGAGCATGGGAGCCCGGGCCACGGGCGGGACCATGTGCTGCCGGCATTCGTCTCTCCGAGCGTCACCATTCCGGTCCTCGGAGCACGTCTTGCACTGGGTATTTGGCAGTCGGTGGTCCTGGTCGACACCAATGTCGACAATTCGATCCGGACAGTGCGGCTGACCTTGATCGAAGGGTGACCCCGCCGGATCGACCGGGGTCGAGCCCAAATCACATCCGGAACACGCCGAAGCGGTCGGTTCCCTTCACCTCGGCGGAATGGGTGGCGGAGAGGGCGATGCCAAGGACATGCCGGGTTTCGCGGGGATCGATCAGCCCGTCGTCCCTAACCCGAGCGGTGGAGAAGTAGGACAACTCCTCGGACTCGATCTGGGCTTCGATCTCCTTGCGGCGCTTCTCATCGGCCTCCTCGTCGAAAGCCTCCCCCCTCGACTCGGCGGCCTGCCGGGCGATGATCGACATGACCCCGGCCAGCTGGGTCGGGCCCATCACCGCCACCTTGTGATTGGGGTACCCGAAGACGAATCGAGGGTCATAGGAGCGACCGGACATCCCGTAGTTGCCTGCGCCATAGGAGACCCCGGCCATGAGGGCGATGTGAGGGACCTCCGAGTTGGCGACGGCATTGACCATCTTCGCCCCGTCCTTGATGATGCCCCGCTGCTCGTAGTCCTTGCCCACCATGTAGCCGGTGGTGTTGTGGATGAAGACCAACGGGGTGTCGTATCTGTTGGAGAGCTGGATGAACTCGGTTGCCTTCTGCGCCTCCTCGGAGAAGATCACCCCTTGCTGGTTGGCGATGACCCCGATCGGGAAGCCGTGGATCGATCCCCACCCGGTCAGGATCGAGGCCCCGTAGACCGCCTTGTACTCCTCGAAGCGAGAGCCGTCGAGGGTGCGGGCCAGGATCTCGCGCATGTCGAAGGGGACCCGAAGGTCGGCGGGGATCACCCCGAGGATGTCTTCGACCTCGTGCACCGGTGGGTCGGGGTCCTTGGTCGGCCCGTAACCGTGCTTGCGCCAATTCAGGTGACTGACGATGTCCCGGCCCATCCGGATCGCCTCTTGCTCGTCCGAGGCGAAGTAGTCGGAGAGCCCCGAGATCTTGGAGTGCATCTCCGCCCCGCCGAGCTCCTCGTCGGTGGACTCCTCACCGGTGGCCATCTTGACCAAGGGCGGCCCACCTAGGAACACCTTGGCCTGCTCCTTGACCATTACCGCGTAGTCGCACATCGCGGGGAAGTAGGCGCCGCCGGCGGTGGAGCTGCCGAACACGATGGCGATCGTGGGGATCCCCGCCTTGGAGAGCCGGGTCAGGTTGCGGAACCATTTGCCGCCGACGATGAACACCTCCGCCTGGTCGGGGAGGTCTGCCCCGCCCGATTCGACGAGGTTGATCAAGGGGAGGCGGTTCTCCATGGCGATGTCCATGATGCGGAGCGTCTTCGCCACCGAATAGCGGTTCATCGACCCCGCCTGACTGGTGGGGTCGTGGGCGAGAATGGCGCATTCGACCCCTTCGACCACCCCGATCCCGGTCACCACATTGGCCCCGAGGTTCTTGTCGGTACCCCAAGCGGCCAGGGTCGAGAGCTCGAGGAAGGGGGCGTCCCGGTCGAGGAGGAGCTCGATCCGCTCGCGGGCCAGGAGCTTGCCCCGGTCCCGGTGACGTTGAATGTACTTCTCGCCCCCGCCCTGCCGTGCCTGCTCCATCAGGGACTCGAACTCGGCGAGTTTCTCCTCCATCGCAGCCCGATTGACCCGGTACTCCTCCGACCGCGGGTCGAGTTTCGTGGCTAGAACCGGCACGGGAGGCAGGGTAGTTCTGCTTACCTGAGGTACATGGCGGGGAGGGGGGAACTCTTGGCGCTACGAGGACAGAGAAATGAACGCAGCCGACTTTCAAGATCGAATCGGGACCGAGATCGGGGTCAGTGACTGGATGGAGGTCTCCCAGGACCGGGTCAACTCATTCGCAGATGCCACCGACGACCACCAGTGGATCCACGTCGACCAGGAAAAGGCCAAGGCCGGCCCGTTCGGCGGGACCATCGCCCACGGCTTTCTGACTTTGTCGCTCACCGTGACCCTGACCTCGCAGGTGCTGCTGGACGTCGGGTCGCCCCGCATGTCGATCAACTACGGACTGGAGAAGGTGCGGTTTCCGGCTCCGGTCCCGGTCGGCTCGAGGATCAGGGCCCGCGTCGGCCTGGTCTCTGTGACCGACGTCGACGGCGGGATCCAGGTCAACCGCCAGGTCACGATCGAGGTCGAGGGCACCGAGAAGCCGGCGATGGTCGCCGAGACGGTCGCCCGTCTCTACTACTGAGCCGAGCCCGCGGCGACTCGACCGATGCCGGCGCTTTTCGAGTATCGCAACGGTCTTTTCGTACCCGGCGAGCTGACCCGTGGCGGATGGGCCGACGACACCCAACATGGCGGACCGCCGGCGGGAATCCTGGCTCGGGCCATAGAGCGAGTTCCGACGCTTGTTCCGATGCTGGTCACCCGCTTCACGATCGACCTGATCCGCCCAGTTCCACTCACCCCGCTGCGAATCGAGACCGGGGTCATCCGTGAGGGAAAACGAGTCCAACTGGTGGAGGCGTCCCTCTGGGCGTCGGACATCCAGGTCGCCAGAGCGGTCGCCCTGCGAATCCGGGTGGGCGATGTCGACCTCCCCCATTCCGACTCGGATCGTATGCCGGCGCCTCCGGAGGGGTTAGAGACCCTGGTCTGGCAAGGCCACTTCGGAGAGGATCCCGATCTGGAGAGGTTCCACTACAACGCGGTCGAGATCAGGAGTCTCGGCGGGTCCTTCCTCACCTCAGGCGAAGGAACTTCCTGGTTCAGGTTGCTCTGCCAAGTTGTTGCCGGCGAGACCCCGTCGCCTCTCGTCGTCGTGGCCACTCTCTCCGATCTCGCCAACGGAAACGCCCAGGCCCTCGACCCCACTGTGCACGCCTTCATCAACCCCGACATCAGCCTCCACCTCCACCGGTTGCCCGTTGGGGAGTGGATTGGGATGAGATCGAGCTCCTATCCCCATCCGACTGGAATCGGGATGACCGACACCGCGGTTTACGACCTGGAGGGCCGGATTGGGCGAATCGTCCAGTCCCAGTTCATCGAAGTTCGCTGATGCGGAGAAACGTTATGCAGAGCGTCACGCATGCGTGACGCCCTGCATTAGGTTCAGCTCAGGCTTCGCCCCCCGCCGACCACGATGACCTCGCCCGTGATGTAGGAGGAGAGGGGGGTGAGTAGCCACCAGACGGTGTCGGCGATCTCGTCGGGGGTCCCCATGCGATCGAGTGGTATCGCCTCCACCATCTTCTTCCGGATCTCCTCGGGGATTCCCATGCTCATCTCCGAGGAGATCAGACCGGGGGCTACCGCATTGACCCGGATCCCGGGAGCCAGCGAGAGGGCCAGGGCCCGGGTCATCCCGACCACCCCGCCCTTCGACATCGAGTAGTTGAACTGGCCGAAGTTGCCCAGATAGGCCCGGGAGGCGATGTTGACGACCGCTCCGCCGTCCGACATCAGGGGCGCCAACGCCGTCGACAACCGATAGGCCGCCCCCAAGTTGACTTCGAGGACCGCGGCGAAGTCGTCATCGGTCATGTTGACCAGCCGGGCGTCACGGGTGATTCCGGCGTTGTTGACCAGCCCGATCAGAGGTGAGCCGGAAGCCTCGACTGCCTCCATGACCAGCCTCGGGCCGTCCGCTGTGGTCAGATCCACCTGCACCGGTGTGACCGCCTCGGATAGGGCCAGCTCAGGGGCGATGTCGACGCCGATCACGACGAAGGGCCCACTCGTGGCCAACTTATCCGCAACGGCGCGCCCGATGCCCCGGGCTGCACCCGTGACCACGATCGTCCCATTCACGGGAGGGCCTTGCCGATGTGACCGGGCCCCACCCTGACCAACTCTCCGGTGACATCGCCCGCATCGAGCAGTCGTTGCGCCCAAGCAACGATCGCGTCCCGATTGGAGGCCTCGTCGAAGGCCACCACGTTGGCGGTCCAGCCCTTGCGTGATCCCTCCAGAGCGGCCGTTCGGGCCGCCGAGAGGAGACCTGCGGCCACCATGGCATTTCCCGCCCCCCTGCGCCCAAGCAGATCATCCTGGCGCACGACATAGACGAAGGATTCATCGGCCTGGGCCGAGGCCCGGCTCGACACGAAGGCCCGGGTCAACTCGGCCAGGACCTCGCTCCAATCGTCACCGACATCCACGGCCCAATGGATCATGCCGCTCACGATGCGATCGCGGTCCCGGCCTCGACCATCTGGTCGATGGTTGCGGCATCGAGGCCCAGCTCCCGGAGCAGCGCTCTGGTGTGCTGGCCGAGCGTGGCCGGCGCCGACCCGGCCCGAGCCGGTGCCCCGTCGAGGTGGATCGGAGAGCCGGTCGTCTTGATCCGGCCGGTCACTGGATGCTCGTACTCCGCGACCATCTGGTTGTGCCGGGCCTGAGGGTCGGACATGGCCTCGGTCAGGGTCAACACATGACCCACCGGCAGACCCGCCTCGCCGAGAAGGCCCACCCAATGATCCGCCGTCTCCGTCTTGAACACATTGGTCAGCTTGCGGGCCACGCTGTCGCGATGCGTCATTCGCTGGTCATTTCCCGGGTAGTCCCGGGCAAGGTCCGGTCGGCCCAACAGGTCGGCGAGCAGCTCGAAGTGGCGATCCGAGACGATGGCAAGTGTGAAGGGACCGTCGGAGGCGTCGAATACCTGGCTCGGTGCGACGTACGGGCTGGCGGTCCCCACCCTCTCCGGTTGTTCGCCGGTGGCCAAGGCGAGGGCATTCCATGCCGACTGGACTGCGATCACGCCGTCCCGCAACGAGACGTCGATGTGCCGGCCCCTCCTCGGGGATTCGGCCAAAGCCGCCGACACGGCCATTGCCAGGTTGGTTCCTGCCACGTAGTCGCCGATGGTCGTCGCCGTTTTCATAGGCCGATCTTTGGGCCCACCTGTTATCGAGATCATCCCGGCCTCACCCTGGAACACGATGTCGACACCGGCCCGTTGCGCGTACGGGCCCTCGCCGCCGAATGCAGAGATCGAGGCGTATATGAGCTTCGGGTTCAGCTCGCGCGACCGGCCGTGGCCGAAGCCGAGACGGTCGATTGCGCCATGTCTGAGGTTGTGGATCAAGACGTCGGCCTTGCGCACCAGGTTGTCGAGGACCCGTTTCGACAGCCAATCACTGGTGTCGAGGGCCAGCGATTCCTTGCCCCGATTGACAGCCATGAAGAAGGCCGACTCTCCATTGTGATGGGGGGCGAAACCTCGAGCCAGGTCCCCGGTGGACGGCTCCACTTTGACCACCCGGGCCCCCAGGTCGGCCAGGAGCATCGCGGCGTAGGGAGCAGCGATCAGGTTCCCGAACTCGACGACGAGGGTTCCGTCGAGGGGCCCTCTGCCGGCGGCTGTCCCCCCCTGCCCGGGCTCAGACACGCTCGATGACCGTGCTGATCCCCTGGCCGACACCGATGCACATCGTGGCCAGCCCGTACCGGCCGTTGCGACGGCCCAGTTCGTGGGCGAGCGTGGTCAGGATTCGCGCCCCGGAGGCGCCGAGCGGATGCCCGATTGCGATGGCGCCGCCGTTGACGTTCACCCGCTCCGGGTCGAGCTCGAGCAGTCTCAGACTGGCCACGGCCTGTGAGGCGAAGGCTTCGTTGATCTCGATCAGATCGAGGTCGTCGGGCCCGATGCCTGCCCGGGCCAGGGCTTTCTCGGACGCCGGGACCGGGCCGATCCCCATGATGTCGGGATGGACCCCGGCCGCGGCCGAAGAGACGATGCGCGCCATCGGGGTGAGACCGTGGCTCTGCAGCCCGCTCTCGGTGGCAAGGAGGAGGGCGGCGGCGCCATCGTTCATCGGAGATGAGTTTCCTGCGGTCACCGAACCGTTCTCCTTGAACACCGGAGGCAGCTTGGCGAGGGCCTCGAGCGATGTGTCGGCCCGTGGCCCTTCATCGGCTTCGATCGTGATCGTCGTCCGGCCTCGGGCGTCGGTCGACGCTTCGATCGGCTCCACCTCGTCGTCGAACCGGCCGACGGCAACCGCGGCCAACGCCTGCTGATGACTGCGCAGGGCGAAGGCATCCTGGTCGTCACGGCTGATGTCGTACTTGTCGGCCACCACTTCAGCCGTCATGCCCAGCGTGATCGGGGGGTAGAGCTCCTTCATCCGCCGGTTGACCAGCCGCCATCCGAGCACGGTGTCCGCCGCCTCGGGGAAGCCGGTGGCGAAGGCGCGGTCGCCTTTCATGACCACATACGGCGAACGGGTCATCGACTCGGAGCCGCCGGCGACCACCACCTCGCCCCACCCCGCGGCGAGAGCATGGGATCCGGACACGACGGCCTGCATCCCTGACCCGCAGAGCCGGTTGACGGTCGCTCCGGGGATCTCGATCGGGAGCCCGGCCAGAAGACCCGCCATGCGGGCAATGTTGCGATTGTCCTCGCCCGCCTGGTTGGCTGCGCCCCAGTAGACGTCTTCGATCGCCATCGGGTCCAGCTCGGGGTTCCTCCTCAGCAGGGCGGCGATGGCGTGCGCCGCCAGGTCGTCGGGTCTGACGTGAGCCAGCTGGCCGCCCAGCTTCCCCATCGGGGCACGACAGGCATCGACGATGTAGATGTCACCATTCATTCTCTGTCCGTTCACATTCTGGCGAATTCGCCCTGGTCGGATAGGGGGCATCCCCTATATCCGCTGAAACCTTTGCACCGTACGTTGGAGTCTGAGAGTAGATGGCGATGAACGAGCACCCCCGAGATCCGATCAACCTGGCAGCCTATGCCCCGGCCGGCCTGCTCGTCCTCTACGTCCTCATCCGTATCGTCTTCTGAGGGGCGATTCCCGGGGCACTACCGTTCGCCCCATGGACCGACCAGACTTTCTCCCCTTCACCGAGTCGGAAGATGCCAACCAGCTGCTGGCTGCCGACGGCTTTGCTCTCCTTCTCGGGATGCTCTTCGATCAGCAGTTCCCGATGGAGCGCGCCTTCTACGGGCCCCAGCTCTTGAAGGAGAGGCAGGGTGGGAAACTCGACCCGGAGAGTCTGGTCGAGACCGATCTCGAGGATCTGGCGGTTGTCTTCCGCGGCCCGCCGGCCATCCATCGCTATCCGGCGTCGATGGCGAAACGCGCCCAGGAGTTGGCGCAGGTGATCATCGACGACTACGACGGCAGGGCCGAGAACCTGTGGGAGACCGCCGACGACGGATCCGACCTATTGGGACGTCTCCGGGCCCTTCCCGGCTTTGGTGCTGAGAAGTCGAGGATCTTCGTCGGACTGCTCGGGAAGCGGCTCGGGGTGCGGCCTGAGGGCTGGGAGGAGAAGGCGGCCGACTGGCCATCGATCGCCGACGTGGCCAACTTCGAGGACGTGCTCACACTGCGTGAGAAGAAGAAGGCGATGAAGGCAGCCAGGAAGGCCTGAACGGCTCAACCACACGTCGATTCCTGCCGATAGGGCTTGCTACGGGATACGGAAGGATTCGATGCATCTCTCGGGCCAGCTCTCTGATTGGAGCATCAACGACCTGCTACAGATCATGCAGGTCACCAAGAAGACGGGTTCACTCGACATCGAGGGTCAGCGGCGCGGGCGTGTCCATTTTCGGGACGGACGTGTCACCGGTGCCGAGCTGAACGGCGTCCAGGGCGCCTACACCGGGTCTGACCGGGGGGCGGTGGCGGACATCCTCTACGTCTTGTCCACGGTCCAGGAAGGCTCCTTCTCCGTGGGAGCCGCCGACGGCCCCGATGCCAAGGGGTGGACCGTCGAGGAATGCCTCCTCGATGTGGAGTCTCTCCAATCGCTCGAGGGTGAGGTGGTCGACGCCGGGCTATTCGAGGCGAACGCCGTCAAGCTGATCCACGAGATCGGCGATCCGGTCACCATCGAACCGGACGACTGGCAGGTATTCGTCAACCTCGTTCCCTCCTTCACGTTCGGCGCTCTCGAGAACCGGTATGGCCGGGGGACGGCCGTGCGCATCTTTCACACACTCCATCGGCTCAACCTGGCTGAGACGGTGGCCCTCACCGAAGGCGAGACCGATTGGCTCGACCGGCTGGCCGAAGGCGTCGCCCCGGGCACGACCGGCTCCAATTGGGCCGAACCCGTCGTCGAAACGGATGCGGTTGCCGAGACCAAATCCGAGGACTTCGTCGACAGTCCCGACCCGGTGCCCGCCGAAGACAGCGAGACGGTGGCTGAGCCGGAGCCGATCACCCTTGCCGCGGCCAAGCAAGGCCGGGAGCGGGCCGACCTCAAGGGGGTCGCCGCCCCGGCTTCGACCACGTTGACCGACGGGGTCTACGACGAGATCCGGCGTCTGCGCAGCAGGGTCGGCGAGAAGTAACGTCGCCGGGCATGCCCGAGCGCAGCCCCATCACATCTGACATCCCGCTTTTCATCGGCATCGCCGGAGGTTCGGGTTCGGGCAAGACCACCGTCGCCGAGGCCCTCGTCGAGCAATTCGACGGCGAAATCGTCCTCGTTCAACACGACGCCTACTACCGGCACACGCCCGAGCTCTCCTTCGAGGAGCGCTCGAAAGTGAACTACGACCACCCGGCCTGACTCGAGACCGAGCTGCTTGTGAAGCATCTCACCGCCCTACGCGCAGGGGAGTCGATCGAGAGACCGGTGTACGACTTCGCCAAGCACCTCCGCTCAGACCGGATCGTGGTGATCGACCCGGCTCCATACATCGTGGTCGAAGGGATCCTGGTTCTGGCCGAGCCCGAGCTGCGCACGGAGCTGGATCTGGCCGTGTTCGTCGACACTGAGCCTGACCTGCGGCTCGCCCGTCGGCTGGAGCGCGACATGGAGGAACGGGGTCGGACGGTGCGCTCGGTGATCGGGCAATACTTCTCGACTGTTCGTCCCATGCATCTCGAGTTCGTCGAGGGCTGCAAGGAGCACGCCGACATGGTCATCTACGGGGGCAACCCCACCCCGTCGGTGGCGCCCCTGGCCGAGTTGATTCGGTCCCGCGTCGGGTGAAGAAGCCGCTCGATTCTTATAATCAGCGCGTGGCCGACCACCCCTCCGTCGCGATAATCGGCGTCGGCGCCATGGGCGAGGCGCTGTTCAGCGGTCTCCAGCGCGCCGGGTGGTCTCCCGAGCAGCTCTCGCTCTGTGTCCGGCGGGAGGACCGGGCGGCCGACCTGGCCCAGAGGTCTTCGTCGACGGTGACCCTGGACCCAATCGAGGCGATCGAGTCCCGGGACGTCGTGGTGGTGGCGGTCAAACCACGGGATGTGAGCGCTGTGATCGACCGCCTCGCTTCCGGTGTTGGACCCCGCCAGATGCTGATCTCCCTCGCCGCCGGTGTCACCACCAGGACCTACGAGGATCGGCTCGGAGAGGTAGCCGTGGTCCGGGCCATGCCCAACACCCCGGCTCTGGTCGGCGAGGGGGTCACCGGCATTGCCCGCGGAGCCCACGCCGGGGAGGAGCATCTCAAGCTCGCGACCCAGGTCCTCGGGGCCGTCGGCGGAGTCCGGGTGATGGACGAGTCGCTGCTCGATGCCGTCACCGCCGTGTCAGGGACCGGCCCGGCTTATGTCTTCCTCCTTGCCGAGGCTCTCACCGAGGCGGCGGTCCGGGAAGGCCTGCCCCGTGATATCGCAGAGGCCTTCGTCCATCAAACGATCCGCGGCGCCGGACACCTGCTCACCGACACCGAAGCCAGTCCGGCCGAGTTGAGATCCCAGGTCACCTCGCCCGGCGGGACCACGGCTGCGGCGGTGCACATCCTGGAGGAACGGGGATTCCGGGCTCTGGTCGAGGACGCGGTTCAAGCCGCGGCCAAACGCGCGACCGAGCTCGGAGACCAGGGTTGAGCGTTTTCTCCAGAACGGTCATGGCCATCACCGAGGCCGGGCCCGTGGAGAGGACGATCACCGGAACCCGCCCGGGTAGGGCGCTGGCCGGCCGGTTCGTCGCCGGCGACACCCTCGACGAGGCCGTGGTCGCGGCCCGGCGCCTCAATGCGGAGGGCGCCCTCGTCTCTCTCGATCTTCTCGGTGAGGAGGTGAAGGATCGCGTGTCGGCGCAGGGGGCGAGGGACGAGTATCTCGAAGGGCTGGATCGGATCGGAACCGAGCGTCTCGAGGCGAACATCTCCGTCAAGCTCACCCAGCTCGGGTTGGCCATCGACGAAGGTCTCGCCATCGACCTTCTCGACACCCTCGCCGAGGAGGCGCATCAGGTAGGTACCACCGTCACCATCGACATGGAGGACTCTCGATACACCGATGCCACAGTCCGTATCTATGAAAAGGCTCAAACCCGGCATCGCAATCTCGGTCTCGCTCTCCAGGCCTACCTGCATCGGACCCCGGCCGACCTCGAGCGGCTGATGCCGATCGGCGGCCATATCAGGCTGTGCAAGGGGGCCTATGTGGAGGAGGAGCAGGTCGCGCTCACCTCCAAGAGCGATGTCGACCGGGCGTACGCCGGCCAGCTTCGGGCCCTGATGGCCGCGGACGCGGTACTCCCGGCTGTGGCGACCCATGATCTCGACCTGGTCGATCTCACGCGGGAGCTGGCTCGGGACCGGACCGGCCCCTTCGAGTTCCAGATGCTCTACGGGGTGCGCACCGGGCTCCAGCAGGAGTTGGTGGGAGCTGGCTTCCCATTGCGGGTCTACCTGCCCTTTGGGTCCCAGTGGTATCCCTACCTGACCCGTCGCCTCGCCGAGCGGCCATCCAACGCCTGGTTCTTCGTCCGCTCGATGTTTGGGTCCTAGTTGTTCTGGCGCGGCGACCCGACCCTATGGGGT
>JBOGEV010000153.1:0-7866 GCA_050742015.1 Acidimicrobiia bacterium
GATCTCGACTTATAGGTCGAGATCTCCGCGCCAAAACAGGATGGGTCGGGCTTACGATCCCGCCTCGTGAAGCGGTGGTTGCATTTGGGGGTGCTGGTGCTGGCTGCGGCGTGCACTTCGGGAGACGGCGCAGGGGAGGGCACGGCGACCACCACGAGCGATCCCGGGACGACAACGCTCGCCACGACCACCACCGCGACCGGGCGCCCACCGACCGATCAATTGCTCGAAGAGCTCGATGCCAGCCTGTGCCCCGAGTCGGATTTCACCTGCGTCACCCTCGAGATGCCCCTCGACCACTTCGACAGCTCCGACCAGCGCACGATTCCGGTCACGTTCGCCGTTCTCCCCGCCACCGGAGAGAGCCAGGGAGCATTCGTCACTGCAACCGGCGGGCCTGGCAGCTCGGGGAACGCCGTCGCCGACAGCTATACCGCCGCCCTGGACGAGGCAATCCCCGAGTCGTTCGACATCGTGTTCTTCGATCAGCGCGGGGTGGCCATGTCGGGGGGTCTGAGCTGTCCAGAGGCTGCGGCGGTGTACTACCGGGTCGACGTAGTCACCGGTCTCGGTCTTGACGAGCAGACCCTGTCCGAAGCATCGTCCACCTTTGCCGAGGACTGTGTGGCGGAGATGGGCAACCCCGAGGAGCTTGCCTACCTGGGGACCGACCAGGCCGTCGCCGACCTGGAGGTGTTCCGGGAGACCTTCCAGTACGACGAGATCGTTCTCTATGGGGAGAGCTACGGGACCCAGTTCTCCCAGACCTACGCCGCCGAGCACGGCGACCATCTCAGTCGGATGGTCCTCGATGGGACGGTGGACCTAACCCTGGACGGCCTCACCTTCTTCGAACAGCAGGCCATCGCTTTCGGGGAGACCCTCCAGGCGACGCTGGACTACTGCAACGGGGACGAGCTCTGCACCCTGGACCTGGGGGTGGGGTCGGACGAGGCCTACGACCAGCTGCTCGCCCTTCTCGTCGAGGAGCGGTTGCGAGCCGAATATCCCCTGCCCTCCGGTGGGTTCGAAGTGCGGGACTTCGGTCTTGGCGACTTGGAGGTCGTGGCCAGCGGACAGATGTACTCCGAGGACGACCGGATGATGTTCCTGCGCGCCCTCGGGGCATACAGCGGACGTGGTGACCTGGTGCCCCTCTTGCGGCTGCTCTATCTGAATCTGGGAATGGACCCACAAGACCAGGCCGTGCTCGAGGACCCCACCTATTCGGACGCCGTGTACTACGCCGTGGAGTGCCTGGACTACTCATATCCCGGATCGACGCCGGAGGAGACGGCCGACGCGTTCTTCCAGGCAGGAGCCGACCTCGAGGTTGGCCGGTTGGGTTCGCTGTTCTTCGGCGACCTTCCCTGTGCCTGGTGGCCAACATCGAACAAGGAGACCGCACGCCCCGAGCCGCTCACTGCATCGGGGACTCCGACCGTCGTGCTCGGGGCGACGGCCGATCCCGCGACCCCGCATCATCAAGGCGTGGATGTGGCGGCCCGACTCGACCAGGGGCATTTGATCAGCCAGCAGGGCGGCCCGCACGTCATCTTCGGTCGGGGCAACGCTTGTCCCGACGAGCCGGTGACCACTTTCATCCTCGACGGCACCATGCCCGAGGTCACCGAATGCGAAGGCGAGGTCGTCGGGTACTACATCCCATTGCTCCCACTGACTCTCGATGAGTTCGACAGCGCCGAAACCATGTTCGACTCGGTGGAGTACGAGATCTTCTACCTGCCCGAGTACTACTGGTGGGACACGGTGACCGACTCGCCGGTCGGCTGCAACCAAGGCGGGACGATGACCATCACCGCCTTGGAGGATTCCGACGGCTTCCTCTTCGAGGAGTGTGTCCTCATGGATGGCCTGTCGCTCACCGGTGATGGGTCGTACAACTGGGACGAGGACGTCTTCACTTTCGATGTCGTGGTGGGATCGCCCGACTGCGCATACAAATATGAGCGTTCAGGCGCAGAATACGTCGTCGAGGACGATTGCCCCGCCGACCAGTTCTCGGGCTGATGCATCCTCGATCGTCGTCGTCAACTGGAATTAAGCCCGTGCCCTGGCCTCAGGAGACGGTGCTCGCCTGTTGCAGCGTGCTCAGGGCGGCGAGAGTCGACTCGGCTCCCTGATTCAGATTCGGCCCGGTCAGGGTCAGCCCGTCACAGCAACCACCGGTCTGAAGGTCATACAGAACGGCACCACGGTCGTTGCCCCCGATGAGCCACCAAGCCGCCCTCACCACACCGTCTCTCCATCTGGGGTCGGCGGTGAGCTGCCAGGCCCGGCCGCAGGCATCGGCCATGGCGGCCGTCTCCACTGGCTGCTGGTCGTATCCGGGACGGGGCTCGCCCCGGGCCCAACCCCCCACCGGCGTGAAGCTGTAGCGCCCGCTCCGGGTCTCGATGCCGACCAACCACTCCAACAAGCCAAGCCCGGCTTCGATGAGATGGTCGTGACCGAGAAACGCCCCGGCAGCCATGAGTGCTTCGGGGAGTCGGGCGTTGTCGTAGGCCAGTCGCAGCTCGGGCCATGGCCAACGCGGATCATCGCCGACCTCGACATGACCCGCCCATCGTTCCATGGCGTCCCGAGCCGGGCCATGCTCCGGGTTCGCGGCCAGCACCTCGGCCGCTCCCAGCACCGCGAACGCATTGGCCCGTGGAGAGGTCGAGACGAAGCCGAGCTGGTGCTCGAAGAGATCGAGTGCGGCACCACGCATCCATTCCTCGTGCCCGAGCCGGGCGGCAGAGCCGAGGGCCCAGACGGCGCGACCCTGGGAGTCGTCCGATCCGATCTCGTCGGCCCAAGAGCCGTCTGCCCGACGTCGGTTGTGGAATCCGCCCTGGGGTAGGGCGGCCGATTCGAGGAAACCCAAGTAGATGCGAGCCATGTCACGCAGGTCGAGGGAGGGAGCTGGTTGGCGACAGGTGACGATCAGGCCCCGCGCGTTGTCGTCGGAGCAGTAACCGTGCTCGGGGCGCGGTGTCGTGTAGCGGGCATGCTCCCACAGACCCTGGTGGTCGGTCATCCGGCGCAAGTGGGCGAACCGAGGTGACGGCAGGGCAACTTCAGGCAGCGGGGCGGCCGGGTCGACCGGCCGAGTCGACATTGCCCTCGTCTCCACAGCCATCATGTCCTCTCAGCCGACTCTTGCCAGGTCGGCGGGGAGCGAGCGGTGCTCGTGTGGTCCTGCCATGACCGCCGCCCTCGCCGGGGTGAGTCGGGAGGCAAGAACGTCGTACTCGGCTGCGATCGCGGGCCAGTGCAACGTGGAGCCGATCCCGGCTGCAATCCTTGCCATGCGATTGGCTTGGGCGGGATCCGTGATCACACTTCGCAGCGCAGCAGCCATCGCTGCCGGGTCCGAATGAGGGACGACAATCCCGGCCCCCGACCCGAGCATCTCAACGGCGTGGGGGAAGGCGGTCGCGACGACTGGCTTGCCGGCAGCGATCGCTTCGACGAGCACGCCGGACGTGACTTGCTCGGTGGACTGGTAAGGAAGCAGGACTATGTCTGCGGCCCGAATGGCCATGGTGAGCGACTCGATGTCGAGGTAGCGCCCGTCGAACTCAACGACATCGTCCAGGCCGAGGGCGTCGGCCCGGGCCTTGAGACCGTCCAGATAGGCATCTCCATGTGCTGCTTGCACCTTGGGGTGGGTCTTGCCGAGGATGATGTAGCGGGGCGAGGGATGAATGCCCTCGAGGTCCGCAAAGGCTTCGATGGCCGACTCCAAGCCCTTGCCCGGCCCGATCAGGCCCCAGGTGAGGACGATCGGGCGTGTCCCGCGCTCGGGGATGGGCCCGGCCAGGCCCGCCCTGGCCCCATGCGGGACCACCCGGATCTTTTCCGGATCTACGTCGTACTTGACGATCAGGCGTCGCAGTGCGGTGTCACTCATGACGATCGTCTGCTCGGTCATCTCGACGATCTCCTCCAGGATCCTCTGCTGTCTCGGCGTCGGGTCACCAAGGACCGTGTGCAGGGTGACGATGGCAGGGACCTCGAGCCCGGAGAGGAGGTCGAGGACCTCGGTCCCATCCGGGCCACCGTAGATCCCGTACTCGTGCTGGAGAAGGGCGACGTCGTGATCGTTCAAAGCCTTGACCGCGCCCTGCAATGAACCTTCGTCACCGCTGCGAAGTCGATGGATCACCTCGGGTCGCATCTCGATGTGGCGATCGTCGCCCACGCTCACCACGCCCAGGTCACGATCTGACCCACGCCGTGTGGCAATGCCCTCACGCAAGGCGGCGGTGAATGTGGCGAGACCGCACGACGTGGGCGGGTAGGTGCTGACAAAGCCAATGGATGGAAGGCGTTCTTGTATGTGTGACATCGATCCTCCGTGCTCGAAATTGGATCTGCGCTGGCTGCAAGAGCCGCGGCAATCGCTGAGCAACGGATTGGCTGCTTACCCGTGAAGCTGTCCGGGGGAACGAAAAGCCGGCGTAGGAGCCGCTTCAAATTCTGACGGTAACAGTTGGCGGGTTCTACCCCTCATCAGGCCACCTCCACCTCTGCGCCGGAGTTGTCGAACTCGACCAGCAGATCCCCGTCGGCCAACTCCACCCTGATCGTCGCCCCATCGAGGATGTCGCCTCCGATCAGGGCCCGGCCGATCTTCGTCTCCAGCTCATGGGAGATGAAACGCCTCAAGGGTCGTGCCCCGTACACCGGGTCGAAACCCTGTTCGGCGATGTACTGCATGGCCCCCTGACCCACCTCGAGGGTCATGCTGCGATCCGACAGCCGGCTTCTGACGTCCTCGAGCATCAGGTCGACCACCATCTCGATCTCCTCGAGGGTGAGGGGCTTGAAGAGCACGATGTCGTCGACCCGGTTGAGGAACTCGGGGCGGAAGTGGTGACGGAGCTCTCCGGTGACCATCTCCCTCGCTTCGGGCTTTATCTCGCCCGAGGGTGTGATCCCCTCCAACAGGTATTGGGAGCCGATGTTGGAGGTCATGATGATCACGGTGTTCCGGAAGTCGACCGTCCTTCCCTGGGCATCGGTGAGCCTCCCGTCGTCCAGCACCTGAAGGAGCGTGTTGAACACGTCCGCGTGGGCCTTCTCGACCTCGTCGAAGAGCACCACCGAATAGGGCTTGCGCCGCACCGCCTCGGTGAGCTGGCCCCCCTCCTCGTAGCCGACATAGCCGGGAGGGGCTCCGATTAGCCGGCTCACCGTGTGCCGCTCCTGGTACTCGCTCATATCGATGCGGACCAGGTTCTCCTCGCTGTCGAACAGAGCCTCGGCCAGGGCCTTGGCCAGCTCGGTCTTCCCCACCCCGGTAGGGCCGAGGAAGACGAAGGAGCCGATGGGCCGCCGCGGGTCCTTGATCCCGGCACGGGCGCGGATGATGGCGTCGGCCACGAGTTGGACAGCCTCGTCCTGTCCCACGACGCGCTCGTGCAGGACCGAATCGAGCCGGAGGAGTTTCTCCCTCTCCCCTTCCTGAAGACGGCTGACCGGGATCCCGGTCCAGCGGGAGACGATCCCGGCGATCTCCTCCTCGGTCACGATCTCGCGGAGCAGACGATGCTCGCCTTGCTCGGCGGCGAGCTTGTCCTCCGCTTCCTCGAGCTCTCGCTGGAGCTCGGGAAGCTCGCCATGGCGGAGCTGTGCGGCCCGGTCGAGGTCGTAGTTCCGCTCCGCCTCCTCGGTCTCCCGATGTTTGCGCTCGATATCGGCCCTGAGTTCCTGGACCCCTTTCAGGATCTGGCGCTCCGAGTCCCACTGGCCACGCATGGTCGCCGCCTCGGTCTTGAGGTCGGCCAGCTCCCGGCGCAGCTCTTCGAGCCGCTTCTTGCTGGCCCCGTCCTTCTCCTTGGCCAGGGCCGCTTCCTCGATCTCCAGCCTGGTGACCCGGCGGGTCAGCTCGTCGAGCTCGGCGGGCATCGAGTCGATCTCGGTGCGGAGCATGGCGCAGGCCTCGTCGACCAGGTCGATCGCCTTGTCGGGGAGGAACCGATCGGTGATGTAGCGGTGACTGAGGACCGCGGCGGCAACCAGCGCGGCATCCATGATCTTGACGCCGTGGAACACCTCGAAACGCTCCCGTAGCCCACGCAGGATCGAGATGGTGTCCTCGACCGACGGCTCGTCGACGAGCACCGTCTGGAATCGCCGCTCCAGTGCGGCGTCCTTCTCGATGTGCTTTCGGTACTCGTTCAGGGTCGTGGCCCCGATCATGTGCAACTCGCCACGGGCCAGCATCGGCTTCAGCATGTTCCCGGCGTCCATGGCTCCTTCGGCCGCACCGGCGCCGACCACTGTGTGCAGCTCGTCGATGAACAACAGGATCCGCCCTTCCGCCGACTTGACCTCGCCCAGGACCGCCTTGAGCCGCTCCTCGAACTCGCCCCGGTACTTGGCCCCGGCGATCAGGGCTCCCAGATCGAGGGCAAAGACCGTCTTGTCCCTGAGACCCTCGGGGACGTCGCCCCGCATGATCCGCTGGGCGAGGCCTTCGACGATGGCCGTCTTGCCCACACCCGGATCGCCGATCAGGACCGGGTTGTTCTTGGTCTTTCGGGAGAGGATCTGGATCACTCGCCGGATCTCGGTGTCCCGGCCGATCACCGGGTCTAGCTTGCCGGTCCGGGCATCGACGACCAGGTCGCGGCCGTACTTCTCCAATGCCTCGTAGGCAGCCTCAGGTGTGGGAGAGGTGACCCGCTGGCTCCCACGTATGGCGGTCAGGGCCTCGAGGAACCGGTCACGGGTCACCCCCTGATCGGTGAGGGCCTTCTTGGCCGCCCGGTCGTCACCCTCGCCGAGGAAGGCGATGATCAGGTGCTCGACGGAGACGTATTCGTCCTTGAGCCGCTTTGCCTCTGTCTCCGCCGCATCGAGCAACCGGGCCAGACGCTGGGTGACCCGGATCTCACCCGGGGTCAGGCCATCCCCGGTCACGGTGGGACGTTTGCCGAGAGCCGCTTCCATGTCCTCCCGCAGCCGTACCGGGTCGCCGCCTGCCTGGGAGATGAGCCGTGGCACCAAACCCTCGGGCTGGGTGAGGAAGGCCAGCAGCAGATGCTCGCCGTCGACCTCGTTGTGACCGAGGCGTACCGCAAGATTTTGGGCCTCGCTCAGAGCCTGTTGTGACTTTTCGGTGAGTCGATTCAGATCCATGGCCATCCCGATGCTACGTCGGTACCCGATTCCCGAAGCCAGGTAAACCGGATAGCCCTCATCTGCGTGTTAGGTGGGTGAGCACGATGCAACAGTCGAGGAGAGGCGTGTCTGCCACGAGAGATGGAGCGGTCGACGTCGAGCCTTTCGAGGTGTTCTACCGGCGCGAGTACACCCGAATGGTGGCGGTGGCCCGCGCCCTGCTTCGGAGCGGGGCCTCGGCAGAGGATCTGGCCCAGGAGTCGTTTCTGGCCGCACATCGGCAATGGGACCGAATCGCCGGCTACGACGACCCCGGTGGCTGGGTGCGCCGGGTTCTGATCAACCGCGCCACGTCCTTTCATCGAAGACGGGGGGTGGAGTGGCGGGCCCTGAGCAAATTGGGTGGACATGGCGGTGAGGACACGGTCCCCGAACTGAGCCCACAGACCATGGAGGTGTGGGATGAAGTCCGTCGACTCCCCAAGCGACAGGCCCAGGCCACGGTTCTCCACTATGTCGATCAACTCTCGATGGAAGAGGTGGCCGAGGTCATGGGGATCAGCTCGGGAGCGGTGAAAGCCCACCTGCATCGAGCAAGAGCACATCTCAGTAAACGCTTGGAGGCGTGGGACGAGGAGGCGCTGTGAAACATCTGAGCGAACTGGAGCAGAGACTCGAGTCGGCCGCACAAGAGGTGCGTCAGACGGCGAGGCATGCCGTGCCGCCCAC
>JBOGEV010000154.1:0-6800 GCA_050742015.1 Acidimicrobiia bacterium
GTGAAGCCCGCTTCATGTAACAGGGCAAGGCCCCTCTCGGCCAAGCGGACCACCCCGGTGGAGAGAAACGGGCGGGTCAGCCGGAGCCGGACCAGACCAGGGTGGGCGACCATCACCTGGTGCAGGCACTGGAACAGAGCCGTGTACCGCTCGTGCCACTCCCCTTGGACGTCGCCCACAGCGACGTCGGCGGTGACCCGGTCGACCATGGCGTCGAGAAGTTCCTCACGGGAGCCGACCTGCCGGTGCAGCGTCATCGTCGCAACGCCGAGCTCCGCGGCCAGTGTCCGCATGGACAGCGCGTCGGGACCCTCACGGTCGACGAAGGCGACGGCTGCATCGGCGATCGAGTGGACCGACATCTCAGGCATGTTGCATCACCACCTGGTACATCGTATCGTACGCCGTACCAACGGAGTCCCTTCCTCTGAAGAGATCAATGATGAACGTGTCAACACCAGCCAACACTGCCACCGGTGTGGTCGATCCGCTGTTTCGAGCCATCGACGCACAGGTGCTGACCGACGCCCACCTCACCGCGCTGGCCTGCGGCACTCTCGCGGTGATACGGATTCCGGCCTTCGTGGCGTCGGCCGACTGCCAGCGGACCATCGCGCGGCTCAACCATGTACCGCTGGACAGTTACGACATTGAGCGGGTGAATCCGCCCATCGTCAAGTTCGGGCCGGTGCTCAACGACTACCGCGCTGACGGCGGTCTGGCTGGGGATTACTGGGTACACGCCAATCAGGCCCGGGTTGCGTGGCAGCGGGCTGCCTACGGCCCGACCCGCTCGCGGTGAGTTTGGCCGGAATTGCCGAGGCATGGGGACGCCCGGTACAGCCGGCCACGGTGGCTGGTCGTGACTTGTTCGCCGGAACCCTCAGGGAGATCAACGCTGGTGCTCGTGTGCACTACGACGAGGTGGTCCGAGAGTTCCCTGACGGGTTGTTCGATCAGCGCGTGGTCGCCCAACTCGCCTTCAATCTGGACCTGTCTGTACCCGAAGCCGGCGGGCAGACCTGCGTGTGGCGGCGCTGCTGGTCGCCACACGACGAGGTCCATCGGCGCGGCTACGGGTACAACTCAGAGGTGATCATCGAAGCCCAGCACGTCACCGTGGCCCCCGAGGTGGGCGACGGGGTGTTGTTCAACCCCCGCCATTACCACGCGGTCACCGCAGCAAAGCGCGGACGCCGGATCGCGGTGGCGTTTTTCCTAGCGATCACCGGCGGCGGGCAGCTCGTCGTCTGGTCCTAACGCTCGCTCATCAGGAGAGGCAATTCGACATGATCACTCATGCAGACGTGGAAGCAGCCGCCCACCGGATCGTCGGCCGAGTACGGCGTACCCCGGTAGCTGAGGTCGACCCCGACACCTTCCCTCCCGCCGGGCAGGTGTGGCTGAAACTGGAGTTCATGCAGCACACCGGGTCGTTCAAGGCCCGAGGCGTGTTCAACCACATCCTGGCTGCGGCCGAAGCCGGTGAACTGCCGTCCGAGGGGGTGATCGCGGCGTCCGGGGGCAACGCCGGGCTGGCCGTCGCGCACGCCGCGAAGACACTCAACATCCCAGCCGAGGTGTACGTCCCGACTACGGCCCCGGTGGTCAAGCTCGCCAGGCTGCGCGCGCTGGGCGCCACCGTGGTCCAGCACGGCGACGAGTACGCCGAGGCGTACGAGGCGGCGACCAAACGGGCCGCTGACTCCGGAGCCCTGTTCTGCCATGCCTATGACCAGCCCGCGATCTGCGCTGGTCAGGGCACCCTCGCACTCGAACTGCTCGACCAGGTCCACTCATTGGACACCGTGGTGCTCGCGGTCGGCGGCGGCGGGCTGATGGCCGGCGTCGCCGCTACGCTCGAAGGCCAGGCAAAGGTCGTCGCCGTGGAACCGGAGACGATCCCCACCCTGCACACCGCCCTGGACACCGGACAACCAGGCCCTGGACACCGGACAACCAGTCGACATCGAGGTCTGCGGCATCGCCGCCGACTCGCTGGGCGCCCGCCGAATCGGCACCATCGCCTACGACGTCGCAATCCGCACCGGGGTACAAAGTGTGCTGGTCACCAACGACGCCATTATCACCGCCCGCCAACTACTCTGGGACCACCGCCGGATCGTGATCGAACACGGCACCGCCGCCGCGCTCGCCGCGCTGATCTCCGGTGCATACCAGCCGGCCGTCGGTGAGCGCATCGCCATCCTGCTCTGCGGTGCCAATACGAACCCGAGCGATCTCACCCACTGAAAAAATCCATTCGGGTGATGTAGCCCAAGCGCGCGATTGAGGGGAGCAGCGCCGATGACTCGGAAATCCAATGAACTCAGCAAGCACGAGAAAGAAGACGCAAGGGACGACAAGCAGGTCCCGCCGGACAAAACGCCGAGCACGAATGAGCCCGAGCCCGGCAAGCGCGGAAAGTGACCTGTGACCGCACTGGATGCCGAGACGCTGCACCGCCTCCTGGTCGAGAACCTTGCAGCGGCAGGGAATCGGTGAGGGGACGGGGCGATGGATGGATTCTGCCTGAAACAGGTCGTCGCGATGGCAGTGGTAATCCTTGCCACGGGAAGCACGGCCACGGATTGCTCGTCCAGCTATCCTCAAGCATGTGGGGCTAAGTTTCAGGGGCTGGACGTAGAGGATGGCCGAGTGACCGACGTGGCGATCGCAAAGTGTGGTGTTGGACCCGAAAATAGGCCGCAGCACCACTACATCGAGGCGTGGATCGATTACAGGTCCGCAGGTGGCGAGTGGGTGCAGGTCACTAACAAGGGTGATTCCTACTCGCAGGTGATCCCTGACGCGGAAGGCATCAAGGTCCCGGTCAGTGCCCCCTGCAGGGAGGGTGAGTACCGCAGTTCGTACTATGTGGAAGGTGCAGGGCCGCCGATACCACCTGATTATCCCGAGGGGCGAGAGTTCGAGGTCGAATACACTGATCATCTCGGGGCCGCGACCTATTCCGTGGGCGACTGCGCAGCGAGCATGACGTGATCGCGGTGCTACGTCGGTGGTACTACCGGATGTGGCCACCACCGGAGGACCCGGATCTCATCGGCCGGCGGGTGCGCCGGGGTATACGGGTCAACGGTGCATGGAGGTATAACCAGCAAGAGGGCGTGATCGTCGACTCCTGGGTAGACTTCGACCGGCGCATGTACCGGATACTGTTGGACGACCACATCGGCCTTGTGAGCACCACACTCCCGGTCGACGAGTACCTAATCACCGAGGAACGGGTCGACGCGAGGCAGCTCGCTGTTGATGACACGCTGCCCGAGATGCGTCTCTCCCGCACCGGCGGCTGGTACAGCGTCGGCAGCGGGTACTGCGAGTATTACCGTCCACGGACCCCGTGGGGCAAGCTGGCGCAGAAGGCACGGCGGAGGTGTTGGCAATGGTATTATCTGTGGTGGCCGACACCGGAGAACCCGGCATACATCGGCAAACAGGTCAGATTCGTGCGACCAGCGAGTCGGAAGGCGATGTCGTTTCTCACCGAGAACGATGTGGGTGTGGTGGTCAGTTCGGAGCCGTACTACCGCCAGCGGCTTTATCATGTGGTTTTCGGTGAGGTGCGGGTGACGCTGCCAGAGTCCTGGTTCGAGCTAGTCACAGACGCCGACGACACCTCGGGCTAGTGTCCTGAGTCGTCAGTTCGTGGGCGTAGAGCGCCGCTGCCGGGTCGTCGTCTGGTCGCCAGAACTCAGAGTCGGCTCGGGAGTCGAGCTTGATCGTGGCCGTGATGTCTCCCTTGTCGTTTTCTGACGCCCCATACTTCTCCGGCGCCGATGTCGAGGGCGATGCGCGCCTCCGCTCCGGGCATGTTCTGCCATTGATCGGACCCTCAGGCTCCCAGCCAGGACACTGCCTCGCGGTAGAGAGCGATGATCCGCTGGGTGTCGGCTGGGTCTGCCGGTTCGATGTCGCGGATCACTCCGCGTTGGTCTCGGTCGCGGGCCGCTGGCGTTCCCAGGCGAGTACATGGCGATCACCGGGCAGCACGTTGACCACCACGCGGACGGGTTTGCTTTGGGCGGTGATGCCGGTGATGACGTGCATCGCGGCCGGGGTGCCAGGCCCGAGCTTGAGGCGGTGCACCTCGTCGGGGGTCGGCATTCGGACATACACCTCATCCAGTGCTCTCACCTGGTCTTAACCCAGATCAGCCAGTACTTGGTTGGCTCCGCGGGCGATGTCGGTCGGGGACATGATCTCGGAGGTGTCGACCAGCTAGAAAGTACGAGTCGTTGATGAAGTAGGGCTCCCCGTCCAGGCTGCGCACCCGCCTCCGTACCACCGTCACGGCGTCCTCGTCCTGCTCACGCTGGTGCTCAGATTGCATGAGGCTACCGAGCCACCGCTACCGAAGCTGAGCCAAATAATTCTTGAACTGATCAGAGAATGAGTCTAGAAGTAACCGGCCCTTTTCCGCGGTTGCGAGCGATGGGCGACCAATGATGCCGGACTCCGAGTATCCACGAACTCCCAACGTTAGTAGATGGGGTCGGTCGGTCACGACAAAGTCTGCACTTTGGTAGCTTGGACGAACCAGTTCTGGTGCCTCGGCAAGAAGTATCGATGTTTCACCTTCGCCACCGTGCATATCATCGTGATTGCTTGTGACGAGGTCAGCGTACGTTCTGGCCGTATGCCAGACTTCCGAGCGGGGAAATAGCACAGTCCGTGGGCCATCGATATTAAACTCCTGGACCACGTTACTCAGTACATAATTGCCGCCGTGTCCATTGATTATGGCAAGGCTCCTTACCCCTGAGTGCGCAAGTGATGCCACGATATCCGCTATCAAAGAATATAGCGTACGTGAGCTGATGCTGGTGGTCCCTGAAAACCCAGTGTGCTCGTGAGAGCATCCATACGGGATGGGTGGAAGCAAGAAAAGGTCGTAGTCCGCCGATAGCCGGCGCGCGATTAGGCTTGCGATTATCGTGTCAGTAGCGAGCGGGAGGTGGCCGCCATGCTGCTCGAAACTACCGATGGGCAATAGCGCCACATCGGATGATCGATTCGCTTCATCATGGGATGTTGCTGGAGAGATAATCACGGGCATCCTCCTCTTTTAAGCGACTTGCGTTAGCGCTTCGGCGAACTCACGTACTCTCCTGTTACGTGCAAAAGGCTGCAACTTGTGCGCTGCTATGTGCAGCATATGAATAGTCCTGGCGGAAGGGGCTACGTAGACGAGGTTGATAGCCCGATGGCCGGCATCGCACGCTTCATCGACTTGCCTTAGCTCGCAATAAGATACTGCGAGACGCGCTAAGCATAGTGACTCGTCTCGCACTAGTTCAGGCGGCCAGTCACCGAGAGCGTCCTCGCAAGCTTTAACTGCTTCCGCGGGCCTACGTAGAGCGAGAAGGCATAGTGCAGCTTCCATTTGTATGTAGGATGTTGTGCAGTACGACGCTAGACTGTTGTTCTCATTCACCTTCGATGATGCGGCGATGTTGAGCGCGTTGTCCAATGCTATTTTGGTCGCCTTCTCATCCCCCAAGCCAGAATCGGTGAGCGCTTGTTGTCTGAGACAAACCGGAAGAAGGTCAGGTGCATCACGCTTTGCTAGGTCCACAGCCTTCCTGGCGATAACAACTGGGTTCGATGTCATATCATGCATAGCCGTCAGAATGTTACTTTTCCGCATCAGGTTGTATGTTGTTAACTCGCTATCACCTAATGCCTCCGCTAGATCAATAGCACGTTCAGTTACTCGCAATGCATGCCCATTCTGGCCGGAGTCCTGAAGAAGCCATCCGTTAAATTCCGCAAATCGCGACGCCATCCGGAGCACTTCACCATCTCCATCACCACTTGCAAGCTTCTCAAGTTGTTTCAACTGAAGACAGGAAGTTGCAATTACAAACGCTGGCCCCGATACATTATCCATTCGTGCATGTTGCCCAAGCTGCTCAATGAAGTACGTGAGTATTTCAGGAGTTATACGGCAGTGACTCGCATTCTTGTCAACTAGAGCGTGCAGTGCTGTTTCAGTCACATACTGATCTTCAACGTTATCGAAACCGAGTGCCCCTGGTGGCAGATTGAATACTTCTTGCAATAAGAGTTGATAGGTTACATCTGGCTGATGCCTACCGTTTTCCCAACCAGATATTTCGACACGAAGGCTAGGGCTACTGGCGACTTTCAGGCCAAGACGGACTGCGGCCTGACACAGTTCATCGACGAGCCGTCCTTGTGTCCAGCCTCGCATTGCCCGTGCCTTATAGATGAGCGTTTTCACGCTACTGCAATCCACCTCTCGAGTGACAGTAAACACAAGCATCCAGCCAATTATCTCACATCAATATGATGCGGGGAAGAGGGTAAAAGATGCAGTGTTACAAGATCTTACATGACATTACTTGTTCGCTGGCTTCTCGTATCCCGTGGTGTACTGGATCCAGTATGCCCAGTAATTACGGGATACGGATGCTGCCTACACGAGAAATCTGATCACGAAACAGTCTGGCGAAGGGGGATAGTGCGATGAGGACCAGTCGGTGGCGGTGTGAGGCTCATGGGTAGCCGGGGGCCGTCGGTTCATCAGACCAGTCACCACCTGATCTGTGAGGCGCTGGGTGGGGTGTTGCGGTCGGCGGTGGACCCCCGCCGTGGTGACCGGGGTGTGGTCGGTTCGGTTCCGGGGCGGGCGGTGGTCACGCTGTACATGCTGGTGATGGCGCATCCGGTGGATCGGCGGGGTCGGTGCCGGTCGTGTCGGCGCCCGGGGGCGGTGTTCGGGCGGCGGTGGCGGCACTGCCGGGTCTACGGCG
>JBOGEV010000155.1:0-5114 GCA_050742015.1 Acidimicrobiia bacterium
GACCAGGACCAGGACCAGGACCAGGACCAGGACCAGGACCAGGACCAGGACCAGGACCAGGACCAGGACCAGGACCAGGACCAGGACCAGGACCAGGACCAGGACCAGGACCAGGACGAATCGGACACATCACCCACCGGTCATATCACCGGTAGTCCCCAGTGGTCACCCAGCGTGAAAGTGCGGCTGTAGTGCTAAGGAGTTTGACCGCGCGAGCGCTCGGGATACATCAGCGGGTAGCCCGAGCGCTGGTGAGCTATGAGCCCGGTCGGGGGTCGGCGGGGTCGAGGTCGTCCTTGCCACGGTCGCTGGCGTCAGCGGCCTCGGCGAGTTTGGTAAAGTCACCCCTGCGACGGCTCGGTGCCGCCGTATTCGTCGTGCCAGTTCCACCACTCGTAGGGCGGGGTCTGGGGATAGCCCTCGGGCGAGTCCTCCCACTCCTCCTGCCGCCCGAGCGCGGTCATGTCGAGGTAACTCCAGGTGCTCCCCAACGCCTCGTCGCCGCGGTTGTTGATGAAGTAGGTGCGGAACACGCTGTCGCCATCGCGGATGAACGCGTTCGTGCCGTGCCATTCGTCCACATCGAAGTCGGTGTCGAACTCGTCGGTCGTGGTGTACCAGGGCATCGTCCAGCCCGCTCGATGTCCGGCTGCGGCGCGCGCGAGACGAAGACGAGAGTGGTATCACGGGCGTTCACATGGGCGACGTGGGCGACCTGATCGGCCACCAGGGAACAGCCGTGGCAGGCATGGTCAGGCCAGCCGAACACGCCGGGCTCGAAGAAAGCGCGGTAGACGATCAGCTGACGACGACCCTCGAACAGGTCAAGCAGACTCGCCTTACCCTCAGGTCCGTCGAACTCATACTCCTTCTGCACCGCCAGCCACGGCATCCGCCGACGCTCCGCGGCCAGCGCATCACGGGCGCGGGTCATCTCCTTCTCCTTCACCAGCAGCTGCTGGCGCGCAGCCTCCCACTCTGGTAGCGAAACGATCGGGGGTGTCTTCATTGTGATGTCCACCTTCCAGTTCAGGTCCAAGATCATGATTGCTCCGGGTCCTAGCGCGGTGGTTTACCGGAATCGCCCGAAGCTCACGGCTTCGCCGCGCAACGGCATCGTGTTCGGGATGTAGGACGTGGGCTGCTGGGGCAGCCGGGCGGGGAGTCCTCCCAGTCCTCCTGCCGGCCGAACACCGTCACTGCGCGAGCGGCATGTTCGACACGGTCACCCGGGTGATCCCCTGCTCGGCCAGCAGAGCCGGCGCGGTCGGGGGAACGTTGTTGGTGAACCAGGTGCAGCCGGGGCAGTAGTGGTCCGGGCCGTTGTCCATGAACTGGTAGACGACCAGCTGCCTGCGGCCTTCGAACAGGTCGAGCAGAGACTTCGTGCCCTCCGGGGTGTCGAACGCGTACCCGGTGTCGAACGTGACCATCGGGAGGCGGCGGCGACGCGCGGCGAGCACGTCGAGCGCGCGGGTGGCCTCCTTCTCGGCCCGGCGCAGCTCGTCGCGGGCCTGTTGCCACTCCTGCGCCGTAACGATCGTCGGCTTCGCTGTCGGCCTGCCCGCCTTCTGCCGGCCTCGCCCGGTCGCCGGCTCTTCAGCAGGAACGCGCGGGCGGCCGCCATTCGTGATGGCGTCGAAGGCTTCCTGCGGAGTCCAGTCCACCGAGAAGCTGGTGGTGATGTGATCACTCATGATTTCTTCCGAGATTCGTGGTACGTGGTGTGTGGGGCCCGTGAGCTGATGGCCGGGCTCACCGGCTGAGGTGGTCCCTCAACGCGTCGAGCGGGCCGTCCCAGTCACGGGCCAGCGCGGCCAGGAACTGTTGCGCCACTTGCATCGGGGCGGAGCGGAGCCGGTATCGCACCCGGCGCCGCTCCCCCGGTTCTGCCGACACCAGGCCCGCCTCGGCCAGCAGGACCAGGTGTTTGGCGATCGCCTGCCGCGTGATCGGCAGACGATCGGCCAGGTCCGTGGCCGTGGCCGGACCCCCTGAGGCCAGCGCGGCCAGGATGGCGCGCCGGCTCGGGTCGGCCAGGGCGCTGAAGACCTGTTCGGCGATCGCCTCGATGTCAGGCGGCATCGAGGTAGTCGACCAGTTCGCCCAGCTCGCTCGCCCAACCCCGGGTGTTGCCGTCGTACGCCGTGCGGTAGGCGTCCTCCGGCAGCTGGGCGAAGCCGGTTTCGGTCACGGTTAGCCGCGTGCCCGTACCGACCGGTTCGAGCGTGAACTCGACGTAGGTGCGGCGCGGATCGTCCTCGGGCAGGCCGTAGATGTGCCAGGTGAACCCGAAGACCGTCGGCTCCTCGACCCGCTCGATACGCATGTCGGCCTGGTGGCCGCCGGTCCACGTCATCCGGGCCGTCCCACCCGGACGCAGGTCGATCGTCGCCTCGTTGCCGAACCAGGCGCCCAGACCCTCGGCCGTGGTCAGCGCCGCCCACACCTTGCCCGGCGGGTGAGCGACCTCCACGGTCCGCTCGATGCGATCAGGAAAACCCATGACAGCCTCCAACAAGTAGCAATCGATCGGTTGCTACATTATGGCAACCGGTCGGTTGCGTCAACGGTCCTGCTCGATGCAGGCTGAACAGGCCGCTCGTCGGGACAGCCAGCAGAGGCCGTGACGCTCGTCGACGAGGGCACCATCGCGCTACTGCTGGAAGCGCTCGGCGTCTGCTGGCTCGGCGCCTCGGGCTGCAGGGGTCGGGTGGCCCGGGTGACCTGGCGGGCTGCGACCTCGGACTTGGTGTCTGTAACACGATGTATTACGATCCATGCGTGGGCGGCGAGATGTACGACGGCATACCGGTTGACCGGTTGCCGATCGACGCCGTGGACGTCCCGGACCTGGCACACCTGCGGCGGTCGGTGCGCTACAGCGGTGCGGTGGACATCGAGCCGGAGCACGCTGTCGAGGCTGTGTTCGATCCTCGTCGCCTGGTGGCTCGGGACCCCAAGTCGCGCACGGGGGAGGCGATCAGGGTGGTGGGCTACTCGGCGGGCATGGACCGGGTGCTGGTCGTGCTGTTGGTGCCGGATGAGCACCCACCGGGCGGGTTGTGGCACGTCGCCACGGCGTGGCCGGCGGATGGCCGCACTCGTGGCGTGTACGGCGGGAAGGGGAGCGAGGATGGCTGACAAGGAGCTTGCCGACAGGATCGCTGCGGCCGTGGAGGATGCCGAGGCGACCTCGGACGACGAACTGGACTGGAAGCGGCACCAGGAGTCGGCGAAGAACCCGACGGCGGTCTACAGTGTACGCATTCCGGTGGACCGGATCGAGGAACTGCGCCGGTTGGCAGTGGAGCGGGGCGTGCAGCCCACCGCGCTGATCCGTACCTGGGTGCTGGCCCAACTCGATGCCGCCCGCAGTCCCGAGGACTACGCACGACGCTGGGAACGTGACGTGCAGGCCACCGCAGACCACCTGCGGAAGTTGCTCGATGAGCGTCCTGGCGCTCCCTGGGCCGACGTGTCGTGACGTCGTGGGAATGCCACGCACGCTGACGGCCGACATCCAACCGCGAAGTGCAGTGGAGCGGGCGACGGGAATCGAATTGCTCCGCCCCGTAGTGATTGATCACCTTGAGTGATTGATCACCTTAACAGCGATCGTGTCGGATCTTGGCACCGAGGAGTCCCGGAGGGACGTTACGTGGGCGCTTGGGCGGTTCCAGCCACTGACGCTAGACGATCACAGCACGGGATCGGCCAGCGATCAGGTTTTGTAGTACGATTGCCTCTCGTGGAGGTTCTCCGGTCAGCGCTCCGCCATGGCACCGGGCCGGAGGACATCCAGCACGTCCTGCGCAACGCACTGGTCGTGGAGGAGATCGACGAAGACCCGACTCGATACCTGGTTCTCGGGGCGGATCGCGCCGGGAAGCTCCTTGAGTTGGTTGTGATGGATCGGCCCCAGGCCCGGCGGTGATGCATGCAATGGCGATGAGAGCGAAGTACAGAACCTTGCTGCCGAAGGGGTGGTGACGATGACCACGACGCACGGAAGCACAGCAGACGGCACCCCGATCACTGACGAGATGGTCGAAGCGATGGCGGACGACGCCGAGCGGGGATACGACGTCGAGGCGATCCTGCGACGCCGAGGCGGTCGCCCTCCAATGGGTTCGGCGGCCTCCTCGGTCGAGTCGGTGCGCCTCGATCCGGAACTCAAGCGGGACCTACTGCTCCGCGCTGCCGAGGAACAGACCAGCGTGTCAGAGATCATTCGCCGTGCCATCGGCCAGTACCTTCGCGCTAGCTGACGGCAACGCCAAATCTATCCGCCTAAGCGTGCGCGGTAGCCACCGCCACTACATCCGTGCGACCAAGCCTGGAGTGGTGACCGTGCCTGGCAAGCTGGGCAAGGAACTTGCCCATCGGTACAGAGCGCAGCATCCCACGAGATGGGTATATACAAACGCTACTTCGACCTCATCACTACCGGCCGCAAGACGACTGAGATCCGCGCGAACGACTCCAGCCGCAAAAAAATAAGGCCCGGTTCACTGATCAGGTTCCGCTGCCAAGGCGATGAAGTCCTCACCCGAGTCACCCGGGTCAACCGTTACCCCAACTTCGACGAGATGTTCGACCACGAGACCATTGCGTCCGTCAATCCGCTCGCCACTCGCGACGAGCAATTGGCTAACGTCCGTCAAATCTACCCGCCTGAGCGCGAAGCACTCGGTGTGGTCGCCATCGGCATCGAATTGGTCGACCCACCACGGACGGTATGACCGCGGCTACGACCCAGGTTGCTCGTGGTACGCACCTGGGTGGCGTCCACGGCCGAGGTCGAGCCGCGCGACGTGGGTGGGGGTGAATGAGAGGTGAAGGGTCTACGACGATGACCAGATCACCGACGACACACCCGAGACGCCGCACCCCAACGCCCGCTAAGAGCCCACGCCGAGACGACGAACAGACGAAAGACGCCGGCCGGCCGAGAGAGGGCACCTGTCACGGTTGCCGTGACCACCCGGGTCGATCTTCATTCCTCCGGGGAGGGGCGCTACTGTGCCCCCGACCACAGTACGCATTGAGGGGAGACGGGGGACGATGAGTTACGGCCACGCGGACAACCTCGCCCGCAACGGTCAACAGCG
>JBOGEV010000156.1:0-1811 GCA_050742015.1 Acidimicrobiia bacterium
GATCGGCACATCCCCCTCGTGCAAGGCTCGGAGGATGCGCATGCGGTTGTCGATCACCGTGCGGGAGATGGCCGGATCGAGGTCGGGATCGGCGAGCTGCTCGCGGTAGCTGGCCGTCCACGCCTCAACCCTGTCGGGCGGCATGTAGCGGAGCTCCTCGTAGGCGGTCAGCGTTTCCAGCGGATGGATCGCGAACAGGGTCTCCCAGAGCGCCATGGTCGGGACCACCCAGGCGCCCGCATCACGGGTCCGTTGGACCGCCTCCGCCAGGCGGGCCGGATCGACCGAACCCTGGTCGCCGTCCAGGTACTCGATGTAGCCGTCCAGGTGCTCGACCGTTTCGTGCCCCATCTCGAGCGCATGGGCGAGCCCCACGTCCTCGGGGATGTGACCGACGAAGCGGATCCCGGCCGCCCGCGCCGCCAGCGCCATGGAATCGTATTCGGCCCGGGTGAGTCCCGGATGGACCTTGAGCAAATCCCAGCCCGCCGCCGCCTGCTCCCGGACCATCGCCGCCGCCTGGGCGGGCGAGTCAACCGAGTTGCCGCTGAAGCTGGGGCCGGCCAGGTAGAGGGTCGGGGCGACGATCGCCCCGGAATTCGCCTCGGCCTTCAGCTCCAACTGCCCCGGGGCGCCGAGCACGCCGCGGACCGTCGTGGCTCCGTTGGCCACATAGAGAAAGAGCACGTTCTCGACCAGCTCGCGCGGCGCGCTCGGGGGCGGGATGTGACCGTGCATCTCGGCCAGACCCGGGATCAACCAGCGCCCCGCGCCGTCCACGACGGTCGCGCCTGCCGGGATCTCGACCTCGCCCATCGGACCGACCGCCACGATCCGCTCCCCTTCGACCATGACCGTGTGGCCCTCCAGGACCCGCTCGGAGTCCATCGGGATCACGGTCACGTCGGTGAAGGCGATCGCGTCCTGCGGCGGGGCCGCAGGCTGGGCATCGGCGTCGCTGTCTTGCGCCTGGGAGCAGGCCGGAGTCGGAAGGGTCAGGAGGAGAAGCAAGAGCGTGCGTCGCATGGCTTCCTCGGGCACGGGTCAGGGGACCTCCAGCGGTCTCTCCGGTACGACGGGGGATGGCCGGCGGACGTTCAACTCGGGCGGAGACGGTCCTCCCGTCGCCAAAGTCAAACACTTCCCTCCTCCAATTGATCTGGAAGAGGCAGAAATTCCGGCCGGGTCAGGAATCGATCCGGATCTTCGACCGCGAAGCTCACTTCCTTGTAGTCCTTCGTGTTCCGGGTGAGCAGTACATCCACTCCCGCATGCGAAGCACAGCCCGCTTGCAGGGCATCCTCGAAGTCCGACCAGCCCGGACCCAGCGCCTGCGTGAGCCGGTCGTGATCCACAGCCACGACCTCGAGCAACCTGATCAGCAGCCTGATGGCCTCATAGGCCGCGTCGCGGCCCTTCTGCCTATCTACGAGGTAGAAGATCGTGGGTAGGGAATGCGCCGCGATGAACCCCTGGATGTTTCCCACCTCAGCATGGCCCAAGGCTTCGCTCGACGCATCCACGTGCGGGGCGCGCTCCTCGATGACGTCCAGCAGGACGTCGATATCGAAGAGCACCCGGATCATCGACCGTATTTCTTCTCGAGATGGCGTCGATACTCTTCCCGCCCACCGCTCGGCCGGCTAAGGCCGCGAAGACGGGCTACGATTTCAGGCGTGTTACCCGATGGGCGCTGACCGCGCGTGTGAAGCCGCTCGAGGAATCCCTCTACCAGCTCCGAGACGCTGGCCTCGTGCTCCCTGGCGAATTCTTTTGCACGCTCGACAACCTGCCGGTCGATGCTGAGCGTG
>JBOGEV010000157.1:0-5621 GCA_050742015.1 Acidimicrobiia bacterium
GGATCGCAGAAGACGCCGAGCACCTCCCCATCGACCAGCTAGCTGACGATCTGATCGAGCTGGAGACGGTCTCCGGGCTGATCGAAGCCATCCGGGTCGACCGGATCGGGATCTTCGAGAGGAGGGCTGGTCACCGGGCCCACGGGTATCCCTCGATGACCGACTTCCTCAAGCATCGCTGCCGGATGGCTGCGGGCCGGGCACGTCGCCTCGTCGCCGCCGCCCATGCCCGCCGCATCGCCCCTCGAGTCTTCACGGCTTGGCTGCGGACCCGGATCTCGACCGATCAGGCCCATCGTCTCTTCGAAACCGCTACCGCGGTCCCCGATGAGTTCCCCGCCGCCGAGGAGACGCTCACCGATGCGGTCGCAGACCTCTCCCATGCCGACACCCGTCGCGCCCTCGCCTACTGGCGGCAATCGGTCGACGGCCCGGGCACGGCTCAAGACGCGATCAAGCAGCTGGAGATGCGAGGGATCTCAGCGTCGGAGAGCCTGGGCGGGATGTTGAGAGTCGACGGCTGGATGACCCGACTGGCCGGACGGGCCCTCCTCACCGCGTTGGACGCACTCATGCCCCCACCTGCCCCCGACGACACGCGGACGCCACGTCAGCGGCGCCATGACGCCCTCGAGGACCTCGCCCGAGGTTTCCTCGAGCACGGGCAGACCCCGACAGTCGGTGGGGAGAAGCCACATATCAACGTCGTATGCGATCTCCCCGCCCTCCAGGGCATCGCAGGTGGTCTCCACCAGACAGAGAACGGGCAGGTGCTCACCATGGCCGAGCTCCGAACCCTCACCTGTGACTGCTCATTGAGTCGCATCGTCCTCGGGCCAAACTCGGAGATCATCGACGTCGGCCGGCGTACCAGGGTCATCCCCGCCGCAATGCGCCGGGCCGTCATCGCCAGAGACCTCCACTGCACCTGGGAGGGAGGATGCGATCGTGACGCCCGCTGGTGCGATGTTCACCACATCCAGCACTGGGCCGATCTCGGGGAAACCGAGCCCTGCAATCTTCGGCTCCTCTGCAGGTTCCACCACACCCTGACCCATCTACTCGAAGATCAGGGCCGGGGTCCGCCGTGGCGCGATGCCTGTCCCACCAGTTCGCCAGCCATATCCTCAACCGACCATGAGTTCCGATCCGTACTACACCGAACGTCTCGAAGCCGAGGCCAACCGCGGGTGGAAACGGCTACTTGACGTACAGGGCCCGTACCGGCGTCATATCAAGCGGGTGGTCGAAGGTCGGGTGCTCGACGTCGGGTGCGGGATCGGCCGGAACCTGCAGCATCTGGAAGGCAACGGGGTGGGGGTTGACACCAACCCCCACTCGATCGAGGTTGCCCGTCGCAACGGTCTCACCGCCCACACCGCCGATGAGTTCCCGGGAAGCGCCGACGCCGCGGCAGGCAGCTACGGCACCCTCCTGATCTCCCACGTCCTCGAGCACATGACGCCCGGCGAGGCCTCGGGTCTACTCGGTCTCTACCTCCCATACCTGAGCCCGGGGGGACGGGTGGTGATCATCGTGCCCCAGGAGGCAGGGTTCCGCTCCGACCCAACCCATGTCCATTTCCTCGACCTCGATGAGCTGGCCGGGATCGAGGCTGCTCAGCGTCTGTCGCGAGAACGCGCCTACTCGTTCCCGTTCCCCCGTCCGGTGGGCCGCATCTTCAAGTACAACGAGACGGTGGTCCTTAGTCGCAGACTCTGATGCGTGACCGCACACGGCCCGGTTGCAATTCAGCAGCACCGCATGCATACTGCATGTATGCCGGTCTCCATGACGATCAGGAACATTCCAGAAGAGACACGCGACGAGTTGGCGGCTCGGGCGGCTCGCTCCGGGCGTTCCCTTCAGGAATACCTACGTGGAGAGTTGATCCAGCTGGCCCGCAAGACCGACAACGAGACTGTGCTCGCCCGGGTGAGAGCACGCAAAGACGCGATGGGATCGACACTCTCGACGGAGAAGATCCTGGAGTATCGAGACGCCGACCGTAAGTGACACTCGTCGTCGACGCGTCAGTCGTGGTGGCGGCTTTGGTCGACACGGGGTCAGTGGGACTTTGGGCCGAGGATCGACTGGCTGACGATGCGCTGGCAGCGCCGCATCTGATGCCGGCGGAGGCGGCCAATGTGCTTCGTAGGGCCGAGCACCGGCGTGAGATCTCAGCCGATACCGCCGCCGTTGCCTATGCCGATCTCGGCGAAATTTCAGTGGAGCTCTTCTCCTTCGAGCCGTTCGCCGAGCGGGTGTGGCAACTTCGGGCCAATGTCACTCCCTACGACGCCTGGTATGTAGCCCTGGCCGAGACGTTGGACACGCACTTCGCAACTCTGGATCACCGTCTTGCCGCCGCAGCAGGACCGACCTGCACCTTCGAGACCCCTCCACGCTGAACGCCGGGCGCACCCTTATCCTCCCGTCCGTGCGCCTCCCCCGGCCCAATCTCCCCGCCTGGCTGCTCGCCGGGACCGCGGCGCTGCCGGTGTTCGTGTGGTGGCTGGGCTGGCACCCCGGATTCGCCTCGAGTGACGCCATCGACCAGTTCGGCCAGATCGCCAACGGGGTCTACTTCGACCACCACCCTGCGATCCACACCTTCTATCTCGAGATACTCAGCCTTGGCGGGAGCCGGCCCGGACTCGTCACCCTCTTCCAGCTGATAGTCCTCGGGGTCCTCCTCGCCTATGCGGCCCGCTGGCTGATCCAGGCCGGTGTCCCCACCTGGTTGGCCGTGGGGGTGGCCTGGCTGCTCGGCCTCTCCCCCGCCGTGGCCCCAACCACTCTTGCCCTCTGGAAGGACGTCCCCTTTGCCCTTCTGATGCTCTGGGTATGGATCGAGTTGCTCGCCCTCGCCGTCGACGAGGACCGGGCCGATCGCCTCTGGCCGGCGGTTCGGATCGGCATCGCCCTAGCCGGGATCTGGCTGTTCCGGGGCAATGGCCCGATCACGGTGCTCCCCGTCCTTCTCGTCTTGGCCTGGTTCTATCGCAGGCAGCTCAGGGTGTTCGGGGTCGCCCTGGGAACCATCGCCCTCACCGTTTTCCTCGTCGTGGGACCGCTGTACACGCTGCTCGATGTGCAGAGGACGACCATCGAGCCGGCCCAGGTGTTCCTCCCCGACGTCGCCGCCTCGTTCAACGCCGAGCCGGAGACCTTCACCGCGGCCGACCTCGACCTGATCGAGCGGGTTGCCCCGCCCCTGATCTGGACCGAGCGATATGACTGCTTCGACAGCACCCCGCTTCTCTTCGACCCCTTCTTCGACCAAACACCGGTGCGGGAGTCGCCCGGCGAGTACCGGGGCCTGGTCCTGGACGTGATGAGAAGGGACCCCGACTCGGTGTTGGAGCATCGGGTCTGCGCCGCCAACTACCTCTACCAACCGGCACAACCTGCCGATGCCTACTTCCACCGGCCGCCATACGACATCCCGCCCAACACCCTGGGCCTGGCCCGGGACCCCATAGTCGGGATCGCCTTCGATGTGACCGATCGGATCTGGCGCTGGGCCGAGGTCGACAGCCGGCTCTGGCTCACCTGGCGCCCCGCCATCCTGCTGCTCCCGGCGTTGGCCGCGGTGGTGGTGTTCGCATTCAGGGCTCGCCGTCTCCTGCTTCCCTCAGCCCTTCTGGTGGCACACACCCTCAACCTGTTCGTGACGAGCCCGGCCCAGGAGTTCCGCTACGCCTTCCCGGTCTATCTGATCTCAGCGTTGACCCTCACCCTCTTGTGGCCGGCGTTACGGCGGGAGTGACCTTCAGCCCGCCTTAAGGGGCCCCCATAGCTTGGGATCCATGGCCAGAAGAGTCTGGGCTCTGGTGCTTCTATTCGCCCTCGTCGCGACACCCGCATTGAGCGTGGGCGCCGCCTCCACCCACGATGTGAACGGCTTGGTCGTTTTCAGCTCCAACGGCGAAATCTATGTCATGCGTCAAGATGGGTCCAACCAGACCCGTCTCACCCACAACTCGTTCCCAGATTTCCATCCGGCGTGGTCACCGGATGGCTCCAAGATCGCTTTTGCCAGCACGAGGGGTCCCACTTCAGACATCTTCGTGATCAACTCCGACGGAACTGGTGAGGTACAACTCACCGACGCCGACGGGTTCGATCGAAGACCTTCGTGGTCACCAGACGGCACCAAGATTCTCTTCGACACCACCCGCATACCCGGCGGGATCTACGTGATGAACGCCGATGGGTCCGAGGAGACTCGCTTGGCGGGTGGTGCAGCCGCCCAGTGGTCGCCGGACGGTTCGAAGATCGTATATAGCGGCCCATCTCCATCTTTCACCAATACTGACATCTGGATGATGAACGCGGATGGTTCCAGCCAGGTGAACATCACCAACAATGACGCCACGGCCGAGTCGCACCCGACGTGGTCACCCAACGGTGGGGAAATCGCCTACGTGAGGGACGAAACTGGCCTGGGTGATATCTGGAAGATGCGATCCAGTGGGTCCGCCAGCGTCCAGCTGACCAACTCCCCCGCCGCCGACACCGAACCGGTCTGGTCCCCGGACGGGAACATGATCATGTTCACCACCTTCCGGGACGGCAATTCCGAGATCTATGTGATGCTCGCCGACGGGTCCAACGAGTCCAACGTGAGCAATCACCTAGGCACCGATTCGGACGCAGACTGGGCCCGGAGTCTCGACATGGTGGGGCTCGTCGACCCGGCGAGCGGTGCCTGGCACCTCTCCTCGCCGTTGGAGACATCCTTGTTCTTCTACGGCAACCCTGGTGATGTGCCGTTCATGGGCGACTGGGACTGTGATGGGGTGGACACCCCGGGCTTGTTCCGGTTGTCGGACGCCTTCGCATATCTGAGGAACGCGAACAGTCAGGGGATCGCCGACATCAGGTTCTTCTTTGGAAACCCGAGCGACATCCCCCTCGCCGGAGATTTCGACGGAGACGGCTGCGACTCACTCAGTCTCTACCGGCCCTCCGAACAACGCTTCTACATCATCAACGCATTAGGTGCCAACGAGGGAGGGCTCGGCCCCGCCGAATTTTCGTTCCTCTTCGGAGACCCGGGAGACAAGCCCTTCGTCGGGGACTTCGACGGAGACGGTGTGGACGAGGTCGGGTTGCACCGGGAGTCGACCGGGTTCGTCTACTACCGCAACACCCTCGACACCGGGACCGCCTCCAACGAGTTCTTCTTCGGAGACCCCGGAGACCGGTTCGTCGCCGGAGACTGGGGAATAGTCGACGGGACCGACACCCCAGGGCTGTTCCGCCCAGCGACCACCACCTTCTTCTTCCGGCACACCAACAGCCAAGGCACCGCCGACAACCAGTTCATCTTCGGCCAACCCAGCTGGCTGCCCGTCGCCGGCATCTTCGGCATCGATTAGGAGGAGCGCATGGCAAAGAGACTGGTCGGTTCGCTTCTCGTCGCATGGGCGAGCATGGCTTCAGCAGGATCGGCGATGGCTGCCTCCACCCACGACGTCAACGGGTTGATCGTTTTCGCCTCCACCCGCGACGGGAATTCGGAGATCTATGTGATGCGGAAGGACGGGTCAAACCAGACCCGGCTCACCAGCGATCCGGCATCGGACTTCGACCCGGTTTGGTCCCCCGACAGG
>JBOGEV010000158.1:0-2670 GCA_050742015.1 Acidimicrobiia bacterium
CGAAGACGGTGACCTCCGCTACGCGATCATCGGCGAAGGGCCCGAGGTCGGTCATTGGCGGGTGCTGGCCCGCCGATTGGGGGTTGCCGACCGGGTGGAGTTCACCGGTCGTCTCAGCCGGGAGGAAACGCTGCTCAGGATCGGCGGGAGCAGACTCCTGGTGCATCCGTCATTTCACGACTCGGGTGGCTTTGTGGTGGTCGAGGCAATGGCACAAGGTGTGCCGGTGTTGACCCTCGACATCGGTGGACCTGCGTTCTTGTCCGAACCCGGAGGGTGGGCGGTTCCGTCGAGGCCCACCCGCACCATCGTCGACCGGCTGACCGAGGCGATGGCGAAGATCCTCTCTGAAGCCGACGCGAGATCAGAGACGGCGCAACTACATGCTGCGGAATCCCTTGCCTGGGAGAGGATCGTCGACGTCTACGATCGGATCTATCACCGGCTCGCCGGTGATGGAGACGGTCTCTGATCCAGGTCGTCTTCGAGGTCGGCAGCCGTGGGCATCGTGTGTCCGATATCGCCAAGCCAGTCGAGCATTATCGAGGTGAGCCTGGCGGGAGAGTCCTCCATGAGGAAGTGCAGGCCCGGAACCATGGCGACCCTCGTGTTGGCCCATTTGGCGGTGCTGGCCAGAACCGGCAGCGGGACGAGGAAGCCCGGCCTGCCGCCTATCACCAACTTGGGAGTCGTCGACGCCATGCACCACCGGCGGATCTCCTCGGCCACCCCGTCGATGGGCCCCGGGTGAGATCGGAGTGGGAGCTGGCGGATCATCGACAGCATCGCCTCACGTGACTTGCCGGCCTTTCTATACGGGCTGCGATAGCCATGCAGCTCCTCAGGGCCGAGATGGCGCGAGGTGAGCCGGTTGAGATAGAACTCGATCAGCATGTTCCTGGTCAGGATCATCGCCTCCCCCTGCTCCCCTCGGACGTCGCGGAAGAACTGCTGAATGTCCGGATCGAAGAGGGTGTCGTTAGAGACCCGGAACGAGCCTTCGACGAAGACGAGGCCCGCGACCGACGAAGGATGCTCCCGGGCGTACTGTCCAGCCAGCATCGCTCCGAGCTCGTGCCCGATGAGCACCACGGGGCGTTCGGGCTCGAGAAATTGGATCAGGGCCTTCACACTCGAGTACATATCCGAGAAGGTGGAGGGACCCCAGTCGTAGTACTTCGCACCGTCCGATTGACCCATGCCTGGCAGATCCGGTGCCAAGCAATGATGCCGACGAGCTAGATAGGGGATGATGTTGCGCCAGGCATAGCCGTGGCTCGAGCTTCCGTGCAGCAGGATTATCGGCGAACCCTGACCCGCCACAGCGATCGAGTGATTGTGGCCGACCAGATAGATGGTCTGACGCGGCACCCGGTCGATTGAGTTGATCAAGTCAGAGTCCTCACGAACGAATCGCCACGCTAAACGGTCCTCGTCGGGGCACTTTATTGAATCCCGTGCGCGGCTACTGTGGAGGTCGTGGGAGTGGGTTGTGACCAACGCTGAACCGACACTTTTGTCGTCTGCCTGGCGTCATCGCTGGCTGGTGCTCGAGATCGTCGGAGCCGCTCTTCTGCTCGGTCTCGCTTTCCAGCTGTTTGCCTCAGACGAGGTGACCTACGAGGCCACAACCAACCTGGTGATTCAGGAACCGCTCTCGTCAGAGACACCCGCCGGGGCGGGGATCACCAGCAATGAGCAACACATCGGATCTCAGCTGGAGATCATCCGATCACCGGTGGTTGCCGAAGCGGCATCGGAGATCATCAGCGAGTCGGGCATCGATGTGTCCGTGAACGACCTCGTCGATTCGGTAACGATCGTCGCGAGTCCTGAGAGCCCTCTGGTGAGGATCACGGCACAGGCGTCGAGTGCCGACAACGCGATCGCTCGCGCCAACGCAATCGCGGCCGGGTATATCGAAGTCACCCAGAGGCAGACAACCGCAACCTCCGAGGCGCAACTCGAGAGGATCGATGCGCAAGTGAACGGAATCGACCAGCGTCTCGGTGAGATCAGCAGTGAGATCGCTGGCATGACCTCCGGGGACCCAGCCCTGGAGAACCTGCGACTCCAGGCTCAGGATTCCGTAGTCGCCATCGCGGAGCTGCAGACCGCTCTGTTGGAGGCCGACGAACCGGAGGCGACCGAGATACGCCAGCGGATCGAGGATCACCGCCAGAGGATCGCCGTCTATGCGGAGGTCCTTGCCGGCCGTGCGGTCACCCCCGAGCAGCAAGCTCTCATCGAGGAGCAGGCCCGACAGGTCGAACGTCGCGCCACCTTGCTCACCTTGCGAGACGAAATCGCTGTCGACACCGGTCTCGCCCCCGATGCAATTGCACTCGTGCAGCCTGCCAACGAGGCAGAGCGCCTGGCCGGCTTTGGGCTCTCCCGGGTGCTCGCCGTCGCCCTCATCCTCGGCCTGGCAGCGGGGGTCGCCGTTGCCTACGTCCAGGAGACGTCGCGGAAGACGTTCACCAGCCGTGTCGAGCCGGAGGAAGTCATCGGGGCAAGCCTGCTCGCAGACGTCCCGGACTTCGGTTTGGAGAATCTCGAATCCGAGGTTCCGGTGAGGGATCACCCGCGATCCGCGGCCGCGGAGGCCTACCGCTTCACGGCCACTTCGGTCGCCGCCAAGGCGCGAGACAAGGACATCAGATCGATCCT
>JBOGEV010000159.1:0-1141 GCA_050742015.1 Acidimicrobiia bacterium
CGGAGCCGAGACACCCCCGCTCCCAGGCGGGTCTGGCCACCGAGGCGTCACAGGCCGTGGAGAGGGCGGTCCCGGTCCCCCCGTCCCGGTCCAGTCCCACCCTCCGCCGGGTCTACCGATATCTGCCTGGACCGGTGGCCAGGGTTGCGGCCCGTCTGGCCCCACAGGGGGTGAAGGACCGGCTTCGGGCCCAGGCCTCGTGGCCCGAGGAGCAGGCCCGGCTGCTGCGGGAGCGACGACTGGGGGATGTGGAGCGGCGCTTGGCTGCTGGTGAGTTCCCCGAGCTCGAGGCTCCCGACGTGACGGTGGTGATTCCGGTCCATGACAACGTCGATTACCTGGAGGAGGCCCTGGCCTCGGTCTACGAGCAGTCCCATGGGTCGTGGGAAATCGTGGTGGTTGACGACGGGTCGACCGATCCTGACGCCGTCTCCCTCCTCGACTCACTGGACCGGCCCCGGCTCCGGGTGATCCGTCAGGCCAATGTTGGTTTGCCCGGGGCCCGCAACGCCGGGATGAAGCTGGCCCGGGGTGAGTTTCTGATCCCCCTCGACTCGGACGACGAGTTGGGTCCGGAGTACATGACGAAGCTGCTCACTGCCATGCGCAGTCGACCCGACGCCGGCTTCGCCCACTGTCTGGCCCGTCTCCACGGCGACATCGACGCTGTGTGGATCCCCCGTCCCTTCAACCCTTACTGGCAGCTCATCGAGAACGCAGTCGTCGGCTGTGTCCTCCTGCGTGCCACGGCCTGGGAAGCGGTTGGCGGTTATGACGAGACCATGACCTCCGGCAACGAAGACTGGGAGATGTGGCTCCGCCTCACCGGCGCCGGCTGGGGCCAAGTCCGGGTGGAAGAGCCCCTGTTCCTGTACCGCAAGCACGGGGTCTCGATGAGCGTCACCACCGAGGCCCGATTCGAGCAGGGGCGGCGGATGGTGCGCGATCGGAACCAGCAGCTCTATGAGAAGGAGGCGTTGAAGGCCACCCGCCGCGACTGGTACCCGCTGCTCACGATCGTGGGTAGCTCCAACCCGTTGCCGGAAGATGCCGAGCTGGTCCCCGCCCTGGACGGGCTGAGCGACACCTGGGGGAAATATGTGATCGACCTGCGAGGGGTGGAGAAGCAGACCTCGTTCTC
>JBOGEV010000160.1:0-1897 GCA_050742015.1 Acidimicrobiia bacterium
TGCTCGACCTCACCAACTCGCCCGGCCATCCGGTCGCCGGCGTGAAGATCAAGGCGCGGGGGGCGCGCTACAGCTCGGTCAACGACCTCGACTTCAACTGGATCACCTATGGGGGCGAGGTCCAAGGCCACCTTCCGCTGGGGAGCCAGTGGCACATCCTGTCGGCAATGGTCGGGTTCGATCAGGCCGAGCCCGACAACGATGATGACGAGATCCCTTTCGTCTACCTCCCTTATCTGGGCGGCTCGACCCGGCTCCGGGGCTACGATACGTGGCGCTTCACGGATCAGACGGCGGCCTACGGGACGGTGGAATACCGCTATCGCATCTGGCACGAAAATTTCCCGGACGACGACAAGGCGAGCGCGATCGAGACCGCCATCTTCTACGACTTCGGCGAGGTGGGCGAGGATCTGGACGCCGTCATCGACGAGTTCGAGTTCGGTGACAAGTACTCGTACGGGGTCGAGTTCCGCGCCTATCTGCGCGAGAACTTCGTGTTCCGGACGGGCATAGCACGCAGCGACGAGACGACCCGCCTGAACTTCAAGTTCAGCGACATCTACTAGCATGCGATCCCTGCTGACGAGATCGCCCCGGGTCGCCGGATCGACCATCCACGTCGCGATCATCCTCGTCGCGACCATCGGCGTCGCCGCCTGCGGCGGTCCCTCGGTCCAGCCGTGGGAGTACGCTCCGCGTCCGATGGCCGACACGCTCCCCATCCTGGAGCCCGAAGAACGCGACGTACCCATCATCTACGAGGCGGTCCACGCGTTCGTGATCGACCAGTTTGCGCCGGGCTCGCCCGGTTCGGCGGTCAACGTGGACGCCATGGACGAGGTCGTGAACTCGACCTGGTTCACCAACCGGAATGCGGTCGATCCGCTGACACCCGACGAGGTCATGCAGGGACCCCACACGGGTGACGGCCCGGCTCCCGGGCCGCTCCTGATCACCTCGAACAAGAGCGAGGGCGTCAACTTCGGCTTCTTCATCGAGGACTCGGAGGGCGACCGCTACCTCATGAAGCTGGATCCGCCGGAATGGCCCGAGATGGCCAGCGGGGCGGACGTTCTGGCGACGAACCTGGTCTGGGCGGCCGGCTACCACACCCCCGAGAACTACGTCTACTACTTCGATCCCGGCGCCATCACATTGGAGGACGGCGTGGAGATCGACGTGGTGGAGAACGGTGTCGTGGTCGAGTACGAGGTCGCGGCCAACGAACCGGACGAGGTGGAGCTCACCGCCGGCAAGCTCACCGAGGTCCTCCTCGACCGATACCCGGTCGGACCCGACGGCACGATCCGGACCTCGGCCAGCAAGTTCGTCGAGGGAATCCCCAAGGGTCCGTTCAGCTGGCGCGGGACGCGCCCGGACGACCCGAATGACGTCATCCCACACGAGCTGCTGCGCGAGGTCCGGGGCTACTACGTCATCGCCTCGTGGCTCAACCAGACCGATACGAAGCAGGGCAATACCCTGGACGCGTTCGTCCTCGACCCCGACAGTCCCGAAGACGAGGACGCGCGCCGTTACGGCTATCTCCGCCACTACCTGCTCGACAACGGCTCCTCGCTCGGCTCGGGCGGAGCCCATCCCCACAGCCGGCGGGTCGGCAACGAGAACGAGCTCGACCTGAGCGCCATGGGGATGCGCTTCATTTCGCTCGGTTTCTACGAGCGGGCGTGGCAGGACGAGGTGCCCGAGAACCCGCCCAACATCGGGTGGTACGAGGTCGACCCCTTCGATCCCGGCGACTGGCGACCCAACATGCCCAACCCGGCCTTCGACGCCGTCGACGCACGCGACGGCTACTGGGGCGCCAAGATCGTGATGTCGTTCACCGACCCGCAGCTCGAGCGCGCGATGGAGGCGGCGCAGTGGTCCGATC
>JBOGEV010000161.1:0-37771 GCA_050742015.1 Acidimicrobiia bacterium
GTCATCGCCATTGGCGTTGGGTTCACACTCAGTCAGGATGAGCCTGCCTCGGTGTCCGACGTCCAGCCTGCTCACCCGACAGTGAGCGACGATCGTCGGCCCCAGGCAGACTTCGTCTCGGAGAGGCAAATGCTTCGCAACGCCGCTATTGCGGCGGCAGCGCTGGAGTATCAGGAGCAGATCGACTTCCTCAGGTATCGGGACCAAGCGTCGGCGGACCTGGAGTACCAGGAGCACATCGACGTCCTCAGATATTCGGTTTCGGACGCGAACGCTCGGATCAACGAGCCTGCGTTCCAAGCCGAGTCCGATCGGCTCACGGTCGAGGGTGTAGGAGGTCAGGCAACTGCGGAGCAACGACTGGCCCACGAGTTCATCGACGAGCAGGGCACGTCGGGCACGTCCAGTGGGAAAAACCCACTGGAAAGGGTCGCCGAGTAACGAGATCTGCGCAGGGCAGGGGAAAGAAGGGTCGCCGGCGGCGGCCCTTCTTTCCTTGGCGTGCCGGGAGCTCGAGCAATAGATAAGACCCCCGCCCGGGCGGGGGTCTTATCACTCCGTCAGCGAGGCGTTTGCCTCGTGCCGCTCATACGGCGGGGCGGACAATGAGGCGTTTCAGGATCTGAGGCCGGTGCTTCTGCTGGAGTCGATTCTCCCTCATCCGGTTGCCCAACCACCTCCCAACCGGGGTGTCGAGCGCCTCGATGGGGCGAACGACCCAAGCCCAGCGCCGGGTGCTCCTCGAAACCTGAGATTGTGACATGTAGGTCATGTCGCTGTCCTCGCTTACGGTGGTCGTCGTCGGTCGACGACGATTCATCGATGGAGAGAGCCGACTGCGGTCGTTGATACGACGATGTGGCCGCAGATCAGGTCAGAGGACTGTCCATTCGGTTTTGATCATCTCGTCATCCGAGGGACGGAACACGAGAGCGATAGGCCCGGGAAGGATCCCGTCGAAGCTGAAACGCCCCAGCTCATCGCTTTCGGTGACGACCACGTCTCCGGCCAGATGCAATTCGACCGCCACCTCGCGTGAGGGTTCGATCTGTCCCATGAGAAGGCGGGAGGCTGTGTTGTACTCGATGTCGATGGCCCAGGCACTCGTCTCGAACGAGAGCATCCTCGCCACGGAGAGGCTGCGTACCCCGACCGGGGTGGACTCCTCGCTCGAGTCATAGGAGAGCTGGGCCAGGTCGGCGTCGACAGTCCGCCAGGAAATGGCGGCTTTCGCAAAATCGGTCACATCCGTCGGTACCGGATCCGACTCGTCCAGGGCATGGTGAAGAAGGGAGAGGGTTTTGTCCTCACCCTTCTGTGTCATTTCACTCATTGGGCATCGTCTCCTGCATGGAAAGAGCCACTTCCCCCTCCGCTGATACGCGATGTCATGGCCGCCTTCAGCCGATCCAGACACCTCGACCTGGTCGGCCCCAGACTCCCGATGGGCCTGTCGATGATCGCTGCGATCTCCTCGTAGCTGAGGGGTGGATCGGTGGTGAGAAGACGGAGTAGATGTTGGCAGTCCTCGTTGAGCGTCTTGAAGGCGAGGACCACCTCTCTGGCGCCCTCATCCTCGACCAGCATCGCCTCCAGGGAGGGCGACTCGTCGGCGACTTCGTAGACGAATTCGGTGGGGACCATTCGCTCCCGGACCCCCTTCACCCGAAGCGCCTCGCGTCGCGCTGTTGTGGCGAGCCATCCGGGAAGACGCTCCGGATCCTCGATCCGGGAGAGGTTCTCGACCAGGCGTAGCCACACTGTCTGGCTGACGTCTTTGGCTGTCGCCTCGTCGAGCCTGAAGCCGCGCGCGATCGACCACACCATCTGGCTGAACCGATCGACCAGGGCACTCCAGGCCGCCTGGTCGCCGTCGGCAGCCTTGGCGAGCAATTCGCCATGCGTGGCATGCGTCAACGAAGCCATCCGAGCCATGGTACGTAAAGAGGCGTCCCCGGCCCACCAAATAGCTACTTTTCAGCCGCCTCCGATGCAGATGAACGAGCTGGCGGCCACGTAACCCCCCGGGGTGTCTCTCACCTTGCCCTGGGCCCGATTGAGGGCCTGGGACGGGCTCAGACCGCCCTTGAGCCCACGGTGCAAGGCGACCATCAAATCCTTGGTCGCCATCGAGTCGGGGACCAGGCCGACGCTGGCGACGATCGACCGGGTGCCCATGTTGAGAAGGGCCGAGCTCAGCCCCATCAGTTCCTCACCGGCGTGGGCATCACTGAATCCGGAGTCGCAGGCGGAGAGCACCACGACGTCCGGTGCGGCGCCGAGACGTTCGATGTCGTAGACATTCAGGTCGCCATCGGCGAGGCGCAGCGAGGAGAACATCGGGTTCTCGAACTGAAACACGGCGTGGCTGGCGATGTGGGCGATTGCTGCTCCGTCGAGTTGGGCTTGAACCTTCGCCACCTCGGATACGTCCGATGAGAGCACGTTGGCGCCCGGATACAGAGAGGCGATGTCGCTCACTTCCACATCGGAGACCTCGAGGTCGGGACCGGCGGCGAGAATGGCCCCTGTTCCCAGGTTGGGTCGCCGGCGGGCCCGATACCACAGCTCGGCCGAAGGACTGATAGTCACCGGCCTTCCCTGGCATCCTGGAAGGGCGGACCAGGGGGTGACATGGAGATCGGAGGTCGGCACGACGACCAGAGGGCCATCGCCAGGTCGCAATGAGGCGAAGAGCAATCTGTCGAGACGTCGCGCCACTTCGAGGGCGGTTTTCATCGAGCCGCGGCCCCGGGCCATACGTCGCATGGTGAAGCGGAGACTCTCCAACTCGGCCCGAATCTCGGACTCGGGCCCGACCTCCCGAACCCGGTAACGACCATTCGCTACCGACACCGCCCAAAGTGTCCCCTCGAGCGAGGCGTACTCGATGAGGATCGCATCACCCAGCTCGGCGGCCAATGTGGCCGGGCCCACTCGGGTGGCGGCACCTGCTTCTCCCGTGGCGATCCGGGCCCGGGCCCGGATCGCTTCCTGAAGGCGGCGTTGCCGCTTCAAGAGCGCGGCCGCACGGTTCCCCTCCGCCGTCCTCAACTCACTGCTCACCTGCCGCAACGCGGCCAGGTCGGCTGACATCTCGTCATCACGCGGTGGAGCCACGGGGCGATGGGTCAGGGCCCGGCTCCGGATGCGCTCCATCCAGGCGAACACTCGACGGGGACGGGCCGATTCGAGCGCCAGCTTCAGGCCCAGGACACCCAGCTCGCGGGCATGTCGCTCCACACCCATTCGGATATCGGTGGCCCCCAGAGCCGACTGGTAATCGTCGAGCAGAGCGAGCCCGGAACGAGCGGAGGCATCGGCTCCGACATGATCCCCCGCCGCGACCTTCAACATGCTCTGTGCAAGGCGCGATTGGAGTCGCACCTCGATGGGACCGCTCTTCCTTTGCGCGACGCGGCTCAGATCCTGCCGGGCCCGATCCTCCATCCCGAGGTGGAGAGCGATCGAGCCGGCGAGAAACCAAGCGCGGACCGCAGCCAGACTCTGCCCGCCCTCCTCCAGCGTGGCGGCGACTCGGTGGGCCTCATCGACCAGCTCGGCCTCACCCGCCCCCTCCTGGTATCTCGCCTGGAGCCCGGTCAGCCGCGCCATTGCCGCCCAGGTGGCACGGTTCTGGCCGGTGAACATCTGTTGAGCTCGATCCGACCAGATGATGGCATCCTCCAGATTCCCCGCGAACAACGCAGCCTGTGCCCCGACCAATCTCGCCTCGGCCTCGTCTTCGGCCAGACCGGCTCGTTTCATGTCGGAGGCGATCTCCCCGGCCAGGGCGAACGCTTCTCGGAACAGTCCTGCCGACAACAGCACCTCACACTGGCTCACCTGTGACTCGGATGCGGAATCGAGAAGCTCCTTGAACAGTCGACCGCTTTCGTCGAAGCGGAGAAGGGCGAGCGGTATCTCACCGCGGAGAGCGGCGATCAGACCCAGACCGTGTTCGATACCGGCCACTCCGACGCTCCGTCCGTCCTCGTGGTCGATCTGTAAGGCCCGAGTCAGGTCGGCCTCGGCATCGGCGAGCCCGCCACCTGATAGCTCGACCATCGCCCGGTTGTGGAGGGTCATCGCAACCAACCGGCGGTCGCCTAGGTCCTCGAGCACGGGAAGTGCAGTCGAGTACGCGGCCAGAGCCATCCGGTTCTCGCCCATCCGACCCAGAATCGTGCCTCGTTGAAACTCGATCTCGGCGCCGATGGCGCGATCCGCATTCTCCCTTGCGTTGTCGAGCAGCGCGAGCGCGCCCGAGTTGTCACCCGAGAAGGCCATCGAGCCTGCCAGTGACAGCATCGCTTGAGATCGAAGTGAATTGTCCCCCGACTTGTCCGCCTCCGACACGGCCCGGTTCCCGTAGTCGAGCGCGTCACCCATGTCGGACGCCAGGCGAGCAGCAATCCCCAGCGCCCGATAGGTTATCGATCGGACATCGTGATCATTCGACGGGACCCTCCGGAGGAGGGCCGACCCCCGATTCAGGGCCGAGCGTGGGTCGGACTGGGCGAGTTCCAGAAGCTCTAGAGAGTGGTTGAAGAACTCTGATACGGACGACATCGAGAGAAACGTACTGAGTAGCGTTCACAGCCACACCGGAGTGGAAGCTGCGGCGCCATTTCACTGGACGGGGCGATACTGGGGGGTCGACTATGTACAGACGTGGATTGGTCATTGTGGTTCTCTTCGCCCTCACCGCGATTGCTTGCAACCGTGACGCAGGGGAGACAACCACGACCGCTACCAGCGAGACAACCGCGACCAGCGCGACGACTTTGACGACGGTCACATCCTCAACGACATCGACAGGTGAGGAGCCGAAGTTGCCGATTCCCGAGGGGCCTCCAACCTCCTGCTTCTACCTCGACGGTTTCATCGCAGTCGAACAGAATCAGGGAATGGCGGCCCAAGAGGCGCTCGGCGGTTACGACGTCGAGGTCGAGGTTGTCCCACCTTCTGCAGTGCTGGGCGACTCGGAGGCAGTGGGGGTGCTCGATCGCGAGTTGGACATCTTGTCTACCACAGTGGACTCGTTCGATGTCGCCACCCTGCTCCAAGAGCTCCGGGTCACGGCCGGCCCGATCTACGCCGTCGGCCTCGCCGGACATTGGCGCCTGGCCCTAGGGACCGACCCGATCTCCCGTCCCGCGGCGGCTCTCCCCGACCCGACCAGCGATCTAGGCGAGGGAATCATCGCCGTGGTCGATTCGGGGATCGTCGAGGACCCAGGCGGCCCCGATTGGATGTCCCGTGGAGAGCATGTCCTGTATGACGACATGGACATCGAGACGATCACCAACGATCCCCGGGTGGCCAGTCATGGCACCTTCGTCACTTCGATCATCAGGCAACTGGCACCCGAATACCGCGTCGCCTTCGCCAGCGCCCTTCCGGTCTCGCCAGGCGATCTGGCCGAGAGGGAGGATGCCCTGCCACCGGCCCTTCAATACGTAACGACCGAATTGCACGTGGCCGAGGCGATAACCCGCCTCACCCAACGTTCCGAGCTGACGGCCGAGAACGTGACGGCCCTGAACCTGTCCCTTGGCACCTATCCCTGTGCGCCCGGGAAGGATCCGACCCTGGTGGCCACGATGGCTGCGATGAGGATCTGGTTCAACGCCTTCCCGGAGAGCACCGTGTTCGCCGCCGGGGGCAACGAGCCCTACGACGCACCGTTCTGGCCGGCGGCGCTGTCCACCTACCCACTCGATCCCAATATCCAGCCTGACTGGGTACGTGGGGTCGGTGCCGTGAACGAAGACCAGGAGCAGGTGGTGTGGGGGTCGTCCACCGCTGCCGCCACCACCTCCCCGATGCGAGCGCCGCCGAGACCCTGGGTGACCAATGTCGCACCCGGATGCGACCTTCTCGGTCTGCGCGGCGGGAAAGACGCCGACGGGGCCACCGTCGTCGCCTGGAGTGGCTCGTCCTTTGCCAGCGCGGTGAGTGCCGCCCTGGTCACATCAGGTGTGGCTCCGGTAGCGCCCGGCCCGCCCCACGAATACGACTACAGCGCCCCCGGTCTCTCCTTCGAGAACCTCGGGTCATGTGACATCCCCTGAACAGGCAGCGACCCCCGGGATCATCCCGGGGGTCGCCTATCTGGCCCCCCTGACCGTCGAGGTGCGTGCGTGCCCGACGGTCGCCCCAGAAGTCAGACTGCTGGAAGCTGTGGCCGCCGATCGATCTTGAGGCTCTGCCCGATCGAGAGCAGGCCTCGACCCATCACCTGGACCATCCGATCCACGGCACGGGGTCGATCGGCCTTGGCAGCCGAAGCCCGTCGGTGACTCTCGGCCTCGGCCTGGAGCCGGTTCATCCGGTCGTGGGCGAGGGCCAGCTGCATATCACCACTCATGACGTTCATTTCTTGCCTCCCATTGCTCTGCGATTGATCGACATGTGTCACTGAGGAGGCACGGTGCCGGGCCGTGATACATCTCCCTATGGACGGCAGAACGACGCCGAAGTCAGGGGCCGATTCTCAGCTGGTCCTGATCAGTACCAGGTTGTCGGCCGCCGACTCTGGGAACCAGACCTCGCCGGGTCGTCCCAGGATCTGACGGACTTCGCCCGGGGTGTTCGGCAGCGGATAGTTGTGGAACTGCTCGGTCGCCGGGTCGAAGCGGACCAAGGAATTGGATCCGAAGTCGCTGGCCCAGACGATGTCGCGGTCGTCGACAAAAACCGCATAGGTTTGCGGCCCGTCCCCGGGGAGGGGCCAGGTGTCCCACGTGCCGGATTCCGGGGTGAATCGACTCAGATTCCCCGAGTTCCACTCACTGACCCAGATCCGGCCCTCCGAATCGGACCAAACCCGGCGTGCCCCTTGATCGGGAGTGGGCGGCTCGAGGACGGTGGTGGAACCGTCGTCGTTGACGGCGCCGACGAAGGAACTCGCCAGGGAGGCGTAATAGACGTCTCCCGCGGGTGTGGTGGTGATCCCGTAGGGCCCACGGCCCTCTGGTGCGTCGAACACCACCATCTCGCCGGTTGTCGGGTCGAGACTGCCGTAGACCCCGTTCTGGCCGGTGAACCAGAGAATCCCCTCGCCGTCGAACGTGGCCGTGTTGAGGTTGGCATCGGGACGCTCGTCAGGCAGGGGGTACGAAGTCACCTCGAGACTCGACGGATCGACCGCCACTATGGCGTTGAGACCGCCGTCGGTGATCCACGCTATGCCGGCGTCGTCGACGATGACACCATGGGGGCGTGATCCTGGACCGAGAGCGGTGTGCCGGGTCTCCCCCGTCGCCGGGTCCAGCCAGCCCACCTCCCCACTGTCTTGTGCGGTGTACCAAACACCGCCGTCCAGAGCCGGGGCCACGTCGTGAGGGCCGGCACCGGAAGGGACGGGGAACGACTCGAGACCGAGTTCCTCGGGAGCCAGCGCCGCCGGGACCGTGGTGGTGGCCTCGGGTGTCGTTTCCTGGGTGGTCGACGCCGCACTGGTGCTCGTCGTGACCGCGGGTGCGGTCGAAGTCGTGGTGGGGCCGAGAGTTGTTTCCCCGGAGGAGCCGGTACAGGCCGCGACCGGCACGAAGGTCAAGATGAGGAGCCAACGCCTCATGCGAGGGATCCTATGCAAACCTTCGGGGCGAACCCGTCGGGCATAGCCTCGGACCGACTCCAGGTCTTTCTTTGTCCTCGTAGCGCCATATATGGCGCTACGTACCTCAGGTAGTCCCCTTCGCCGCCTTCCGCACCTGCCAGATAGCCCCGTCCACGCCACCATCCCAGGGCGCCCCATGACCGGGCAGCACCCATGTCGCAGTGACTGGCTCCAACTTGGCCAGCGAAGCCATGGCCTGATCGGGGTCCAAGGTGAATGGGGCCGGAGCCGGGCCCTGGGCCCCGGTGAGGACATGCCCGGTGGTCATGGAGTCACCAACGAACAAGGCATCGGCCAATGGGACGTACACCGCGACGCTGCCCGGTGTATGACCGGGGATGTGGATCAATTGCGGGGCGCCGGGGAGATCGAGGGCCTCGCCATCGGCGAAGGTCACCACCTCGGAGACAGGTGTGATTCGCAGACCGCCACGGGTGGCGCTGTACCAGAGGAATCGCATCAGTGGCCCTACCTTGACCTTGCCCCACTTGATGTCCTTTTTCACCTTCCCTCGGGCCCGGTCGGCGTCCAGCTCGTGAACGAAGATGGGGACCCCGCGCTCCCGATGAAGGCGCTCGGCGAACCCGATGTGGTCGGTATCGCCATGGGTCAGGACCACCCCGCGGACGTCGTCCAGGGAACGCCCCATCAGGGCGAGCTCGGAGATCAATTCATCCCAGTGTCCGGGGAGGCCGGCGTCGACCACGGTTACCCCCGCCCCCTCCTCGACCAGATAGACGTTGACCAGATCGGAGCCGATGCGATGAAGTGATGGGGCCAGTCGCATCCGGGCAGCCTAGAACTGCCTGGTTGGATCAGTAGGCGTTGGCCACCATCAGCTCTTCACATGGGAAAAGGGTGATGATCTTGCAGCCGTCGGCCGTCACCACCACCTCTTCTTCGATGCGCGCAGCCGAGCGGCCGTCGCCCGCCGGGGCGTAAGTCTCGAGTGCGAACACCATGCCCTCTTTGATCTCGATCGGTGAGTCGATCGAATTGAGACGGCTGATGATCGGTCGCTCGTGGAGGCCGACCCCCACCCCGTGACCGAACTGGAGGCCGAAGGCGTCCATCTCGTCGTCGAATCCGAACTCCTCGGCTCGGGGCCAGACCTTGGCGATCTGGTCGGTGCTCGCCCCCGGCTTGACCAAGTCGATGGCCGCGTCCATCCACTCCCTCGACTGCTTGAAAGCGTCCCGCTGCGCCTGGGTGGCCCGACCAACCACAAATGTGCGGTAGTAGCAGGTCCGGTATCCGTTGAACACGTGGATGATGTCGAAATAGGCCTGGTCGCCGGGTCGGATCAGACGGTCGGAAAAGACATGAGGATGGGGGCTGCAGCGCTCGCCGGCGATGGAGTTGATCGCCTCCACGAACTCCGATCCCATCTCGAACAGCCGTGCATGTGCCAGCCCGACCACATCCGACTCACGGATCCCCGGTTTGAGCGCCTCGAAGATGTCCTGATAGACACCGTCCACCATGGCGCAGGCCTGGGTGAGAAGGATGATCTCATCCGGGCTCTTGATCTCGCGAGCCTTCATCATGGCCTGCTGACCGTCGACGACGTTGAGACCCTCGGCCTGAAGGGCGAGAAAGACGCCGGTCTCGGCCATGTCGACACCGAGGCGCTCCCCGGCCAGCCCCTCCGCTTCGAGCACCGAGCGGATCTCGGCGGCCGCACGGGAGTGGAGCCCGGTCTCGGGGCCGATCGCGCCCTGAAGCCCGGTGTTCCCGCCGACGGAGTTCTCCCGGTCGTACATATGAGGAAGCTGGAGGCGGTGGGCCTTTGCCGCCGAGCCGAAGTCCCAGATCCTGGGCCGGCCCTCACCTGTCACCAGCGCATATCTCTCGCCCTTGTTGAAAGCCCAATAGCCGATCTGGGTGGCCGTTGTGTATCTGATGTTCGAGGTCTCGAAGAGGAGCAGCGCACCGAGGTCTTCTTCCTGCATCAGTTTCCGGGTGCGGGCGAGCCGGTGCTGGCGAAGACGCTCGAAGTCGACCCTGGTCTCCCAATCGACACCGATCACGCCGGGGGCGGGGCTGGTGGCTACGGGGAACTCAATGGTCATCGAAGTCTCCTTGTCTCGCCTGGTCTCATCTCGAACTCGATCTGTCTTCTGCTTAGTGACACTACACACGTTGACCGCGATCTCACCCAGTGAGGTGTCGGTCGACGATGCCGGCCACATAGGCCCCGATGGCGAGGCTGGCGGTAGCGCCTGGCGATGGCGCATTGAGGACATGCACGGTCGGGCCTGCCTCCTCGATGACGAAGTCATCGACCAGACTCCCATCGGGGGCAACCGCCTGTGCCCTGATTCCGGCACCACCGGGCACCAGGTGCTCCGGGCGAACGTCGGGTACCAGCCTCCGTGCCGAACCGGCGTACATCCTCGTCGACCTGGACCGGATCATTTCCGTCGCTCCGGTCCACCAATGTCTCCGAACCAGCTTCCTGAATCCGGGGAAGCCGAGCGTCTCCCGAAAATCGGCCCAGCTTGCCGGGACACCCCGGTACTGCTCGCGACCCAGGGCCAGCACCGCGTTAGGCCCGACCTCGACCGTATCGTCGATCCGGCGCGTGAAATGGACGCCGAGAAAAGGAAACTGTGGATCCGGAACCGGGTAGATCAGAGCCCGCACCAGATGCACAGCCTCGGGAACCAATGTGAAGTACTCGCCGCGGAAGGGCACGATCCGAATCGGGCTCTGGACGCCTGCCATCGACGCGACTCGATCGGAGTGGAGACCGGCGCAGTTGACCAGAACCCTGGCCCGAATCTCCTGATCCCCTACTCGAATTCGGGCCCCTCGCCCGTCATGATCGATCCCGGACACCTCATGGCCGGTTCGGATGGCTGCTCCACGGGCCGCGAGATCGCTGGCGATATGGGCGGCGACTGCGGGAAAGTCGACCACCCCGGCCTCCGGGACCTGAAGTGCCTGTACCCCGGTAGCCGCCGGCTCGAACTCGCGAATGCCATCGAGGTCGAGCCTCTTGATCCCGGCGAGGCCATTGGCCAGACCCCTCCGCTCGAGCTCGTCGAGGGGTTCGAGCTCGTCGGGCCGCGTGGCTATCACCAGCTTCCCGGACCGCTCGAAGGCCACTCCGCTCGCTTCGCAGTATTCCTCGAGCAGCCGGCGCCCTTCGACGCAGAGACGCGCCTTCAGCGACCCCGGCCGGTAATAGAGCCCGGAATGGGCGACACCACTGTTGTGGCTGCTCTGGTGGGTGCCGACCGAGGTCTCCTTGTCCACGATGGCCAGGGAGATCCCGTCATGGCTCCCGTTCAGGGCGTGAGCAACTCCGAGGCCGACGAGCCCGGCGCCGATGATGCAGACGTCGTAGGTCAAGCGGCCTTCTCCTGGCGAGCGGACGGCGCAGACTAACCGTTCATCGTCAGGTGCTCAGTCTCACTGCACAGTGGTCGGGGCCGGAAGTTAGGATCACGGCGGTTGGTCCCGAAAAGGAGCTGAATCGATGGCCGATGGAGCAGTGTTGATCGTTGGTGGGACCGGCGGGATCGGTCGCGAGCTCGCCGCCCATTATCTCGATCGGGGCCGGGAGGTGGTCATAGCGGGGAGCGACGTGGATAGAGCCGGCTCGATCGCAAGCGATCTGGGTGGGAAGTGCACCGGCCTCGGGTTCGACCTGGCACGGCCGGAGACGATCGCCGCCGCCCTGGAAGACGTGGGTCAGGTCGACAAGCTGGTCCTGACTGCCATTGCCCGGGACAACAACCCGGTGCGGGATTACGACGTCACCAGTGCCGTGACCTTGGCCACGATGAAGGTGGTGGGTTACACCGAGACCATCCACACCCTCCTGGGGAGGCTCTCCGACGAGAGTGCGGTCGTCCTGTTCGGTGGTCGTGCCAAGGACCGTCCCTATCCCGGATCGACCACAGTGACGGCGGTCAATGGGGCCATCGCCACCATGATCACCGCGTTCGCGGTCGAGCTGGCGCCGATCAGGTTCAACGCGATTCATCCGGGCATCGTTGGTGACAGCCCGTTTTGGGAGAACAAGCCACTCGAGTCGGTCGTCGCCCGAACCCCGACCGGGCGGCTCGCCACCATGGAAGACGTGGTCGACGCCACCGTCTTTCTCCTCGAGAATCGATCCGTCAACGGGATCAACCTCTATGTGGACAGCGGATGGCTGCTCATGTAGGAGGATCGGCACCGCCGCGTAGTCTTTCCGACTTGGGGGAGCCGACATGACAAAAGAACTCGACGGGATCGGCGAGCGGCTTCGCACCGAACGCACCCGGGCCGGGATCAGCCAGCGGGAGTTGGCTCGCCGGCTGGGTCTGTCGGCGAGCCTCATCTCCCAGCTCGAGAGCGGTCTGTCCAAACCGTCGGTGGGGACGTTGTATGCCATCGTCACCGAGCTCGACTTGTCTCTGGACAGCCTGCTTCGCGGTGACGACCACCCGCCCCGGGCCTACCCGCCTACCGACTCTGACGTCGACAACGACCGCGCCACGCCCTTGGTCCACCCCGAGAACCGGCAGGCCATCGACCTCGCATCGGGGGTGCGCTGGGAGCAGTTGACAGCCGACACGGAGGAGGGGGTGGACTTCCTCCATGCCATCTACGAGGTCGGCGGTGCCTCGACACCCGATGAGTCATTGATGAGACACCACGGTCGGGAGTACGGATACGTGGTCTCGGGGCGGATGGGGATCCAGCTCGGATTCGAAACGTACGAGTTGGAGCCAGGCGACTCGATTGCCTTCGACTCCACCGAGCCCCATCGACTGTTCAATCGGGGAGACGAGCCGGTCCATGCCATTTGGTTCGTCGTGGGTCGTGGCGCTGACGACCGACCCCACGGCGACTGACCCGTGCCGGCATGAGTGACAAACTGATCACCAGCGCGCCGGTGCTGGTGACCGGTGCATCAGGATTTATCGCCTCCCACCTCGTCAACCAGCTTCTGGAGCGTGGCTACCGGGTGCGGGGCACCGTGCGTGACCCGGCGAAAACCATCGCCGGAGGTCACCTCACCGGCCTGCCCGGAGCCGCCGAGAAGCTCGAGCTGGTTCAAGCCGACCTGCTCACACCTCACGCATTCGATCAGCCCGTCGACGGGTGCGAATACGTCATCCACAGTGCCTCTCCCTATGTCATCGACGTCGACGACCCGCAGCGGGACCTGGTCGATCCCGCGGTCAAGGGGACGATCTCGATCCTGGAAGCGTGTCGAGATGCAGGTGGGGTCAAGCGTGTGGTGCTCACCTCGTCCGTGGCAGCTATCACCGATCAGGCCGACGGGCACATCAACACCGAGGACGACTGGAACACCAGGTCGTCCTTGACCCGAAACCCTTACTACTACTCAAAGACCCTTGCCGAACGGGCTGCCTGGTCGTTCATGGATGCCAACGACCCTCCGTTCGACCTGGTGGTGATGAACCCCTTCTACGTCATCGGGCCCTCCTTGGTGCCGGAGCTCAACACCAGCCACACGTTCCTCACAGGATTCACCAACGGAGTCCTCCCCGGTGTGCTCGCCATCGAATGGCCGTTCGTCGACGTACGCGACGTGGCCCGAGCCCACATCACCGCCATGGAGAACCCGAACGCAAGTGGCAGATACATCATCGCCGCCGAGACTTGGACCATGCGCCAGGTCGTCGATCTGCTCCGTGCCAACGGATGGGGGGAGAGATATCGTCTCCCATCGATCAGCCTGGAGAGCGGGTTGGGGGTCGCCCTGAGTCGCTTCGCGGTGAATTTCCAGCCGACGGGAGCGAGGTCATACATGAAGACCCATCTCGGGGGCCACATGAGATTCGACAACTCCAAGGCTCGGACTCAGCTGGGTGTCGAGTTCCGGGACGTCGACCAGACGATCCTGGACACCATGGAGAATCTCGACCGCTGGGGACACCTGGGCAAGAAGCCATAGCCAAACCGAGACCTCACGTCACACGCGACCCGGGTCAGCACAGCCGCGGCTACACAGGCGTGGGCGGGGGGGTGCAGAGAGGACACCTAAAGAACCCGATTCAGAGCGGTGGCGCCTGCCCAACCCTGGGCGGGGGGTGCAGGGGGGGTCGCCCCCCCGCACAAAAAAGCAGGCAGGGCGCTTACCGAACCAAAAAACCCGGTTCAGAGCGAACGAGCCGCCCTCGCCCTGGGCGGGGGGTGCAGGGGGGTCGCCCCCCCGCACAAAATCACGGCACCCACTGCTCCCGCATGGCCGCGACCTCGCCGTCGATGACGTCGAGCCACACGCCAAAGAAGAAGCCCCGCCCTTCTACCTCGTCGGCCCACTGTTGGAATGTGACCTCGACATCTCCGGTCGGATCTCCGGTCGGATACCACAGCACTTCGGCCTCCGGGGAGACGGTCAACGAGCGAATTTGGGTATTGTCGTTCCGCACGTAGTAGTCGTTTGGTGGCGGCGACTCCTCACCGTCCTCGGTGGCGGCATCGATGGCTGCCTGCCCGGTGAACCAACAGGCGAGGTCGAATTCGATCCCACTGGCAGACGCCGCCGTCACGTACCCGAACCATTCCCCCTCGGGAAGTGTCGCCGCATCGCCCGGAGAGCAGCCTGATCCCTCAGGGCCCTCAGTTGTCGGCACCGTCGTCGGTGTGGTGGCCAGGGAGGTGGGGGTGATCGTCGCCACCGGCGCGGTGGTGGAAACGACGGGTTGAGCGGTAGTGGTCGCAGCCGGCGGCGACGTCGTGGAGGCGGGCTCGCCATCTCCGCCGGCGCAGGAGGCGAGCAGGAACAAGACGATCGCGACCACTGCGGTCCTTGCTCTCATCGGATCACCCGAACCTGGAGAAGAAGTCGACGATCGCCTGGGTGTCGTCGGAGAAGGCCCACCTCTCCTTCACCTTTCCATCCTCGATGTGAGCGATTTCGGCGGTCCGATAAGTGAACGAGTCGTCACCGACCCGCACCGTCGCAGTGACGAGTCCCACGACATGATCGTCAGTGGCCAAAACGTCGTGGAGGTCGGCCTTGAAGTCGACTCCTTCCATTCCCTGCATCGATTCCAAGAGCGATGCCTTGCCCCGGACCGGCTCCGACGACCCGATCTGCCACCAGACCACATCGTCTGCAATGGCCTCCTCGAATGGGCTGGTGTCTCCTTCGTTGAAGCGCTCCATCACCTTTCGGTACAAGGCGGCGTTGGGATGTTCACTCAAGGTTCCTCCTTGGCGACCTGCGACATCCGGAACCTACACCGAGGCATTTCGAGGCAGAATCCATCATGGTCTCAGAAACCTTGTCTCGATTGCGCCGGATCTGCATGGCCCTGCCCGAGGTCGAGGAGCGGGTCAGCCACGGAGAGCCCGCCTGGTTCATCAGGGGGAAGAAGGAATTCGTCACCTACGCCAACCATCATCACGATGATCGACTCGCCCTCTGGTGCGCCGCACCCCAAGGCGAGCAACGTTCGCTGGTCGAGGCTGACCCGGACCGCTACTTCATCCCACCCTACGTAGGCGGGAGAGGTTGGATCGGCTGCTACCTCGATGTCGAGGTGAAATGGGACGAACTCGCCGAGATCATCCTCGATGCCTATGTCACAGTGGCCCCGGCCAGGCTCGTGGCGCTGGTCGAGGAGGATTGAGCCTCGGCGGTTTGGCACCGCCTCGGATCAGGCTGCTACCGAGACAATGGCCCGAGCCGTGTCACGATCCAGCTCGAACTCCTCCATCAAGCAATCGATGACCTCATCGAGGCCAAGACCCTTCTTCTCGAGATAGACGACGGCTTGACTGGCGAACTCGAGGTCTGATTCTCGTTTGTCGGTCGCGATTCGGTGGATCTCGCTGACCATCACGCACCTCCTGCATATCGACGCTTACCCACACCCCAACACCGACAAACTTCAGACCCGTCGGCAACGTATATGGTTCCCGATTCTTTGGGCGACACCAAGGACCTTTCCAATCGTGTCGCCAGGCAGCCCTAGCCGACGATGCTCAAGGCACTGTCCTGCACCTCACGGATCGCCTCCTCGACAGGGTCGAGATCCTCGACGATTTGGGCTCCGCTCTGCTCGCCCATTCGGGTCAACTGGGGGGCGACCCTGCTCCCCCAGGACCCGACGGCGCTGTTGAAGGCACGCACCGCGCTGGTGAGCCCGGAGCCGACCCCCTGGAGATGACCAACGAAGGTGGCCATTCGGCGATGCAACTCGCGTGCGTCGTCGAGGATCTGATCTGCCTGTTGCAATGCACGGAACTCGGTGAGCAGCGCGCCGACATTCAACAGGAGGGCATAGAGGGCACTGGGACCGGCCACGATCACTCGGCTGGTCATCAACCGGTCGATGAGCTCGGGGTGAGCCGAGGCCGCTGCCTCGTAGACGGCCTGCGAAGGCAGGTACATCACGACATACCCGCCCGAGGCGAGTTCGGCATACCCTTTGCCGGCCAGGCCCTTTCCGACCCTCTCCAACTCTCTGCCCTGCTCGGTGAGCAGGGCAGTCCGACGGGTCGCGTCCTCTTCGGCCAGGGCGTCGACGAAGCGGGCAGTCGGGAACTTGGCGTCGATCACGATGTTTCGCCCGCCCGGGAGGTGGACCACGGCATCGGGTTTCAGCCCGCCACTGCTCACCTGACATGTGAAGTCCCGACCCTCGACAAGACCGCCCTGCTCGAAGATTCGCTTCATGCCGATCTCCGCCCAGCCACCTCGAGTCCGGTCGTTGCTGAACAACGCGGTGATTCCCTGCATCTGGGTCCCAATCCCGCGCACTTGCTCGTCGAGGGCGGACTCTCGCCCCGTGACCGACTTCTGGAGGAGAGCGAGCTTGGTGTCGAGCTGGGCCATCTGGGCGCCCAACGCCCCCTCCCGGCCGGCGATTGCAGTCTGAATCTCGTCGAGACGCCTGATGACGTCCGGCTCCGGCGCTTCGGATCCGGTACTCCGCTGTCGACGATTCACGACCAGCAATGCGGTCACGAGGCCAACGATCAATGAGGCCGCCGCCGTGACAGCGACGATCAAGGCCACTGTCTCGGTGGTCATGTCCGGATCGATTTGTCGCTCATGCCGACATCATGACGGGCCGGTACGACAAATTTCCTAGGGTGCCCCCGTGATCCACTCCGAGCATCCGTTTCTGCCCGAGCCCGGGGACCGTGACCTGGCTCGTCAGTTCCGGGGTCGTCTCGCCGCGGGTGTCACCATCGTCACCGCCGGCGCGGAGTCGGAGCGGACAGGGCTCACCGTGTCCTCACTATTGGTCATCCAGGGCGAGCCGGCCCTGGCCCACATCGTGGTCGGCCCTACCTCCGACCTATGGGCCATGGCGGAGGAGACGGGGCGCTTCGTCATCCACATCTGTCGCTACGAGGATCGTCAACTGGCTGACGTGTTCGCCGGGCTCTCGCCCTCGCCCGGGGGGCTGTTCGCGACGGTCGAGACGACGCATAGCGAGTGGGGGCCGTTGCTGACAGACCTGCCCGACCGCGCCTACTGCACCTTCGAGACCGCCGGCGAGGTGGGGCTCTCCGGTCTGTTAGTAGGGCGGATCGACCAGGTGGAGGTGTCGGATCTCAAGGATCCGATGGTCCACTATCGGAGCGGTTACCGCCGCCTGTCGGCCCCCTGATCCTCGTCCACTAGAGGTCTGTCGGTGAAATAATGCCGCGGTGTCGCCGAGGCATCGGGGTCGCTGGCAGGACGCAGGACGAAGGCGCACCTGATCGTTCGTCGAGGACGAGGACGCCGCCAGCGGCGTCGAGGGCCGGCGAGACTGCGTAGCTATTTCATCGACGGGCCACTAGGTGACGTCGATCGTGATGCGGTTCATCATCCCGAGATGACTCGCCACCAGTGAGGTTGCCTCGATCCTGGCCTCGGCGAGGTCCACCGCGACGTCGCGGTTGTTCCGGCAGGCCGATCTATCGCAGACCCGCTCGATGTTCCGATCCTGCCGCCGGCTGATCCAGCCCACTGATGACCGGCCGTGTTCCACCAACAGCACCCTGCCCCCGGGCCGCGTGACCCGGGCCATCTCTCGGAAAGCGGCCACATAGTCGGGGATCGTGCAGGTGGAGAAAGCGGAGATCACCGTGTCGAATCTGTCGTCGGAGAACGGCAGCTGCTGGGCGTCACCCACCGACAGGGGGATCTCGACTCCCATCTGCCTGGCCCGTCGCTGTGACTCCCTGATCATCTCCGCTGAGATGTCCAAGGCCGTGATCGACTCGACGTTGGTCAGGTAGGGGAAGTTCTCCCCGGTTCCGCAGGCCACATCGAGGACCTCGCCGACGGCGGTGGAGAAGTGCATCTTCCGGAGCCGATTGACCAGGAGCAGCGAGTCGGTGATGCCGTACAGCCGCCAATGCCCTGCCGCCTCGTCATAGGTCTCGCGGACCTCATCGGTGGTCCATTCTCTGGTCATGCGTCGGCCTCGATTCTCGGCCGAACACTAAGAGGAATCGGAAGCGAACCGTCATACCCTTCGCCGGAAGGTCATCCGCCATCGCCGTAATCGACGTCGGTGACCACAGGCGCCGGCTCGTTGCCCGACACCGCAACTACCAAGGTCCCCCCCGTCGTCTCCCATGTGCATTCGGCGATGCCCCGACCCGCTTCGGCGCCGTCCACACACGAGTTGAAGGTCGCCTCGGCCGGAGCGGCCATGTCCGCGACTTGACCCGCCGCCTCCGGAGTGGCCAGGGTCTCGATGGCCGGGACCGAGCCACTCTGCCATGCCTCGACGAAGAGGTCGGCGATGTCCGAAGCTGATATGTCCTTCGGAGTGAGGGTTTCCCCGGTCAATTCGTAGACATAGGGCTCCGAACAGCCCAGCGAAGGGGAGAGGAGCACGAGGATGGCCACCGAGTCGCCGGTCTCGGCCTCCGAGGAGGAGAGGAGACAGAGCCCGTCCGAGCCGGTGACCGAGTGCCAGAAGAACATCGAGGCGTCGCCGACCATGATCTCGTCGATCACATCGTCCGGTGTCTCTGCCGGGGTGGCGTTCACACTGAGAGAGGCGGTCGGCATGTCGTCTTCCCCGGTCTGCGCCGCGCTCACGGTGAAACGATGGGCGCCCGTCGCCGTCTCGCCGATGACCCGAGGGTCCCCATCCAAGGCCGTGGTGGTCCCGGCGAGGGTGGTCGTGGGGCCTGAGAAGGTCTCGGGCACGGTCTCCTCGAGGAGATCAGGTGCCGTGTCTTGCACCGGCCCGGTTGGCTCGGTCGCGGGATCGTCAGGAGGTGGGCCGACGACGAGGGCGGGGACAAGGATCAGGGCAAGGACTGCCATGGCACCCGCGGTGGCGAATGCGAGCCGCCGGGCCCAGCCGATCCCGGGTGACTCCAGCGGCGCCCGCCTTGCCGGAGGCACGACGATCGCTTCGGCGGCCGCATCCAGGTTCTCACGCAGCATCTGCTCCAAGCTCATTCGCTGATCTCCAATCCACTCCGCAGACGCTTCAGGGCGCGATGCGTCCGGGTCTTCACGGTCCCGATCGGGACCTGGAGGACCTCGCTCGTCTCCTCGACCGACCAGTCGAGGAGGAAGCGGGCGACGATGACCGCTCGATAGTTGATCGGGAGCGACATCACGCGCTCGATGAGATGAGGGTCGGGGATCGCTTGCTCGTATCCGGGCTCGAACTCGAGACGCCCCCGCTCCCGGGTCAGACGCCGAAGACGCGACCTCGCCCAGTTGATGGCCACGCGGTAGACCCAGCCGGATGGGTTGTCGTAGGACCCGACCTGGGTCCACCGCTCGGCAGCACGCGCCATCGCCTCGTCTGTGGCATCGAGGGCGAGATCGGAGTTGCCGAGCGCCAGCGCCAAGGCGCGGAAGATCCGGGGGCGAGTGGAGCGATAGAACGTCTCGAACGATCCACCCAGGTGTTGATCGGCTTCGGGCGCGGTCGTCGGCCAGGGACTCACGCCTATAAACACCCCGGGATTCGAAAACGTTTCACGATTCTGGCTGTGACGCGAAAAACCCCGAGGGAGTGCTGGCCGAAGCCGTCACCCTCTCGGGGCTCTCGACCTTGCTGGCACTCCGGCCCCGAAGGGCTGGTCTCCCAGCAGGGTCTCGAAGTCACCTCTCGGTCACTTCCAGTCCGATCTGGAGTTGCCTCCAAGTCGGCTCCGCCACCATAGAACTGACGATTTCCGATCGGCAAGTCGAAGTGCATGGGAAATTTCGCGACCTAATCCCGTTCTTCGCGACCGCCCGAAATGGGCTGTCGACCGGGCAGATCTAACCTGCGGGCACATGGCTGATCGAGACAAAGTGACCGAGTTGGGGAAGCTCCTGGGCAAGGTGGCCACGGAGCATCACGAGGCAACCGGAGGCGCGAGCCCTGGTTGGGCCGAGTGGTATGCGGCCCGGCTCGAGGGCGTGATCGACTCGTATGTCGGATTCGAGCCCTCCGTCGCCGACCTCACCGAATGGCTGCTCTCAGCCGATGAGAAGTACCGAGAGGCCGAGCCCGGCATCCCCTGGCCCTACTTCTACGCCGAGCTGATCCTCGACTCGATGGCCCGCGACTCCTGACTCATCGACCGGCCGCGATGTTTCAGGTATCGGCCACTGCGGGTACACCGACGGGGTGGAAGCGAGAGATCGTCACAGGCTGACCCTGGCCCCGATCATCGTTGGTTTGATCGTCGTCGCCGGGGCCTCGGTCGCCCTCGCCCAAGAATTGGAGCTCGGTGGCAAGCTGCGTGCCGGAAGCCAGGTCGTCATCCCGGCCGAAGAGACCATCGAGAGCGACCTTTACGCCTCGGGTGGCCTGGTCCGTGTCGAGGGCACGGTGGATGGAGACCTCATCGTCACCGGTGGGCAGGTTCGTCTGACTGGGGAGGTGAGCGGGGACCTGATCGCATCCGGTGGAATGGTCGATGTCTCCGGCCAGGTTGAAGGCGATGTCCGTGCCGCCGGTGGCCAGCTCACGGTCTCCGGATCGATCGGTGAAGATCTCTTCGTCGCCGGAGGTCAGGTGACACTGTCGTCGTCGGGCGAGGTGGGTGAGGACCTGGTCTTCGCCGCCGGACAGATGACACTCGACGGCAGCGTCACCGGTGACGTGATGGGGAGGACCGGCAACTACCAGCGTGGAGGGACGATTGGGGGTGCAGAGAACGTCACCGTCGGCGAGGACGAGGAACCCACTGTCGGTGATCGCAGCCTCGATGCTGGGCAGCGTTTCGTGAGCATCCTGGTGGTGGCTGGGTTGGCATTGTGGCTCGCACCCCGCCTCATCGAGGCACCGGCGCAGACCTTGCGCAGTCGGCCATTGGCGAGCCTGGGTGTCGGACTGCTCGGCTTGGTCGGTTTCACAGTCCTCGTGGTGGCCGTGATCCTGGTCGCGGTCTTGCTGGCGATCGTTTTCGGGCTCTTGGGACTCGACGGCCTGGTCGGAACCGTGATCATCACCTTGTTCGCGGTGCTGGTCGTGTTGGGGCTCTTGTTCTTCCTGGCCGTGGTCTTCGGGGCACCGGCCGGGGTCGGCATGTCACTGGGAAGTCTGGTGTTCGGCTCGCCGCCTCGACGGTGGGTGGCTCTGATCCTGGGAGTCCTGGTCGTGGTGATCCTCTCCTCCCTGCCCTTGATCGGGGGCTGGCTCGGACTCGTCGTCCTTGTCTTCGGGCTCGGGGGGATCATCCTCGCCCTCCGACCGCGCGCCCGGCCTGTGGAAGCCCCCGCTTCCATGGACTGAGGGCTTACGCAGACTCGACCATCGGCGCCACCCGAGCTCCGAGAAGCTCGATCGCGTGAAGCACCTGGTCGTGGGGCAGCGTGCCGACACTGATGTGGAGCATGAAGCGGTCGATGCCGAGGACGTCTCGGATCCGGATGATCTTCTTGGCCACGGTTTCCACGTCACCGATCACCAAAGAGCCTTCCGGGCCTCGCATCATCGCGAACTGGGCTCGGGTCATCGGTCCCCAGCCGCGCTCCCGCCCGAGTTGAGTCATGGCCACCGCGTAGGAGTTGTAGTACTCGTCGACGGCCTGCTCGGTACTGTCGGCGATGTAGCCGTGAGCGTGGACCGCCAGTGGCGCCCGGGCTGGGTCGTGGCCCGACTCGAGCAGAGTCCTCCGATGCAGATCGGCGAAGAAGGCGAAACGGTCGGGATTGCCGCCGATGATGGCCAGGGCAACCGGGAGTCCGCGGGTGCCGGCCCGGATGATCGACTCCGGGCTCCCTCCCACTCCGACCCAGACTGGCAACGGATCCTGTTGAGCACGCGGGTAGACCGGTTGATCCTGGAGGGCGGAACGAAACCTCCCCGACCAGGTCACTCGCTCGTCGTCCCGGATGGCGAGCAGGAGATCGAGCTTCTCGGTGAACAGCTCGTCGTAGTCGGCCAGCGAGTAACCGAAAAGAGGGAAGGACTCGATGAAGGAGCCTCGACCCACCAGCAGCTCGGCTCGACCGTCGGATATCAGGTCGAGGGTGGCGTAGTCCTGGTACACACGCACCGGGTCGTCCGAGGACAGAATCACCACGGCGGGTGTCAACCGGATTCGTGTCGTCCTACCCGCGGCCGCGGCGAGGACAACGGCCGGAGACGAAGACGCGAAATCGGGTCGATGGTGCTCCCCCACCCCGTAAACCTCGAGCCCCACCTCTTCGGCGAGCACGATCTCGTCGAGTACCTGGCGAAGACGCTCCCCATGGCCGATCTTCTCTCCGGTCTTGGGATCGGGATAGGTCTCGGCAAAGGTGGTGATCCCCAGCTCCATACGCCGTCACTCGGACCGAGTCGAAGTGTCGGGCCGCGGTGTGATCTCGTTCCGCTTCAACCAAGCGCGGACCCACCAGAGGTCGTCGTCGCGGTTGCCCGCACCCGGAAGCGGCTTGCCCGCACCGGGAAGGTCGTCGAAATCTCCGGCTTCGATCGCCTCACGGATGAGGCGCTCCGGCAGGGTCTCATATCTGTTGGAGTCTCTCGGCTCCATGAGGCGACGATAATCGGGCCCTCCAACAGCCCCATCGCACCCAACTCGCGATTCGGACGACAATGGGATCGACGACAAACGAAGGAGGTCGCAATGACTGAGAATGGCCCAAACGAGAAGACCAGCGAGGCGGGAGAAACCCGCCAGCGGTGGGTCGAAGAGATGCAGGAGGCGCTCGATCGAACTGGGGACGCGCTGCGTGGTGCGTGGGATGCCACCAGGGAGAGCCGGATGAGCGCCCTCGAATCCGCCAAGCAGGCGGCAACGGACCTCGGCGCGGCCATCGACAAGGGCATCGCCACCGCCAAGGAGCGGTGGTCGGCAGTCGAGGCGGGGAACGGTGAGCCTGCCCCCTCCGAGACAACGCGGGCCGAGACGGCACCAGATGAACCTTCTTCCCCTGCCGGAGATGTCACGGTCACCCCGGTCGAAAACGAGTAAGTCGTCAGTTGGGGGCACTGGCCCGAAGGCGGGAATCCCTGCTCAGACGCTCGAGGGTCCGGTCGGGATCGTAGATCCTGACCATCGGCTCCTCGAGGTCGCCGTCGTCGATGTGGCTATCGAGGTAGAGCAAGCGGAGATCATCCGACGCTGATCCCTCGGCCGAGGCGTGGGGGCCGACCAAGGCCAGTCCACGAACCGGGTGAGTCCGCGCCCACTCATCGGCGGCCAGCATTTCGGCATGGGCCTCGGGGTGTTCAACCATGAGCAGGGCCAGCACGAGCTCTTCATGGGCCTCGGGCACCGTCTCGTTCTCCAGTGCGGCACGCAGACTCTTGCCTGCGGAGAAGCCTCGGGCCATGGCCCAATAGGCGTGACCCCGGATCATGGATGAGGGGTGTCTCAGGTGACGCTCGATCTCCTCGCGGGCGCCAGACTCGGCCGAGTTTCCGGCGGCCACCAGGAGGTTGCGCCGGATGAATCGACCCTGTCTCCTCGGGACGTACCACCAGTTGAACCGCTCGATGAGATCGGCGTCGCTCAGGGCCAACAGCTCTGCGAACGGGAGGTTCATCGGATCCCGGTCGGCTCCGGCCAATGCACGCTTGCCCGGAGGGCAGGCGGTCAGGCAGTCGTCGCAGCCGTAGACCCGTCGTCCGAGGAGAGGTCGGATCCATTGGGGGATGGAGCCGGCCGTTTGCAGCCATGTCGACAGACACCGCCTGGCGTCGAGGCCCCAATCCCCTAGCGCTCCGGTCGGGCAAGCCGGGATGCATGCGACACAGGTCCCACAATCCCTTCTCATGGGCTCCCCCGGAATGAGTGCAACGTCAGTGACCACCGAGCCGAGCAACATCCACGGCCCGTGCCCCGGGGCGAGCACCATCGTGCTCTTCCCCGACCATCCCAGCCCGGCGCGGACCGCGGCCGCCCGGTCGACCAGACGATTGTCGTCGCTGAGGATCTCGGCGCGATGACCGAGACCGCGGAGGTGGCCGGCAACGGCATCGGTGACGGTGGACACACCCTGGTAGTGGTCCGAGGTGGCGAATCGGCCGACGACTGCTCCCTCCTTGGCCGGCGAGCGCGCTGCGGGCAAGTAGTCCCAGCTCACCACGACGAGCGACCGTGCCCAGGGGAAAGAGCCGATCACATCGGTCGACAGATCCGGGTCGTCATAGGTGAAGCGAAGCGGCCCGGCCAGCCCGGACTCGATTCGCGTATGGAGGGCTTCACGCTCCCGAGCAAAAGGCTCGACGCCAGTGACGCCAAATCCGGCAGCACCGTGCTCGGTGGCCAATGAGGCGAGCTCGGCTGTCAGCCCGTGATCCATGGCCCAATACTGCCTGGCCCGACGATCAAAACACGACGGTTGCCGCGGAATAGAGCGCCGCCATCAACAGAAGCGAGCCGGTGATGACCCCGGTGACCGCGCTGATCGACAACGCTGCTCGCCTGGCAATCGGGACCGCGAGAAGGGCGCCCACCCCAGGAGGTGCAACATCGGTTATTCGAGGACCACTGCCTGCGGAAAGAAGTGCACCGCCACCACCAGGGCGACCCACTCGGAGGCTCCGCTCATGGAGGTGACGACCTCTGGCTTGGTCAGGAATCCAACCGGGAGCGCCATCACCCCGTCGTCGGCGAAGTGGGCCTGATAGAAACCGGGATCACCCGCCGATTCCCAGAACCGCGCCTCGAGCTCGATCAGCTCATCCTTGACCGACATCCATGCTCTCCTCGATCGATGCTCGACCAAGGTATCGCGAGCGGAGCTCTAGGGCAGGATTGTCACTCGACGACGATGGTCCCGGTCATGTCCGGATGAATGGTGCAGAAGTAGGCGAAGGTCCCAGCTTCGTCGAAGGTGAACGAGAACTCGTCGCCTTCGTTGAGTGTCCCTGAGGTCCAGACATCTTCGTCGGAGGTCGCCGTGTGTCCGATGCCGGTCTCGGCGTTCTCCCAGGTGACCGTGGTTCCGACGGCGACCGTCACGGTGTCGGGCGAATAGGCGAAATCGACGATCTCGATCCGTTCCTCTGCGGCGGCTGCCGACGTGGTCGAGCTCGAGCCGTCTGAGCTGCACGCGGTGAGGGCGATGGCCAGTGCCGACAGTAGGACGACGACGCGTTTCACGGTTTCTCCTTGTTTCGTTCCCGAGCAATACGCCGCGGGCGCCGGTTGGGTTCGCGGATCAGAGATGGGCGAAGAGATGGAGTTGGCTCATCACGACGACGGCACCCAGTGCGCCGAGCAGACCGGCCGCGGTCACAGCCATACGAAGCCGGGTAGTCCTGGCCACCAGGAAGGCGGTGGCGACGATGCCGGTAAGCACGAAGACCATCTTGACCAGAAAGGCCCATCGATAGGTGGGGCCGAAGGACCGGTCGCCCAGCTCGGCCCAGCTGAAGATGCCCGGAAACGGAGTCGGTGCCCCCCAAAGAGCGAGGGTGACGCCGGTGGCAACCGTTCCGATCATCCCCGCGATGGCCAGACCGGGCCAGAATCCTCGTCTCTGGCGCAAGCCGATCACCCCGATCGAGGCTGCCCACACGCCGATGCCTATCAAGTGGAGCCAGCGGAGCAGCACCTGGAAGGCGATCTCGGACCCGGATGAGGGGATCGAGACGACGACTTCGCCGGCACCTTCCGAGGGGCCCGGGGGCGTTGTCGACGTGGTCGGAGCGGTCCCGCCCACTGCGATGCCGAATATCGGAGACTCTCCGATTTCGATGAGCGAGCCTTCCGCCGCCTGGTCACTGCTGTCGACCTTGATCTTGGGCGACCCAGCCTCGGTGGTGTAGTGGGGCCAGGGAAGGGATTCCCCGAAGGTGACCTGACCTCCGTCGGCGCCTCCGACCTGAACCGTGACCTCCCAGGTGCCGGCTTCGGGATATTCGACCGTCGTCTGGAACACACCCGGCGCCAGCCGGTCCAGGGACACCGGCCCAATGGTCAATTCTCGATCCGAAACGGCCGACAGCGAGACCTCCCCCTCGGTCGCCCCGGGAATCACGCCGTACTCGACGATCAGTGGTGCAACCGGATCCCGGACCAGGGCCTCGACCCTCACATCGAGCTCTGTTTCCGTCTCCGGGGCCGATGAGGGGGGAGGACCGAACACCGACGAGTCGGTCACCACGCTCCCCTGCCGGTCGGGGTCGGCGGTATCGACTCGAACCACGGGCCGGACCAAGGCGGTATCTCCCACTTCTTCGCTGAACTCGACTGTTCCTTCGGCGTCGTCACCCTCGACGCCGACCGTCACCCGCCATGATCCGGGCTCGAGAGTGAGGTCGGCGATGTAGACGCCTGGGGTGGTTTCGGTGGCAACGGCCTCGGCTCGGGCATCACCGTCCGATGCCGCGGTGAGGGTCACCGCGGCCCCGGCCACCTCGTGACCGTCGACGAAGGTGAGGACGATCCCATAGGCGAGCTGGGTCGGGTCTTCCGATCGATTCACCGCCTCGACCACTACCTCGAACGCTCCACCGTGAGCACGAGCCGGCAGTTCGGGGGTCGCAACCAGTACAGCAACGAGCACGACTACCAAGCCGAGGGGCCCGGCGAGACCGGGCCCCTCGGCATCGAATCGACTGGTCCGAAGGGGCATCAGCCGACGGTCATCTCCACGGGTATGACCGCGACGTCACCGGCGTCGTCTACACCGGGGACATCGATCGTCTCGTCCGGCGGGAAGAACTCGTACTCACCGTTGTCGTTGAAGTCGATGTGGACCATGGGCCAGAGCGTCCCGGACTCGGTCAGCGGCTCGTCGAGCGTCACCGTGACCTCGGTCGAGTCTCCGGCCGGCAAGAGATCGGAATGCCCGACCACCGGCCCCGGCGATCCGTCTGCGTCACCATGGATCGCGATGAATCCGGGGGCGGGAAGCGTCACCGACGCAACCACGATCGTGGAACCATCCGACTCCTGTGGGTCGGCGCTCAGCGCTGATGGCCCGGTCGGTGGCCCCTCCGCCTCGGCCGCGGTCGTCGTTGCGTCCGCTGCCGGAGCCGTGGTCGTCGTCGCGTCACTTGCTCCATCACATGCCGCGATGACCATGGCGAGCACGGCCAGCACGGCGATCAGATACCTGTTCTTCACCAAACTCCTCCTGAGTTGGGGCACCACCTATACGGATGCGAGAAGGGTCTGGTTCGGGCGAGATGCGAGACGGGCGCCGGCTACAAGTCGTTTTGGAACCGAGATCTCGACCTATAAGTCGAGATCTCCGCGCCAGAATGGTTCCAACGGGCCCCGGCTACACCGCCTGCGAGTCGTAGTTGACCATCCAGTTGATGCCGAACTTGTCGGTCAGCATTCCGAACTCGGCGCCCCAGAATGCCTGCTCGTAGGGCATGGTGATCCGCCCGCCTTCGGCGAGGCCTTCGAAGATGCGGCGCGCCTCCCCCGCCGAGTCCGGCGTGATATTGATCTGGACATTGTCGCCTGGGGTGGTTGGGCCCATGGTCGCCGGCCGGTCGGAGCCCATCAACACCTGGCCATCGGCCATGGGCAGGACGACGTGCATGACCTTATCGCCTTCGGGCTCCGGCACCGGGACATCGGCGGGGACGTCAGAGAAGTGCTGGATGTCGATCTCCCCGCCGAGGACCGACTTGTAGAACTCGAACGCCTCCTCACAGTTCCCGCTGAAGTTGAGATAGGGGTTGATGCTGGCCATGACGGCCCTTCCCCTGCGTCGATCCAGGCTAAACCAGGGCTCCCTAGTCTCGGACCGAGCCAAGGAGGCAGCCCCCAGATGACACCTGAGATACCGGACGTGGAGCTGGCCAACGGTGTCGCGATGCCGTCCTTCGGCTTCGGGACCTGGCCGATCCCGGACCGCGAGGCAGAGTCGATCGTGGCGGCGGCGATCGAGGCCGGGTACCGGCTGATCGACACCGCCGAGATGTACCGCAACGAGGAGGGAGTGGGACGCGGGATCAGATCCAGCGGGATCGACCGGGGTGAGATATTCGTCACCACCAAGCTCAGCGAGCGGTGGCACGGCTTCGAAGAGGCTCAGCAGGCATTCGCCAACAGCGCCTCACGTCTCGGTCTCGAGCACATCGACCTGTTCCTCATCCATTGGCCCAACCCCGACCTCGACCGCTACGTCGATGCCTGGCGGGGGATGATCGAATTGGCAGAACAGGGCAGGACCAGGGCGATCGGGGTCTCCAACTTCAAGCCGGCCCATCTGCAACGGCTCATCGACGAGACAGGAGTGGCTCCCCAGGTCAATCAGATCCAGCTCAACCCCAGGATCGGGCGCCGTGCCGAGCGGGCGTACCACAGCGCCCACGGCATCGTCACCGAGTCCTGGGCGCCGATCGGGAAAGGCGGCGGGTTGCTCGACGATCCGGTGATTCGTGATCTCGCCTCGTCCCGGGGACGCACCCCGGCCCAGATCGTGCTTCGCTGGCACCTCCAACTCGGCTTGGTCCCGATCCCGAAGACATCCAATCGGCGACGACTGACCGAGAACATCGACGTGTTCGACTTCGTCCTCTCCGAGGAGGAGATTGGCCGGCTCTCGGCGCTCGACACCGCCGGGCGCGGGGCCGTCGACTCCGACCGCGGCGGTCTCTGACCGGATCGACCTCCTGCTGGGGTGAGCTGAGCAAACCTGAGTAATTGAGACTCAGATCCGGAATAGGCCGTCGATCATGGAGGTTGCAGGGGTCTAGCCCAGGAATCAAAGGAAAACGGTCCAAATGCCCGAAACCGCCCAACTCACCCTTCCCGTCCTGCCCCTACACAACGGAGTCGTGTTCCCCCACATGGTGGTGACCATCCGCATCGAGACGGATGAGGGCAAGACCGCGCTTGCCGCCGCCGCCAAATCCGACGGCCGGCTGCTCCTCGTGCCCCGTCTCGACGGCCGCTATTCCGGGGTCGGGACCATCGCCGACATCCAGCAGACAGACGGCGACGGCAATGTCGTGGTGTCCGGCGTGTCCCGAGCCCGGGTTGGCGCCGGATCGGTCGACGAGAGCGGTGCGCTCTGGGTCGACGCCGAGTCATACCCCGAGGTCGACATCATCGACGACGAGCTCGATGCCCTCATCGCCGAATACCGGGCAGTCGTCAGCGCAGTTCTCGAAAACCGGGGCATGTCCGGCGTGGCCGAGCGCCTGCTCGACGTCGACAACGCGTCCCGCCTCGCCGACCTCGCCGTCTACTCCCCCGACCTCTCGTTGGAGCAGAAGGTCGAGCTGTTGGAGGCCCTCGACATCCGCCAGCGGCTGGGCAAGTTGCTGGTCTGGATGCGTGAGGTCCTGGCCGATCTCGAGCTGCGACGCAAGGTCCGTGACGAAGCCGCGGAGCAGATCGAAAAAGGGCAGAAGGACTACATCCTCCGCCAGCAGATGGACGCCATCCGCAAGGAGCTCGGTGAGGACGCCGACGTCGCATCCGAGTATCGGGCCCGGCTCGCCGAGGGTGCCTTTCCCGAGAAGGTGACCGAGGCAATCGAGCGCGAGATCGACCGGTTGGAGCGGATGAGCGAACAGTCTCCGGAGCATTCGTGGATCCGGACCTGGCTCGACACCATGTTCGAGCTCCCCTGGGGGGTCTCCTCAGAGGATCGGCTCGACCTAGACGAAGCATGGACGGTGCTCGACGCCGACCACACCGGTCTCCACGATGTCAAGGAGCGCATCGTCGAGCACCTGGCGGTGCGCAAGCTCCGAGCCGAGCGTGGGTTGAGCGACGGCGACGACCGCAACACCGGGACCATCCTGCTCCTGGTCGGTCCTCCCGGCGTCGGCAAGACCTCGTTGGGCGAGTCCGTGGCTCGGGCCCTGGGACGCAAGTTCGTCCGGGTCGCCCTGGGCGGGCTCCGTGACGAAGCCGAGATCCGGGGGCACCGACGCACCTATGTCGGGGCCCGACCCGGCCGCATCGCCCGCGCCCTCACCGAGGCCGAGACGATGAACCCAGTGTTCCTCCTCGACGAGATGGACAAGGTGGGCGCCGACTGGAGGGGCGACCCCTCTTCAGCCTTGCTCGAAGTGCTCGACCCGGCCCAGAACCACACCTTCCGCGACCACTACCTGGAAGTCGACCTCGACCTCTCCCAGGTGCTTTTCATCGCCACGGCCAACGTGCTGGAGACCATCCCCGGTCCCCTGCTCGACCGAACCGAGGTGATCAGCATCGACGGGTACACCGACGCGGAGAAGGTGGAGATCGCCCGCGATCATCTCCTCCCCCGTCAGCTTCGAGCCACCGGGCTCGAGCCGGAGGAGTTGGAGGTGACCGAAGACGCCCTTGCCGCCGTCGTCGACCGTTACACGAGGGAGGCCGGCGTGAGAAACCTCGAGCGTGAGCTGGGCAAGCTGGCCCGCAAGGTCGCCACCGAGGTTGCCAAGGACTCCGGATCGGCTCGGGTCGTCGTCGACGAGCCCGAAGTTCGGGATTATCTGGGCAAGCCAAAGGTCTGGAAGGACGAGGCCTCGGATCGCACCGACGTGCCCGGGGTGGCGACCGGCCTGGCTGTGACCGGAGCCGGTGGCGACGTGCTCTTCATCGAGGCGACCGCCATGGACGGCGAGCCCGGTCTGACCTTGACCGGTCAGCTCGGCGACGTCATGAAGGAGTCAGCCCGAATCGCGCTCTCCTATGTCGAGGCCCACGCCGACGAGTTGGGCATCGAGCCGGAGGCTCTCACCCGGCGATACCACGTGCACGTCCCGGCCGGCGCAATCCCCAAGGACGGCCCTTCCGCCGGGGTCGCCATGCTCACTGCCCTGGTGTCACTTCTCACCGGACGCAAGGTGAAGAGCACCGTCGCGATGACCGGGGAGATCACCCTTCAGGGCAAGGTGTTGCCCATCGGAGGGGTCAAGCAGAAGGTGCTGGCGGCCCATCGCGCCGGTCTCAGGGCAGTCATCGTGCCCCGTCGCAACGAGGCCGACCTCGACGACGTCCCGGAGAAGGTGCGCGAGGAGATCGAGTTCACCATCGCCGATACCGCCGGTGACGTGCTGGAGGCGGCGCTGGTCTGACCGGTCAGCCCGCTGCCTTGTGCTTGCCGGGAGGCGATTCCGGGTAATGGTCGCTGGGACGGGCGAAGCTGATTCGATCGACGTCCGAGTCGAGATCGGACACGAAGTGGACACTGACGTGCCCGCATGACTCGCAGACCACGCGTTCGACGCTAGTGCTGCGAACAGAAACTGTGACTTGGTGCCGACAACGACGCTGACGCCAGGCACGGCTAAGGACGCGCATTTTTGCTCGAAGCCTCCCCTCGAGATTCAACCCACTGTGATCAGGCTGGCGCGTTCCCGGGCGCGACGCCATGGGCCAGACGACCCAGTGCGCGCTCGGGGCCAGGATCCCCCATCCCCCTCCCCGCCTTCGGCGGTACTCCCCCCTTCGGGGGGAGAAACGACGCCCGGTCAGCGCACCTCGAGCTGGTCGAAGGTGCACTGCTCGGGCAGCTTGTCGTCCCGCAGCCCCTTGAAGCTCGGGACCCGAAGCTTCCCCGCCGCAGTCACCTGACGGTATTCGACCATGGCGACCAAGCGTGGGGGCACCCAATGCACCGTGCGCGGCCCGTACGCGGGGCGGACGGTCCCTGCCGGGAACAGAGGATCGACTTCCCCAAGCTCGGAGAGCCGTCTCATCGTCTCGGGCAGGGTGCGCTCGGTGAACCCGGTCCCCACCTGGCCCACATAGCGGAGCTCACCGTCGTCGTAGAGGGCCATCGCCAGCGAACCGATAGTGCCCACTCGATTACCGGTGCCCTCGGTCCAGCCGACGATCACCACGTCGGCATCGAACTTGGTCTTGAACTTGAGCCAATGCTTCGATCGGCCCCCCGGTTCGTACGTGGAAGTCAGCTTCTTCCCCATCACCCCTTCCATCTGCTGCTCGGCGACGGCGTCGAAGAGGGCGACTCCGTTGCCCACCGTAGAAGGCGACAGCTGGAGGATCGGCGACGGCACCACGCAGGCCTCGAGCCGTTCCCGACGATTCTCATAGGACATGGACGTCAGGTTCTCCCCATCGAGATACAGGGCGTCGAAGATCATGAAACACACCGGGATCTCCCGGGCGAGTCTGGCGATCTGGTCCGGATCCCGGACGTGCATCCTCCGCTGCAGGAGCTGGAACGATGGCACCCCGTTCTCGAGGGCGACGATCTCTCCATCGACCATGGCGTCGTGCGCCACCAACTGATCGTGGAGCCGATGCAACTCGGGATAGGCGGCGGTGATATCGCGCTGATTCCGCGAGAGGAGGGTCGTGGACCCGTCGCATATGGCGATGGCGCGAATCCCGTCCCATTTCGGCTCGAAGGCCCATTCCGGGTCGTCGAAGGGATCGCCGGCCAGGGTTGCCAGCATCGGCTCCGGTAGGGGCCGCTTCTGGCGGCGGGGGCGTTCGTCTTTGGACATGATTGCCAGCCACTGTTCCTTTCCGTCCTTCTCCCCCGTGTTTATCAGGTGGAACACCCCCCGTTGACGTGACCCGTCGAGGCGGAAGGTCATCCTGTCCTCGCTTCGATCCACCATCTCGTATCGCCCCGTGTCGTAGATCCGCACTGCGCCCTTGCCGTACCCGTCGGGGATGTCGCTGTCGAAGTCGAGATACTCGATCGGGTGGTCCTCGGTGCGGATGGCCAGGGTCTTCTTCTCCTTGTTTCGGGGAAGACGCTTGGGCACCGCCCACGAGACCAATACCGGGGTCGGCCCATTGAACATCTCCAGACGCAGGTCATGGTGGAGGGCGGTGGCGTGGTGTTGGTGGATGACGAAACGATCACCCGGTGGTGCGGTCAGCGGGTCTACGTCGCCATCGACTCCGGTGCCCGGCGGCTCCGGGGTCTCCTCGAATCGGCGTTTGCGCTGGTATTCGCTCTCTGCCATCGGCTGATGCCAGCCTACGGCAGGCCAACACCTCGAAATTGGGCGCAAATGCCGCGCCAGGCGCGGTTTTTCGTGACAATTTGGGGGTGTACGACGTGATCGTCATCGGTGTGGGTGGGATGGGGAGCGCCGCCGTGCATCACCTCGCCAGGCGTGGGGCGCAAGTTCTCGGGTTGGAACGATTCGACATCCCTCACGACCTGGGCTCGTCGCACGGGGTCAATCGGATCTTCCGGCTCGCCTACTACGAACACCCCTCGTATGTCCCGCTGATGTTGAGGGCCCGGGAGCTGTGGCACGAGTTGGAGGCTACGGCCGGGGAGAGACTGGTCCATGTGACGGGCTCTGTCGACGCCGGCCCGGCCGAGGGCGACGTGTTCTCTGGCTCCCTGGAGTCGTGCCGCATCCATGGTTTGGAGCATGAGGTGCTCGACGCCTCGGCCCTGAACGCCAGGTTTCCCGGCTACCGACTACCCGAAGACACGATGAGCCTGTTTCAACCTGAGGGCGGCTTCCTCCTCTCCGAGCGATGCATCGTGGCCCATGTCGAAGCCGCCCTGGAGGCGGGGGCCCGGATCCAGGCCCGTGAGGAGGTTCGGAACTGGGCTTCGACCCCTGGGGGCGGGGTACGGGTCGAGACCAACCGAGCAACCTACGAGGCGTCGACGCTGGTGGTCACCACCGGAGCTTGGACCGCCCGGATGCTCCCCGACCTAGCCCGCCTGGCGGTCCCGGAGCGCCAGGTCCTGGGCTGGTTCCACCCGACGAGCCCCGAATTGTTCACCCCGGCTCGATTCCCCGTGTTCAACCTGGCCATCGACGAGGGGCGCTACTACGGCTTTCCGGTGTTCGGTGTGCCCGGGTTCAAGATCGGCCGGTACCACCACCTGGAGGAGGTGACCACAGCCGACGAGGTCAACCGGATCGTCGACGGGAGGGACGAGGAAGTGCTTCGAGCCGCCCTGACCGGGTGTTTTCCCGAAGCGGACGGGCCGACCATGGCCCTCAAGACATGTCTCTTCACAAACTCCCCAGATGAGCACTTCATCATCGACTCCGTTCCCGCAAACCCCCAGGTGATCGTGGCCGCTGGTTTCTCCGGTCACGGGTTCAAGTTCGCCTCCGTGGTTGGCGAGATCATGGCCGACCTCGCCCTCGCCGGGCAGACCAGCCACGACATCTCGAGGTTCTCCCTCAGCCGGTTTCGCTGACCAGTTCGAGGTCGACGATCACGGCAGCGTGGTCGGAGCCTCGCACCGGCTCGACCCGAGTGGTCACCACCCTTGCTCCGGTGCCGAAGACGTGATCGATGCGGAGCATCCGGGGCCAACCGGGACGCCAGGCCCAAGTTGGGCGGATTTCCGCCCCGGACGACAGTGCGGAGGCGGCCACCAGATCATCCCACCTGCCGGCCAGCCGCTTGTACACCGGCCATGACGGCGAGGCGTTCATATCACCGGCTACGACCAGAGTTTCGTCCCGCCCGACCGACTCGGCCCAGTCGAAAAGGGCATCGAGTTGGCGTCCCCGAATCCGCACCGAGGTCCACCAGGGCAGCACCGTGGGGTTTCGCATGTGGACTGTGGCGAGCACCAGCCGTCTCGGCCCAACCTCCATCTCGCCCCAGAGACCGGGGCGCCAGGGCAGGGGGATCTCGCCGAACCGAGCAGGGAGCTGACTGGCGATCCCACGACCGCGATGGTCGATCTCGGGTCGGAGATCGTGGTGCGCGAATCGGTCGGCAATCACCTCGGCGGCACCAGGGCCCAATTCTTGGGTCACGACGAGATCGGGCTGGAGTCGGTCGAGGATCCCGGCCAGGTCGGCGGGGTCTGCTTTGTCATTGAGGAGGTTTGCCGTCATCAGGCGAAGTGACCTGGCCATCGACCGGCACGGTAACCCGGCCCCGGATCCACGAAGATCCGCAGAAGTCCCTCACGTCGGTGCTCGAATGTGCCGAGTGTTTATGTGTGATGGCTGCTGCTGCTGACACAAAGGTGACGTTGGTGCGAGGATCGGGGACCCTCGTAGCCTCTGTCGTGGGCCGGACTGCCATTGGCGAGCTCACAGCAAACTGTGAGCACGGCCAAGAAGTCGATCGCGGAGATTTCTTCGTCGGCGGCTCAGGGAAGGCCATCCGCTGGCGCATTTTGTTCTGCGACCCCTGTTGGGAGCACTTCCGCCAGCACCAGGAAGTGATCGACCTGAGCTACTTCGAGGATTCGCCGGAGGAGCCCGACACCGAAGCCTCCTGACCCGAGGCCCGTCGCTGAATTACTCGGTTCGGGATCAGCTCCCGAGCCTCCCATCAGCCAGATCGGCCCACAGCGCGCCCACGCCTGACCCCAGGTAGACCACACTGGCGTTCCCGGCCCATCCGGCCGAGCCCGGAGTCACCATGTTGGGCATGGTGTCCAGATCCGTTCCGATGGTCAGGGCGGCGAATGTCAGAAGCTGCTCCGGGCTGAGATTGGTCAACATGAACGGCTCGGACATCTCGAGCAGCCGGGGTATCGCCCCGTATCCTTTGGTCCTCAGATTCTTGGCCGCGTCGATCAATACCAAGCCCTGATTCGCCGACCGGGTGAAGTCGCCATTGGCGAAGGCCTTCCTCGCCCGGGAGAAGGCGAGGGCCTGCGGCCCGTTCACATACTGCACCCCGGGCTCGAATGCGGCGCCGGAGGCGTTGTCGTAGATGGCGAAAGGCACGACGAGGTCGATGCCCCCGAGGACGTTGCCCAACATCTCCTGGAATCCGACGAAACCGGTGAGCACATAGCCCTCCAGGGGAAGACCGGACAGGTCGCGGAACGTCTGCATCATCACTTCGGGACCGCCGATGTTCAGCGAGGCGTTGATCTTGGACCGTCCGCCACCGGCGATGGGTACCCATGAGTCCCGGGGCACGCCGATGATTCCGCCCTTCCCGGCCCCGTCGAGGCCGACGAAGTGGATGCTGTCGGCCCGGCTGGTTCCCACATCCTCGCCAGGACGGGCGTCCGAACCGACCACTGCCACGAGACGGGGGCTGGGCCCGTAGTAGGCGGGCAACGAGAGGTTTGGCCAGTTTCCACCGACGATCCTCCACCCGGGGCCATCGTTGACAGCGAGGAACAGGTCGCCATCCATCTCGACGGTGGCAACCCCCTGTCCCTGAAAGGTGCCGACCGAGGAGACGCCGGCGCGGGGGGTCTCGACCGGCGCCGGCTTGATCGAGGCCAAGACCGGTTCGGGTGCAAGCGGCGCCTCTGTCGCTTCGCCGGAGGCGTACTGGTAGAAGTCCTCGACTACCGCCACCAGCTCAGGTGGGGCGTTCTCGATGGCGAACGGCGGGATGGTGGTGGTCGTGGGCCCTGCAGTCGTGGTCGTGGTCGGGACCGTCGTGGTCGTGGAAGTCGTTGTGGTCTCGACCGTTTCGGCGGTGCAGGCCGCTATGACGGCCAGTACGAGCAGCAGGGATACACGTCGATGCATTGGTGGACCTCGAACAGATTGTCAGGTCGCCCTCCCGGGACCCGTTGAGCACCATAACGGTGTCTTCGGTCAATGGGAACCGAAGGCTGGGAACCCGTTTTGGCACCCGTTTTGGCGCGGCGATATTCATGGGGAGGGCGCCCAGCTTGTACCTTCCCCTCATGCAGCAGCCCCTGGAGTTGATCCTGCTTCGGCAACTCGCCAGCTATCTCACGATCCCGATGTGGATGATGGACCACTCGGGGGACCTGATCTTCTACAACGAGCCGGCCGAGGGCCTCCTGGGGGTTCAGTTCGACGATGCCGGCCCCATCCGCGCCGAGCAGCTGATCGGGATGTGGCAGGTCACCGATCTCGAAGGTGAGGTGCTCCCCGACGGCGAGTTCCCTGTTGTCGCTGCCCTCACCAAACAGGTTCCCGGTCACAAGGCCCTTCGCTTCCAGGGCATGGACGGGGCCTGGCGGGAGGTCGAGGTCACGGCGATCCCGATTGAAGGCCAGGGCAACAGGTTTCTCGGCGTGCTCGCCACCTTCTGGGAGGTGCAGAGCTGAGAGTCAAGCTCTGCGGAACGCGCGGCTCGATTGCCAGCCCGGGGCCGGCGACCGCAGTCTATGGAGGGGACACCTCGGCGGTGGAGGTCGTCGCCAGCTCCGGCAGGCACCTGTTCCTGGATGCCGGGTCGGGGATCCGCACCTTGAGCGGAGACGCCACGGGCCTCGATCGGGTCGACGTGCTCCTCACCCACCTCCACATGGATCACATCCTGGGGCTCCCCTTCTTCACGCCCCTGCTCGACCCCGAGATCGATGTCCACATCTGGGGTCCGATCTCGACCACCAAGACACTGCAGGAGCGGTTGAGCCGGTACCTGTCACCTCCCCTCTTCCCGGTGCGGGTCAGGGACCTGCCCAGCGTGTCCTTCCACGATGTGCCACCCGGCGTGTTCGAGATCGACTCCGTCCGGGTGACGGCTGACCTGGTTTGTCACCCCGGCCCAACACTCGGTTATCGCCTGGACGACTCCGGTTCCTCGATCACCTATATCCCCGATCACGAGCCCGCCCTCTGCTCGAACGATTTCCCGGGGGATCCCGAGTGGACTTCAGGCCACGACCTGGCCATGGAGGCCGACCTCCTCATTCACGATTCCCAGTACACCGACCAGGAGTACGAACAGCGGGTGGGGTGGGGGCACAGCTCGTACACCCAACTCCTCGAATTCGCCCGCCAGACTCAGGTGAAAATGCTCTCCACCTACCACCACGACCCCGCCCACACCGACCTGATGTTGGACGGGACTCACGATTGGCTTCGTGAACGAGCCAACGGCCTCGAGATCATCGCCGGGAAACCCGGGGTGGCCATCGACCTCTGAGGGGGAAGACACCCCTTTTGGCGCGACGTTCCGACCCTATGGGGT
>JBOGEV010000162.1:0-18633 GCA_050742015.1 Acidimicrobiia bacterium
TCGGAGCCCTTCCCTCCATAGTGCCCGTCCTCGATGTACTTCTTGGCGTTGTCCCACGCCCCACCCGAGTTGGACAGGAAGTTGGCCATGAGCTGGCCGGTCAGGATCGATGCCGCCAGGAAGGCGCCGAGGGCGAAGTAGTTGATGCCGAAGCCGATGATCACCGGAGTGAGCACTGCAAGCAGGGCCGGGGTCAACAGCTCACGCAGCGAGGCGGCGGTGCAGATGTCGATGACCGGGCCGTAGTCGGGACGGCGCTCGCCCCGCATGATGGCCCCGTCTGCGAATTGACGACGGACTTCCTGGACGACGACCGCAGCCGAGCGCCCGACGGCGCGAATGGCGAGACCGGAGAACATGAAGGCCACCGACCCACCGATCAGGAGCCCGATGAAGGTCGTGGGGTCGGCCACGTTGATCGAGGTCTCAGGGAGGGAGAAGAGATCCGACCCTTCGGTGGTCAACCCGAGCTCTCCGGCGATGGTCTCGATGAACGAGGCGAATAGCGCCACGGCCGCAATGACGGCCGACCCGATGGCGAAACCCTTGGTCACGGCCTTGGTCGTATTGCCCACAGCGTCGAGACCGACCATCACGCTTCGGGCCTCCCCGTGGAACTCGCCCGACATCTCGGCGATCCCGGCGGCGTTGTCGGCCACCGGGCCAAAAGTGTCCTCGGACACGACGACCCCGGTGGTTGCCAGCATGCCCATCCCGGTCAGGGCCACCAGGTAAAGGGAGAACTGGATGTTGCCCCCGCCCAGGGCGACGGCCACCCCCAGCGCTCCGGCGATGGCGACGATGGCCCACACCGAAGACTCGAGACCCGACGAGATCCCCGAGAGCACCGTCGTGGCCGGTCCGGTCTGGGTGGCCTCGGCGATCTCCTGCACCGGCTTTTCCTCGGTCGACGTGAAGTACTCGGTGAGACGGCTCACCACCTGGGCCAGCACGAGTCCGGCCACCACCGCACCGAAAACCTTCCACCCCTCGTTGCCGTTCTCGTTGCCGACATAGAGGAGGGCGACGGCCAGCGTCCCAGCAACGGTGAGCAGGCCGGCGGTGAGGAAGCCTCGGTTGATCGGGGCCATGGCCGACCTGTCCTTCGGCGTGGCCCGCACCTGGAACACACCGACGATCGAGGCGAGAACGCCGATGGCGCGGATCACAACCGGGAAGACCAGGCCCAGGGCGGGATTGGCGCCGATCGAGTTGAACGCCGCCACGCCGAGGATGATCGAGGCGACCAGGGTGACCTCGTAGGACTCGAACAGGTCAGAAGCCATCCCTGCGCAGTCGCCCACGTTGTCGCCGACGTTGTCGGCAATGGTGGCCGGGTTGCGCGGGTCATCCTCGGGAATGCCCTGCTCGACCTTGCCCACCAGGTCGGCGCCCACATCGGCGGCCTTGGTGAAGATCCCACCTCCGACCCGCAGGAAGAGGGCGAGGAGGGACCCACCGAAACCGAATCCGACGAGGATCGCCGAGGAGGTGTTCTGGAAGACCATGATGATGATCGTCGCCCCAAGCAGACCGAGGCCCACGGTGAACATCCCAGCCACGCCACCAGTGCGGAAGGCGACCTTCAGGGCGGCCGGCAGCGAGCCCGAACGGGCGGCAGCGGCGGTGCGGACGTTGCCTCGCACTGCCAGCGACATCCCGATGAACCCGGTCAACCCGGAGAGGAAACAACCTGCGATGAAGGCGATGGTTCGCCATGCCCCCGACTGGACGAACGTGAGCGCCTCGGTCCCGTCCGGCGCGAGCACCGCGGTCGAAGTGAAGAACACGATGAGCGCCAGTGGAATGAGGATGACGACGATGGTCTTGAACTGGCGGCGCAGATAGGCCATCGCCCCTTCCTGGATGGAGGTCGCAATGTCCCTCATCGACTGGGTTCCCTGATCGGCCTTCAGGACGCCGCGGGACAGAACCACACCCACAATGAGGGCGAGGACTGCCGTAGCGGCCGCCACCCATAGCCAGGCCCACTCGGCGGTGCCGAGAGTGAACTCCTGGTAGCCGCCTTCGGCAGCCAAGATTGACAGGTTCAAGGAATGGTCCTCCATCAGGGGTTGCGGGCCGAGACTGTAGTGGAGGCCAATTCCTGTCGACAACCTGCCCCTCGACCCGGTTTACCGTGGTCGCGCTCCGATCTGGAAGGATTTTCAAAGGTGCTCGATGGTCTGGTCGAGTGGGTGACCTCAGTGGTCGAGACCCTGGGGTATGGAGGCGTCGCCTTCCTGGTCGCCCTGGAGAATCTGTTTCCTCCGATCCCTTCCGAAGTGGTGCTCCCGTTGGCCGGATTCGTCGCCGCTCGGGGCGGGGCATCGCTTGTCGGGATGATCGTGGCCGCAACCATCGGGTCGATGGTCGGCGCCTTCCTCCTCTACGGGATCTCGGCCGCCATCGGACCGGTCCGGCTCCGAGCGCTCGTTGCTCGCTACGGCCGCTGGCTCGGGCTGGACGAGGCCGACCTCGACCGGACCGAGGCTTGGTTTGACCGGCGGGCCAACATCGCGGTCCTCCTCTGCCGGTGTGTGCCCCTGATGCGGTCCCTCATCTCGATCCCGGCCGGGTTCCGCCGAATGTCCATCGTCCCGTTCACCCTCTACACCTTGATCGGCAGCTTGGTCTGGAACGTGGTGCTGGTCGGGGCGGGTTACCTGCTCGGAGAGCGTTGGGAGCAGGTCGAGCAACCACTGGAGCTGTTCCAGAACGTGGTACTCATCGCCATAGCCATCGCCCTCGCTTGGTTCATCTGGCGCCGCATCATCCGCCCCCGGGTTCGAGGAGCAACCCGTACATGACGTAGCTGGCGCCGTTTCCGCCTCCTGAGACCAAGGTGCGTTCGTGGAGGGCCTGACCCGTTCTGTGCGGGTTCGCGCGGCAGGAAGCGCGGTAAACCCGCACAGAAGTGGAGGGGCGCCTACCCCAGGAAGTCCCGGACCCAGTCGTCGACGGGATGGGCGAGGATGGTGGGGAGGGGGCCGGATTGGATGATGGTGCCGCCCCGCATGATGGCGAGACGATCGGAGAGGGCGACGGCCTCCTCCCGATCGTGGGTCACCACCAGGGCGGTTACTCCCCGATCGGTCAGGATCTGACGGGTCTCGACCATGAGTCGCTCCCGCAGCGCCCGGTCGAGGGCGCCCAGCGGCTCGTCGAGCATGACCAGCCGGGGCTCGGGGGCGAGAGTGCGGGCCAGGGCCACTCGCTGCTTCTCTCCTCCAGAGAGGTCGGCAATCGAGCGACCGCCGAACCCCGCGAGGCCGACCCACTCCAAAGCGTTGCCCACCCGCTCCCTGAGCATGCCGTCGGAGACGCCGGCCATTCTCAGCCCGAAGCCGACATTGCCGGCCACGTCGAGATGGGGGAACAGGGCATACCCTTGGAACATCAGGCCGAATCCCCGCACGTGCGTGGGCATGGTCGTGATGTCCTCGCCGTCCCAGGCGATCGAGCCCGATTCGACCGTCACCAACCCGGCCACCGCCCGGAGCAGCGTGGATTTGCCCGAGCCCGACGGCCCGAGGACGGCCACCGTCTCTCCGTCGCCCACCGACAACGACAGGTCATGGAGTACCTGCTTGTCCCCAAGACGGACATCGATCGACTCCACACCCAACATCAGAAGGTCCCGATCTCCCCGAATTGGAGACGGTCGATCCAAAGGATGATGAGCGCGGTCAGCGCGGCCAGGGCCACGGCCAGGGCGAGGGCCATGGCGAAAGACCCGGCTCCCGGTCGGGAGAGGAGGCGAAAGATCATCACCGGCATGGTGGCCGTGTTGGGCCGGGCGATGAACGACGTTGCCCCGAACTCGCCCAGCGACACGACGAAGGCGAATCCGGCTCCCACCAGGGCGGCCCGACTCACGATCGGCAGGTCGATCTCCCGCCACACCCGGCCGGGGGAGGCGCCGAGGACCCTGGCCGCCTCCCTGGTCTCCGGCGGTATCGAGCGCAGGGTGGGCACCGTTGTCCGGACCACGAACGGTATGGCGACCAGGGCGTGGGCGATGGGCACCAGCCAAAACGAGGCGCGGAGATCCACCGGCTGATCGAGCGCGACGATGAACCCAAAGCCGATAGTGACCGCCGAGGTCCCCAGCGGGAGCATCAGAGTCAGGTCGAACCAGCGGGACAGGGTGCCCCGACCCCCGGTGATGACGGCTGAGGCCATCACCCCGATGGCCACGGCCATCGTCGAGGCGATGACGGCGAAGAGGAGGCTGTTGCCCGCCGATGCGATGGGCACCCCGACCACCGGGTCGTCCCGGAACAGAGCCTGATAGGAGCCGGGCTGGAGTGACCGGGCGACCAGCACTCCGAGCGGGATGGCCAGGGCGAGCAGCGTCACTCCCACCGCAGCCCAGACCACGGCCTGGGTCCGCCCACTGGCCTGGGGCCGTTCCGCCTCGGAGCGGAGGGCCCAGGTTGATGCATGGCGCTCCTGATATCGCGAGTAGGCGTAGAGCGCGGCCGTCACCCCGACCAATTGCACCACGGCCAGGGCGGCCGCCAAGGGCAGGTCGAAGAGGGTCACCGCCTGGCGGTAGATCTCGACCTCGAGTGTGGCGTAGCGGTACCCGCCGAGGATGAGGACGACCCCGAAAGAGGTGAAGGTGAACAAGAAGACGATCGAGGCGGCAGCTGCGATGGCGGGCCGGAGCAGGGGCAGGGTGATGGTCCGGAACACCTTCCACTCACCGGCGCCGAGGACCCGGCCCGCATCGTGCAGATTGGGGTCGAGACGGGACCACAACGAGCCAACAGTCCTGACCACCACCGCGATGTTGAAGAACACGTGGGCGGCGAGGATGGCCCCGACCGAGTCTCGCCAACCGAGGGCGACGAAAGCGGTGCCCACCACCACCGTGGGCAGGACGAACGGCACCGTGACCAGCGCCATTGCCAGGCGCCGGCCCTTGAAGTCGAACTGCGAGACGGCCCAGGTCATGGGGGCCGCCGCCACAATGGTCAAGATCGTCGAGAGCGCCGCCTGCCACAGCGTGAACCAGCCGATCCGGAGCAGACGGGCTTGGACCCCTCCCGACCCGACGTCGAGCTCGGCGAGACCGAGGGCGAGGATCCGGGCGACGGGGTAGAGGAAGAAGTAGCCGATGAAGACCGCCGGGACCGCGGCAACCAGGACCCGGCCCCAGCGGATGGATTTCATCAACCCTCCATCACGGCAACCCATTCATCGATCCACCGATCACGATTCTCGGCGATTATGGCCGGATCGAGCCGGGCCGGGTCGGCGGGGACGATGGTGTGCTCGATGAACTCGGGCGGGAGGTTCGCCTCGCCGTTGGCCGGGAACACGAACCAGGTGAGAGGGATCGTCTCCTGGAACTCGACCGAGAGCATGAAGTCGATCAGCTCCCCGGCTGCTTCGGGGTACTCCGTCCCGGATAGGACCCCGGCGTATTCGACCTGCCGGTAGCAGCCGGCCTCGACCACGCCGGTGGGTGCCTCTTCGATCGGCTCGCTGGCGAAGATCACCTCGGCCGGTGGCGATGAGGCGTAGGAGACGACCAGCGAGCTCTCACCCCCGTAGGGGAGGAAGTCGCTGTAGTAGGCGGTGTCCCAGTCCGGGGCCACGTTGACCCCGCCTTCCTTGACGTCGGTCCAGAAGTCGAGCCACGACTCCTCCCCGTACTCCGCGACGGTCGCCAGGAGGAAGGCGAGACCTGGGGACGAGGTGGCGGGGTGCTCCACAGTGAGGACGCCGGCGTATTCGGGGTCGCGGAGCTGATCGAGCTCGGTCGGGACCGCGGTCCCGGTCTCGGCGAACCAACCCTTGTCATAGTTGAGGCACACGTCGCCGAAGTCGATGGGTGTGACCATCTCGGTCTCCGGCCTGAGGTCGGCACTCACGCTCTCCAGGAGGGGGCTGCGGTGCTCGACGAAGATCTCCTCCTCCAGGGCGCGAGAGAGAAACGTGTCGTCGACCCCGAACAGGACATCGGCCAGGGGATTGTCCCGGGACAGGGCGGCCTGGTTCACCATCGAACCGGCATCACCCGCAGCAATGATCTCCACTTCGATCCCGGTGGCTTCGGTGAAGGCGGCAAAGGTCTCTTCGTTGACAGAGCCGGCGAACGAGTCGTGGGAGATCAACCTCAGACTCTCCGGTCGCTCGGCCTCGCCCTCACCACAGGCGACGACGGCAACGAGGGTCGCCATCAGAGCCAGGGTCTTTCGCATCTTCATCAGCTCCTCGGTTTGTGGGGAGCGATGAGATGGGTCCCTACGCCGGAATTACCCGGATCAGGTTCATCGGTCGGGGTCTGCACAGACCCCCTCTCAGCCCGGTCTCACCGAGCTCCCGTTCAATGGCTCTATGTTACCAACGGTCCTCGTGTTTCACACCGCCGGCGTGAACGCAAGGACAGTGTTGTGTCCGCCAAAGCCGAAGGAGTTGGTGAGGGCCGGTGCCGGCTCCCACTCCCTCGGCTCCCGGACGATGTCGTCGAGCGGGATCTCGGGGTCCTGGTTGGTCAGGCCGATGTTCGGCGGCAATTCGTGGCGGCGGATCGCCTCGACCACCACCGCGGCTTCGATCGAGCCCGAGGCGCCGAGGGCGTGCCCGGTCGTCCCCTTGATCGATGACACCGCCGGCTGGCGGTCGAACACCCGGTCGATGACGCCTCCTTCGGTGCGATCGTTGAGATCCGTTCCGGTCCCGTGGGCGTTGACGTAGGTGACGTCGGCAGGGGTGATACCGGCGTCCTCGAGGGCGAGACGGATTGCCCGCTCCGCCCCCTCGCCCTCCGGGTGGGGTGCGGTGATGTGGTGGGCGTCGGCGGTGGACGCACCGCCCTTGAGCTCGGCCAGGGCCTTGGTCCCCCGCTCCTTGGCCACCTCCTCCGCTTCCAGGATCATGATTCCGGCCCCCTCGCCCATCACGAACCCATCGCGGTCCACGTCGAAGGGCCGGGCGGTGCCGGTCGGAGACAGGGCGCGGGCCGCTTTGAAGCCCTCGTGCGCGGACCTTCGCGCAGCGGCCTCGGTGCCCCCGACCACCGCGGCATCTGCGTAACCCCACTGGATCTGGCGCAGACCGTCGAGGATGGCTTGGGTCCCAGCGGCGCAGGCGACGGAGGGAGTCGATACCTGCCCTCCGAACCCGTACTTGATCGAGATCCCGGCGGCTGCCGCGTTGGCCATCATCATCGGGATCAGGAACGGCGAGGCCCGGGGGTCGTCCTCGTCGGCCACGTGCACCAGCTCCTCGAGTGACTCCAGGCCCCCGATCCCGGTCGCCACCGAAACCGTGACTCGGGTTGGGTCGATGTCGAGTGACCCTGACTGCTCCAGGGCTTCGTGAGCCGCGACCATGGCGAACTGGGTGAACCGATCGAGACGGCGATGCTCACGCTTGGGCAGCCAGGGTTCAGGGTCCCAGTTGGCGACCAGGTGCGGCCCGGGTCCCTTTGGGTGTTGCTGGAGACCTTTCCACAGGTCGTCGATCCCCACCCCGGGAGCAGCCACAACGCCGATCCCGGTCACGACCACTTTCCGCGTGCTCATTTCCCTCAATTCTGCCCCGCCCCTCAAGTTGGGAAAACAGTCCGTTGCACCTTTCTCATTCCCCCGATCCACCGGTCGTAATCATTCGCCTTGTTCTGGAAGAACTTCGCCACCTCGGGATGGGGGAGGATGAGGAACTCCTCGGCGGCGATTCCGGCCACGACCGCATCTGCCACCTGCTCCGGCTCGATCGCCAGCGGGTCGAGCAGGGCATGGAACTCGTCTGCAGAATCGAGAAGCGGGGTCTTCACCCCCATCGGGCAGAGACAGCTCACTTTGATTCCCTGGTCTCCGTAGGTGATCGCCAGCCACTCGGCAAAGGCCACGGCGGCGTGTTTGGTCACCGAGTACTGAGCGGCTTTCAGGTTGGTGAGGAGCCCAGCCGCCGAGGCCGTTGAGAGGAAATAGCCGTCGCCCCGGGCCAGCCAACCGGGGATCAAGCGGCGGGCGGCGTGGACATGCGACATCAGGTTCACCTGCCACATGAAGTCCCAACGGTCGGGCGGGGTTTGATCGTCTCCGGCGAACCCGATCCCGGCGTTGGCGCAGAACAGGTCGACGGGCCCGAACCGCTCCTCGGTCTCGTCGATGAGCAGGTCGTTCGAGGAAGGGGCTGCCACGTCGACTTCGATGGCGAAAGCGCCTAATTCGGCTGCGACCGACCCGGCCGACTCGAGGTCGATATCGGCGAGCACGAGGGCTCGGGGACTCTCGGCTGCGAAACGCCGGGCCATGGCCTCGCCGATGCCGCTGCCGCTGCCGGTCACCACGACTACCCGATCGTTGAGCCTCAAATCGGTTGGAGCCTATCGCTGGTCAGAAGGTGACGCTTTCGAGCAGGGCGGAACCCCCCTTGACCGCAGGGACCAATCCGTTGGCCGTGGGAAGGAGTTGTTCCCCATAGAAGCGGGCGGTGGCCACCTTCTCCGCCAGGAACGATTGCTCGAACTCTGGCGGAGCGCCGACTGCGGCCACGGCGGAGCGGGCCATGAGCCACCCGCCGAGGACAATCCCGAACTGACGGAGATAGGGGCTGGCGCCGGCCAGGGCCGATTGGATGTCCCCCTCCACCAGCATCTCGCCGAGCCAGGTGGTGGACTCGGCCAGTCCCTGGATGGCCGTGGCCAGCTCTTCACGGAACAGCGCCAGGTCCTCGTGACCCTCCATCGTGGCCAACTCCTCAGTCATCTCACCGATCAGTCCGGCCACGACCGCTCCGTTGTTCATCGGGACCTTCCTCAGGACCAGGTCGATCGCCTGGATCCCGTTGGTCCCCTCGTAGATGGGAGCGATCCGGGAGTCGCGCAGAAATTGGGCCGCTCCGGTTTCCTCGACATAACCCATTCCGCCGTGGACCTGCACACCGAGCGAGGCCATCTCGACACCGACGTCGGTGCACCAGGCTTTGACGATCGGGGTGAGCAGGGCGAGCCGATCCGCGGCCAGCTCTCGTCGTTCGTCGGTTTCGGCGCGAGCCAGGTGGTCTCCTTCGGCGGCGGTCAGGTAGAGCAGTGACCTCATTGCCTCGGTGTACGACTTCATCGTGAGAAGCATCCGCCGGACATCGGGGTGCTCGATGATGGGGACGCTCTTCCTGGACTCGGCCCCGACGGGCCGGCCCTGGACCCTCTCCCGGGCGAACCGGAGGGCGTGCTGATACGCCCGCTCACCGATGGCAACCCCCTCCATGCCTACCCCGACCCGGGCCATGTTCATCATAGTGAACATGTTCCGCATGCCCTCCTGCTCGACGCCAACGAGGTAGCCGACCGCACCGTCTCCGGCATCGCCGTATGAGATGACACAAGTCGGCGAGGCGTGGATCCCCAGCTTGTGCTCCAGGGAGACGACCTTGAGGTCGTTGCGCTCGCCCGGCTCTCCGTTCTCGTCGAGCAGGTACTTGGGGACCAGGAACATCGAGATCCCCCGTGTCCCGGCTGGGGCGCCGGACGTGCGGGCCAGCACCAGATGGAGGATGTTCTCGGTCAGGTCCTGGTCACCCCAGGTGATGAAGATCTTGGTCCCGAAGAGCCGGAAGCTCCCGTCATCCTGCTTCACCGCTTTGGTGCGGAGTGCACCGACGTCGGAGCCGGCTTCGGGCTCGGTGAGGTTCATGGTCCCGGCCCACTCCCCGCTGACGAGCTTCTCGATATAGGCCGCTTTCATCTCCTCCGACCCGTGGCGCTCCAGGGCCTCGACCGCACCGTGGGTCAACATCGCGGCCAGGGAGAAGGCCATGTTGGCCGTCTTGAACATCTCCTCGATGACCACGCCGACCAGGTAGGGAAGCCCGCCGCCACCCCACTTCTCGGGCAGGTGCGCCCCGGCCCAACCCGAGGAGGTGTACTTGGAGTACGCCTCCTTGAACCCATCCGGTGTCTTCACGGTGCCGTCCCCGGTGAGGACCGAGCCCTGCTGGTCGCCGACTTCGTTCAATGGCGCCATCACTTCGGAGAAGAAACGGCCTGCCTCCTCGAGGATGGTGCCGACAGTCTCCGGGTCGGCGTGTTGCAACCCCTCGAGCTTGGACACCTCCTCCAACCCGGCGACATGCGTGAGCGTGAACATCATGTCGTCCATACGGGGCTGGTACCCGGACATGACCTCAGGCTACCGGCGGAGCCACCTTCTGTTTCTCCCCCGAAGGGGGAGTCCCGGCGTGGCCGGGGGAATCAGGGCTCGACCGTGAGCTCCGAGGTGATCGTGCCGTGGAGCACCTCGTAACCCAGCTTCTCGTAGAGCCTGAATGCGCCGGTCGGGTTCTCGGCGTCGACCCCGATCATCGAGTGAGTGAGCCCGGAATCGACAAAGGCGTTGAACGACGTCGTAATGAGGGACGAGGCCAGACCCTTCCCCCTCCAGGCCCGGTCCACACCCAGCGCCATCACCCAACCCTCCCGGCGCCCGGACACGGATTCGTCCTCGGGGAAGACGGCATTGAGGCAGACCCCCACCACTTCGCCCTGGGCGACGGCGAGAAACGAGAGGTCGATCCGGGTGCCGTCCGATTCGAGCCGATGCTGAAAGCTCCCAGCGTCGGAGGGTGTGGAGCCCCAGTGGTCAGCGAACGCACCGTTGAGGGTCTCCCGGGCTTCCTCGTCGAGAGCCCGGTCCCAGGGCACGATCTGGACACCGTCGATGGAGTTGACCTCTATGTGCCCATCGAGGGGCCGGATCATCTCCTTGATGTAGCGGACCGGTTCCAGCCCGAATCGCCGATAGAGACGATGGGCGTCTTCGATCCACTCCCACTCGTCGGCCCGGATGTACCAGGGGAGCGTGGGATCACATCCAGAGAGCCACTCCCTGGCCCGCTCCATCTCCCAGGCGAACAGGTGTCGCCCGATTCCCTGGCCCCGCAGCTCGGGATCGACCATGCCTTGGAGATATGCCCGTTCCTGACGCTCGCCACTGGGGCGATGCCAGACCAGCCCGTAGGCGACGAGGGCGCCGTCGAGCCAGTAGCCGCGGGTGTCGAGTGCGAGGTCGACGAAGGGCGCGGTGAGGTCGTCTTCGGCCTGGCTCGGCGACGTCGCGATCGGGAGCCCCCAGAACCGCTCGAAACGATTCATCAGCCCGGTCAGCTCGGGTACGTCGGCGATGGTGAGCGCCCGAAACTCCATGGCTGAACGGTATGACCGTCACCAGGTTGTGTGCGAGAGAATTAGATCCTCCGCAGGGCTTCGTAGCATCCGTGCGGTGAGACACTTCCGATTTGGGGCCATGCTGGGGGCGAGAGACGCCGAGGAGTGGCACACCCAGCTGCGCAAGGCCGAGGATCTCGGCTACTCGATCGTCACATTGTCGGATCACTTCGGGGGGCGGCTGGCGCCGGTCCCGGCTCTGGCCGCTGCCATCGACGACGTCGATCTGCGCCTCGGGACGTTGGTTCTGGCGAACGATTTCCGGCACCCCGCCTTGGTCGCCAAAGAGGTGGCAAGCCTCGACGTGCTTTCCGGCGGGCGGGTCGAGTTTGGGATCGGGGCCGGATGGCTGGCCGACGACTATTCGAAGTCCGGGATCCCGTTTGACCGGCCGGGGGTGCGCATCGAGCGGCTGGAGGAGGCGATCGGGGTGATCAAAGGCCTCTGGGGTCGTGAGCGTTTCACTCACGTGGGGAAGCACTATTCGATCGACCTCGACGGTCAGCCCAAACCGGTGCAGAAGCCGCACCCCCCGCTGCTCATCGGCGGAGGGGGGCGCAAGGTCCTGCAGCTGGCGGGGCGGGTCGCGGACATCGTCGGCATCAGCATCCGTCTCGACGAAGGGCACATGGGCCAGCTCGACAAGGGCGTGGTGTCGGCGACGAGCGATCTGGTCGAGGAGAAGCTCTCTTGGATCAGAGAGGGTGCCGGCGAGCGGTATGACCAGATCGAGCTCAACGTGTTGGTGTTCGAGGCCCATGTCACTGAGTCCGCCCCCGAGGTGCTCGGCCGGATCGGTGAGGGAGCAAACACCTCTCCTGACGTGGTTGCGGAGTCACCTCAGGTGCTGGTGGGATCGGTCGAGGAGATCACTGAGATCATGCAACACCGTCGCCGGCGTTTCGGGATCTCCTACTACACCTTCTACGAGCCTGATCTGGAGGCGATGGCTCCGGTGGTGGAACGGCTCAGCGGCCGTTAGTAGCCAGGATCCCGTCCACGATGTCGGGAAGGACCTCGCCGATGCCGGCGTCGAGCTTGACCACAGCCAGGTGATCAGCCTCGGTGGCACCTTGGTTGACGATCACGATGGGGAGGGAGCGCTGGGCGCCTCTCATCACGACATCCGAGGCCGGCCACACGGCAACGGTCGAACCGACCACGAGAAGGGCATCGGCCACCGTGAGGAATCGCATCGCCTTGCCCATCTCCGCTTCGGGGAGGAGCTCGCCGAACATGACCGTGGCGGTTTTCACCATGCCGCCACACTCCGGGCATGCCGGGTCGAGATCCCCTGCTTCCACCCGGGCCAGGATCTCTTCGGTCTGCCAGGTCAGGCCGCAGTCGACGCAGTGGCTCTCCCTCACGTTCCCGTGCAACTCGGCGACCAGATCGTCGTCCAGACCGGACTCGTGATGGAGGCCGTCGATGTTCTGGGTGACCACCCCCGCCAACCTGCCGGCATCGGCGAGGCGTCTGATGGCGTGGTGACCGATGTTGGGCTGGACTCTCGACCGGGCTCCCCACAACTCGCCGTCGAGATGCATCTTCCAGCCTCGTTCCCGCAGCTCGGGGTTGGCCCGGTAGCGGTCGATGTGGAAGTCGTCGGGGTCGACCTTGGTCCACAACCCGTCGGGCCCGCGGAAATCGGGGATCCCCGACTCGGTGGAGATCCCGGCACCGGTGAAGACCAGAATTCGGGACGCCGGGCGCAGGACCGCGACCGCGGAACCGATCTCGTTGAGTGCGCTGACCACGAGGGCGATTATCCGGCGGCCGGACGGTTATCTCAACTGGGGCACCTGATGACGTCCCTGGAACAGGGCCTACGATGCCGGTATGAACAGTTCTGATGTTCAAGGCTGGCTCGATCGCTACGTCGACGCCTGGAAGCGGAACGAGCCGGGGCCGATCGAGTCGTTGTTCACCGACGATGCCGTGTATCGCTACTCGCCGTACTCGAGCGTCGATGGCAAAGCGCCCATCGTCGAAGGCTGGATCGACAACGCCGACACCCCGGACGACTGGGAGGCGTCCTACGAGGTCTTCGCCGTCGACGACGACCGCGCGGTGACCATCGGCACCACCCGCTACTTCGCCAAAGGGGAAGAACCCGAGAAGCTGTATCACAATTGCTTCCTGCTCCGGTTCGCCCCCGATGGGCGTTGTTCGGAGTTCACCGAGTACTACATGCTCGAGAAGAAGGTCTGAACCGGGGATGGTCGATCCCGCATCGGAGATGATGAAGAAGGGCTGGGATCCGGCCGACGGCCTCGACGCTCTCAAGCCCCCGCTGTTTCAGACCTCCACGTTTGTCTTCGAGTCGGCCGAAGCCGCGGAACGTCTCTTCGAGGTCGTCTATGGCGGGAAAGAGCCGGAGGCCGGGGAGGATGTCGGCTTCATCTACACCCGGATGGACCATCCCAACCTGGTGATCGTCGAGACCAGGCTGGCCGTCTGGGATGGAGCTGACGCGGCGCTTCTCTTCTCGAGTGGGACATCGGCGATCTTCACCACCTTTCTCACCCATGTCCGGCCGGGCAGCCTCATCCTGCACAGCGCACCGCTGTATGGGGGGACCAACACCATGCTGTACAAGGTCCTGGCGCCCCTCGGCTACCAGGTGGCGTCGTTCGGCCCCGAGGCGTCGGAGGCGGAGATCTCAGAGCTGGTGGGGGACCGCGATCTCGGTGCGGTGTACCTGGAGACGCCGGCCAACCCGAGCAACGACGTCTTCGACATCGACCTCGCCGCCCGAATCGCTGCCGAGCACCAGGCATTGACCATCGTCGACAACACCTTTCTCGGGCCCTATGCCCAGCGGCCCCTGGAACACGGGGCGGACCTCGTGGTCTATTCGGCCACCAAATACTTCGGCGGGCACAGCGACCTGGTCGCCGGGGTCGTCACCGGTCCTATGGCGTTGATCGAGCCGCTGAAGACGATGCGCTACCGGATCGGGACCACGGCCGACCCGCATACGGCTTGGCTTCTCGGGCGGAGCATGGAGACCTATGCCATCAGGGTCGAGAAGCAGACGGCCAACGCCGCTCGGGTCGCCGAGTTCCTCGCCGGTCATCCCAAGGTGGCCGACGTCCGCTATCTGGGGCAGATCGGCGACGACGACCCCCGGGCCGACCTGGCCAAGCGTCAGTGGTCCTCGGGCGGGGCGATGATCTCCTTCGACGTGGCCGGAGGGAGGGAAGAGGCCTTTCGGTTCCTCGACTCGATGAGCCTGATCACTCATACGACCTCGTTGGGGGGGACCGAGTCGATCGCCTCTCACCCCTGGACCACCTCTCATTCCAACATCGAGCCCGAGTTGAGACGGGAAATGGGGGTCACCGAGTCCATGATCCGGCTCTCCATCGGCATCGAGGCCGCCGAGGATCTCATCGCCGACCTCGATCAGGCGCTGGCACGGGTCTGAGCGATAGGTCGGAAAGCCCATTCACCGCTCGCCGATTCTCGGGAATAATCATCATCGGACGCGCTTGGGAGGCGTGAGTGAGGGAGAGGCATGAGTACGGGCCGCTTTTTCTTCGGGGGTCAGCTCAGACCGCCTCCCAACCGCGCCGACCACCACCCGTCGCAGTCTTCTTCTGCCGTGTCTCGCGGTCAGAAGTAGCGGGTGCTCCTACCCAACGGAGCTAGCGGTGGGCGGCCCTTCGGGGCCGCCCCCGCACCAGAGGGGTCCTCCGGACGAACCTAATGCAGGGCGTCACGCATGCGTGACGGGGTGCATAACGTTCGGCTCAGTCGCTGGATACGTGACGAGGAGGAAGCCCGACCCGCTCGCTCAGTGTTTCCTCCCGGTCGTTGACGATGCGCCGGGCGATGCCCTCGGCCGCATGGGTCAGCCACATCGCCGTGTGTGACGACTCGGAGTAGTCGGCCTCACCAAAGGCATCGACCCGATCCTGCTCCAGGAGCCTTGCCGCCTGTTCGAACTCACCCTGGGAACCCGGCCGGTATACGGCATAGGTGCGGCCCCCGTTGGCCTCGACCACCGAGAACACCGGGACGTCCGACGGCCCGTCGGCGACGTAGATCATGTTCTGGAACGGGACCCGGCGATCTTCCCGAGCCATCTTGGCGTTGACATCGATGTTGACGTTCTTGTTGGACCCTTTGTTGATCTCGAAAAGGGCGCGTGTCTTGGTCGTGTTGTCGATTGTGTAGATGAGCTGGCGGATCTCACCGTCGGGCGAGAACAGCCGGCCCTGCTGGTCCCGATAGCCGGGCGGGGCGACCATCTCGGTGAACTCACAGGCCCAGACGTCGTCCACGAAGGGGGCGACGGGGGAGCCGAGGATCATCTGGCGGAGACCGGTCGAGACGATGTAGTGCTCGAGCTTGATCTGATGCTCGGCGAACCTGGGCTCGGATTCGATCGACTTGCGAACCAGCTCGAGGAAGTCGGGGATGCCCCGGTAGAAGGTCATCTCCGAGCCGAGGCGCCGCAGCAGGTCGTTGCTCAGACCCTGCATCCGACCCTCACGGACGTAGGTGAGGATGTGGTCGAGATAGAGACGGTCCCGGGCGATCAGATCGGCCCCCCGAGCCGAGTACCAGTCCTCGAGCCCGTCTACCTCATCCCAGAACGCGGCCTCGTCGATCCCGAAATGGCGGAACAGCGGACCTTGCATGTTGCCCGGGATCAGGGTCTTGTCGAAGTCCCAGATCATGGCGATCACGTTCTGGGGGAAGAGTTGTCGGTTCATGGCATCGCCTCGCGACCACCGAGGCTATCGAGTTTTCCACAGGTGGCAATGGGGACCGGTCAGGAGCCGAGGTCCTCGGCGATCGCGGCCGACAGGTCGGTGACGGCGTTGATGACGTCTTCCGTTGGCTCGTCGAAGCCGGTGAGCACGGTCACCGAGAAGATCAGGTCCCCGGCCTGAACCACCATCTCCCGGGCCCCGACATCGTTGGGGAAGAAGGCGGCATCGCCCAGGTTGTCGACGTCGGTGACGCCGTTGCGGTTGTCTACGTACCCCTGTCGGGTCCCGTCCCACCCGTCGGCGCTGCCGTACTCGAAGACGGTCACGATGGGCACCAATCCCCCCTCGAGGTCGAAGTCGCAGTTGCCCAGATCACCTTCGACTCCTTCGGCCACGGTGCCCCCGAAGAGGGTCTGCACCTGCTCGGCGTCGGTCAGGTCGCACGGTGAGTCGACGCCGTCACCGCCATTGCCTCCGCAGGCGGCGAGGACGACGAGGATCAGGAGCAGATAGAGGATTCGCATGGTCGGCGAACCTAGGGGACGAGTCTTAAGGTTCATTGAGGTCTTTGGTCTGCTCATCGGTTCCTGCCACCAGAAACCAGGTGACCATCTCACCCTTGCCCTTGATCTCGACGGGTCCCCGGCGCTCGAACTCGAAATCGTCCTTGAGTCGGTGATAGGTGCGCTCGGTCACCTGGATGCGGCCCGGTACCCCGTGGGACTCCATGCGGCTCGCCGTGTTCACGGTGTCGCCCCAGAGGTCGTAGCTGAACTTGTGCCGTCCGATCACCCCGGCCACCACCGGGCCGGTGTCGATCCCGATCCTCATCTCCAGGGGTCGTCCCGAGGGGTCGAGTCGCCCCGCCACCGCGTCCCGCACCGCCAATGCCATTTGGGCCACCGCCTTAGCGTGGTCGGGTCGCGGGTCGGGGACACCTCCGGCAACCATGTACGCGTCTCCGATGGTCTTGATCTTCTCCAACCCGTGTCGTTCGACGAGCTCGTCGAAAACGGTGAACAGACTGTTCAGCTCCTGCACCACCTCGCCCGGGCCTACTCCGTCGCTGCTCACCGTGAATTCGACGAGGTCGGCGAACATCACAGTGACGTCGGCGAAGCCGTCGGCGATCAGCTCCTCTCGCTCTCGGAGGCGGTCGGCGATGGAGGCGGGCAGGACGTTGAGCAGTAGCGACTCGGACCGCTCCTGCTCGGCGACGAGCAGGGCATGCTCCCGGCCCAGGGCGCGACGGCTTCGAATCGCCTCGCCGAGGAGGAGGACGGCCGCCATCAGTGCTACGTCTGATACGACACCACTGATAAGCCGTGTTGTGAGGTCATCAGGAAGGAGTTCGTCGTTGAGGGTGAGGAAGAAGAGCGGGCTGAGACTGAACCAGACGGCGACGAGCAGGGCCCACAGCCGGCGACCGGATGCCCATGCCGTGGCCAACGTCACCGACAAAGGCACCGCGGCGAACATGCCCGGGGTGTCGAACTGGTTGTACACGAACAGCGTCACCGACGAGGCGAGGAGCGCGGCCAGCGGCCAACGTCGCCGCAGCAGCGATAGAGCACCCAAAGCCGGTCCCAGGACGTAGGCGGCGGGCAACGGAGTCTCGCGCTGTTCCGGAGCGACGCTTATTGCCACGGTGACTGCGATCGCCAATAGAACCGCCAGGATCAGGTCGATGACAATGGCCGGCAGATCCTGCAGTCTCGACCGCAACGTGGTCGCAGCCATGCCTCCACCGTAACCGGCCCTCCTGGTCACGATTGGTTGACGGGAGCGCCTGGAGGGACTACCTGTCCCCGACCTGACCCGGGCCTTCCTTCTCGATCGCGTCGAGAAAGCCGGCGTCTTCCCTTACGACGGCCAACGCGCCTTCGACGACGGCGCCCACCTCGGCGGCAGGTATGGCCACCGCACCGGAGGAGTCGGCGTGGATGTAGTCACCCGGGCGGATCCCGACACCGTCGAACACCACCGGGACGTTGGCCTGGAAGGGGGTGACCACATCACCGCCCCACCGGGTCGCCTCCCCCCGGCAGTAGACGGCGATGTCGTAGCCGGCCAATTCGGCGAAGTCGCGGAGACGGCCGTCGGCGAGGACGCCGGCCAGGCCGAAATGGTGAGCGCGGGCCAACTTGGTGCCTCCACCGAGTGAGGTCTCGGGGTGCCCGTTGCCGGCCAGGACCAGGACCTTTCCCTCACCTTCGTCACCCACGGCGTCGTGGAAGAGATTCCCGAAGCTGTACCGGCTCGGGTCGAGCGCGGCACTGCACGTGGGGAAATACGAGATGGTGACCGCAGGCCCGAAGAGTCGTCGCCCCGGGGTGGGGGTGGCCAGATCGAGGACATGGCAGCGGTGCCGGTGGAGACGACCCATGGCATCGACCAGGTCGGCGGTGGTCACTCCTTCCAGGTCGTAGTGGGCCTCGGTCATCGAACCAGACAAGCTACCCATGGAGACCGCTGCCTAAGTTGGACCGCCCGCTGGTGTTCACCCTTATCGGTTTTCGCAGACGCGCTCGAATGCGGCCGACACTAGGCGCCGGGCGGTTCTGCGAGCACCCTCGGGCCGTACTCGAGCAGCTGGGCTCTCCCGTCGAAGGTACGGCTGTCGACCATCTCGAGGGCGACGTCGGGGTACCCGTCGTAGATGCGCTCTCGACCGGTGCTCCCTGTGATCACCGGGAAGACCACAACCCGGAATCGATCCACCAG
>JBOGEV010000163.1:0-7805 GCA_050742015.1 Acidimicrobiia bacterium
GTATCACCAACCTGGCGATGATCGCAGCGGCCGGGATCGGCCTCACCGCCTTCCTCTTCATCGTCATCCTGTTCGGTCGTGACGAGGAGCAGGGTGGGGGACGGTTTGCCAAGCGTCTTCAGGCCTACGGGCGCAAGTCCCGTACCGGCGAGGAGGAGAAGAAGCCGTTCCTGCAGAGGATCCCGCTGCTCAACCGGTTCAGCCAGGCGGCCGAGGAGGAAGTGCGCAAGCGCGGGCTTCTCTCCGGAGTGAATGCGGCTCTGGAGCAGGCCAACATCCCGATGAGCCCGGGCGAGGCAATCCTGGCCATGATCGGCCTGGCCGCAGTGATCGGCGTGTTCATGGCCATCTTCAGCTCGCCACTGGCCGGACTGATCACGTTCGGCGTAGTACTCCTCATATTCATGTTCCTGATCAGGTACGCGGGCAACCGGGAGCGGAAGCGCTTCGAGAGGCAGCTGCCGGATACATTGACCCTGCTCTCGACCTCGCTACGGGCGGGTTACTCCCTCCTTCAGGCAATCGAAGCCGTGGCCACCGAGGCACCCGACCCGACGGCCCGCGAGTTCAGTCGGGCCGTGGTCGAGGCCCGTCTCGGTCGTTCGGTCCCGGACTCCCTCCAGGGAATCGTGGACCGCACCCAGTCCAAGGACTTCGAGTGGGCCACCATGGCCATCGAGATCCAGCGTGAGGTGGGTGGGAACCTGGCCGAAGTCCTGCAGACAGTGGCCGATACGATGCTGGCCCGGAACCGTCTCAAGGGCGAGATCAAGGCCCTGACCGCCGAAGGCAGGATCTCGGCCATTGTGCTCGGCTCACTGCCGTTCGCTCTCGGCGCCTTCCTCTGGTTCAACAACCGCGAATACCTACAGCCACTGCTTGACGCCACGTTCGGGCGGATTGCGATTGTGGCCGGCGTGATCCTGATGGCCGGTGGCATTTTCTGGCTCCGGAAGATTGTGAATATCGAAGTATGAACGTCACAGCACTCGATGGTCAGATGCTCGCCGTGATCACGGTGTCGGCCCTGGTCTTCTTCGTCATCGTCTGGGTCGGACTCGGGGTGACCCGGGCCCGAGAGGACATGGCCAATCGACTCGCCCTGTACGGTCGACGGACCGGAGCGGGAACGGTTCGGGATGAGGAGCTGGCCAAGCCGCTCGCACAGCGAACTGTCGGGCCGATCGTGCTCAAGATCTCCAACTTCCTACGGCGATTCACCCCGGTCGGATACCTGGAGAAGAAGCAGCATCAGATTGTCCTCGCCGGCAACCCGGGGAACCTGGATGCGCCGTCGTTCATCGTCATCAAGCTGCTGACCACAGTGGCCGGGCTTTTCGCCGCCTTCTTCTTGGTCGACTTCGGCAGCGACAACATGCAGCGAATCTTCCTCTTCGCCATGCCGATAGTGCTCGGCTTCTTCGGGCCGGATGCCTGGCTGACCCGGAAGATCGACGAGCGGCGCCAGACCATGCTGCGGGCGCTTCCCGACGTCCTCGACCTGCTGGTGATCTCGGTGGAGGCCGGTCTCGGTTTCGACTCCGCCCTCTCCCGGGTGGTGGCCACTGTTCCCGGACCGCTCTCCGAGGAGTTCTTCCGGATGCTCCAGGAGACCAGGGTCGGCGTAAGTCGCCGGGACGCGATGCGCCACCTGTTGGACCGGACGGACCTCGAGGAGTTGCGCTCGTTCATCCTGGCCATGATCCAGGCCGAGGCCTTTGGTGTGACCATCGCCCGTGTCCTCAGGGTCCAGGCCGACGAGATGCGGGTCAAGCGTCGCCAACGGGCCCAGGAGAAGGCGTTTGCCGCTCCTGTCAAGCTGGTGTTCCCGCTGGTGTTCTGCATCTTCCCGGCCCTCTTCATCGTGCTTCTCGGCCCGGCCGCGATCCAGATCGCCGGGGCATTCGCCGACTGATGACCGGGACGGCGGTGGAGCCGTCTCCACGGCGCTTCTCACTGGCGCATCTGGTCTTGATCGTCCCCTGGGTTGCTCTGGTGATCGATGCGTGGGCTCCTATCCGAGACAACTCGTTCCTCTGGCACGTCAGAGCCGGGGAGCTTCAGGCCGACGCTGCCGAGGTGCTGGTCGCAGACCCGTTTTCCTTCACCATGTTGGGGGAGCGGTGGCTGACCCAGAGCTGGCTGGCTGAACTGCTCTACTCCTGGGGGGAGGCGAACTGGGGTCTCGGCTTCGTGCCGCCGATGATGCTGCTTCTGAGCTCGGTCACGTTCCTGGGAATCGGTTTGGTCGCGTACCGACGTTCGAAAAGTGAATGGTCGACGGCGATCATCGTTGCCCTGACTACCTTGTTGATGATCTCTTTCCTGGTGCCCAGGCCCGTTCTGTTCTCGTTCGCCTTGTTCGCCCTGGTCGTACTTGCCTGGGACCGGCCGGCAACCCGATGGACCGTCCCATTCCTGTTCTGGATGTGGGCGTCGGTGCATGGCAGCTTTGCCATAGGGCTCGCATACGTCGGTCTGACCATCATCATGGAAAGCGACTGGAAGGCCCTCCCTACTGCCGTCGTTGCCGGTCTCACGAGCTTCCTCACCGCCCACGGGCTGGGGATCGTCGAGTTCCTGCTCGACTTCTCCGAGGCCGGTCCCGCATTGGCACTGCTGTCGGAGTGGAGACGACCGGAGTTGTTCTCAGTCGTCTTCGCGCCCTTCGTGATCGGCATCGTGCTCATCGTGATCGGCGCCGCCCGACGGAAGGTCACGCCGACGCATATGGTGATCTTGGTTCCGTTCTTGCTACTGGCCTTCAGCGCCACCAGAGCGGTTCCGCCAGCCTGGATCGCCCTGGTGCCTCTGATGGGCACCGCACTCGCGGGCCTCGCCGTAGGGGCCCGGAGACGGTTCCCGATGCCTGCTGCCGTGATCTTTGTCCTGGTCGTCCTGGTCACACCGGTGCTGATTGCCTCCGACGGTTCGATCGACGAGGAGAGGTTCCCGGTGGCTGCAGCCGAGACTCTGGCTGATGTCCCGACCTTCCACGACGACCGGACCGGGGGATACCTCATTTGGGCGGAGGGACCGGAACGACTTGTCTACATCGACGATCGGGCTGAGCTCTACGGTGAGCGGATGCTGGAGTTCGTCGAGGTCAGGGACCTGGATACCGACTGGGGACCCGTGTTCGAACGCGACGGCATCGAGCAGGTGCTGCTCAGTGCGGATGAGGAGATGGTCGGGGAGCTCGAGGCAGCCGGGTGGAAGACCACCTTCGAAGACGAATCGTTTGTCGTCCTTCGGCCGTGAGATTCAGTCCAGCCCGGATCCGATGTCGCTGAAAGCTTCGGATATCTGATCTCCAGCCAGCCTGATGGCGATGATGGCCACAATTGCGATGAGGACGATCAGCAGAGCGTATTCGACCATCGAGGCGCCCTTCTCCTCGTTGGCCCGTCCCAAAACCTTGATCCACAGCATTGACACGACTGCCTCCCCGTGTCGATCCGACCTGGTGCCGCCGACCGTACGAGGGTTGACATCGGTGGGCAATGAGTCGATCGGCCCATGGTCCCAAAGAAGAAGGGACCCGCACAGCGGGTCCCTTCCGTTCGTCGAGCTTCTAACTAGCTGAGCCCGGAGCCGATCTCACTGAATGTCGAGGAAACCTCGTTGCCGGCGAGACGCACCGCGACGAGAGCCACGATGGCGATCAGGACGACGAGCAGGGCGTACTCAACCATCGAGGCGCCCTTCTCCTCCTGAATCCAGCTCGTTACCTTGGTCCACAAAGCAAACATATGCCCCTCCTTAAAGTCGGACGTGTTGCATGCGCATTCCTTTATCGGCACTCGTCCGGGGAACCTGAGCCCAAATGAGAAAGGACCCGCTGATGCGGGTCCTTCTCTGTCGTTCGACTCTTAGCTCAGCTGAGCCCGGAGCCGATCTCGCTGAAGGTCGAGGAGACCTCGTTACCGGCGAGACGCACGGCGACGAGGGCCACGATGGCGATCAGGACGACGAGCAGGGCATACTCAACCATGGAGGCGCCCTTCTCCTCCTGAATCCAACTCGTTACCTTGGTCCACAGAGCAAGCATGAAACCCCTCCTTGGGTCGAACGTCTTGGCTCTGGGTATTTATCGTCATTTCGTCCAGGAAACCTGAGTCCAAAATGAGAAAGGACCCGCTGGTGCGGGTCCTTCTCCGTTCGGTGGGCTTGCGTTTAGCTGAGCCCGGAGCCGATCTCGCTGAAGGTCGTGGAGACCTCGCTACCGGCGAGACGCACGGCGACGAGGGCCACGATTGCGATCAGGACGACGAGCAAGGCGTACTCAACCATCGAGGCGCCCTTCTCCTCCTGAATCCAGCTCGTTACCTTGGTCCACAGAGCAAACATGGAACCCCTCCTTGGGTCAGTTGCCTTGGCTTGCAACCGGGCAAAGTAGCCCGGGTCGCCCCGGGGACAATGGGTCCCCGGAACTATCACTCACGATCCTGCGTCCACCAGATTCGAGCTGATGTCTGAGTATGTGCTACTCAGTTCACCCCCGAAGTACGCCACCGCAGTGAGTGCGGCGATGGCGATCAAGAGGACGAGGAGCGAGTACTCAACGAGAGAAGCACCCTTCTCGGCATTGAGAATCCTCATCAGTCTGGCGTTCATCACTTCTCCCTTACTCACGCCGTAAATCGTACGTCGCGATCCCGATTCCACTCATGGGCCTCAAGGCTCATATGACCAATGGCTGCCGAACCAAATGACTAGTTAGGCCGGGCAATCCCGAGGCGGATCGCCTCGATCGCGGCTTGGGTCCGATCGCTGACGGCGAGCTTCTGAAAGATCGAGGCCAGGTGATTCTTCACCGTCTTTTGCGAGATGTAGAGACGATCGGCGAGCTCGTCGGTAGCCGATACACCAACGGCGAGAAGTTGAAGGATCTCCCTTTCCCGCTCGGTCAGGGAGGCAGCACCAGGGTCGAGCCGGGCTTCCCCGTAGTGCTCGAGCAGTTCGTCACGTGCGGTGTCATCGAGCGAGATCAGGTCCTGCCCGTCGGCCACTGCCCGAACGGCGGCCGCAAGGGTCATCAGCGGGACACCCTTTGAGAAAAAGCCCTTGGCTCCGGCCTTGAGGGCACGCTCCTTCTGATCGTCGGAGGCATACATGGAGACGACAATGGCATTGGTACGCCGGCCCAACTCGGAGATCGAGTCGATTCCGTCCCCACCCGGCATCTCGATGTCGACGATGGACACTTCGGCGGGCTGTGATTGGAGGGCGACTTCGAGGGCAGGCCCGGAATCGACGACACCCACAACCCTGGTGTCGGGGAGGATGTCGAGAGCCTGGCTCAGGCCTTCTGCAAAGAGTTGGTGGTCGTCGGCGATCATCACGCGAATCATCGGTTGCCCCATTCCACGGTCACGGTTGTCCCCTCTCCGGGTACTGATTGAAAACTGATCTTGGCTCCTATCTTGTCGGCACGCTCGCGCATGCCTATAAGCCCGAAATGGCCGTCCGGCTCGTGGAGCGGGTCGAACCCGGCTCCGTCGTCGATGACCGAGCAGACGCCGAACGATCGGTCGATCCGCCCAGAGACGACAATCTTGGAGCCCCCGGAGTGGACGTACGCATTCCGAGTGGCTTCGGTGATGATCGAGGTCAAGTCCCCAATCACGGCGGGCCGGGGCGGGCGTCGCTCCTCGAGGTCGACCACGACCAATGGGTCGCTGTCGAAACCGGCGGTCGCTTGGAGTAGGCGAGCGGTCAATGTGGGCCCCGGTGCGCTACGCAGGTCGGCCACGGAGGCGCGGACATCCTCGACCAGCTTGGTGACGTTGGTCCGGAGCACCTTTAGATCCCCGGCCAGCTCGACATGCTGGGCCTGCTGCATGGCTGCCATGTCCAAGGCGAGGCCCAAAGAGGCGAGGGAGGGCCCAATCTCGTCGTGCATCTCCCGGGCAAGCCGAATTCGCTCCTCTGCCACCGCCGACCCCACGATGTCCTGGAGAAGCCCCAGGTTGGCGAAGGCGATGCTGACCGGTTGGACGAACGCCTCGATATCGATCAGATCGGCACGGGAGAGGTGGTCCGGCGTCAGGAGCTCGAGAGCTCCCACCTCAGAGTCCGCCGTGGAGAGCGGTATGCGATACGACTGGGGGTCGTCCGGGGGCACGCCTCTAGATGCCAATGTCACCGGACCCTCTTCGTCATTGAGGACCAGGCGCCCTGAGGACCCCGGGATCCGGGCCAGAATCGCTTCCAGCGTGTCGGCGGCCACCTCGACCGCATTGAGCTTTCCCGCGGAGATGTCCTCGGAAAGACGGAGCAGAACGCTGTGGATCTCCTCCAGATTCTCTAGCTTCTGAGTTGCCGACTCCCTCTCCTGGGCGAGCTCCGATGCCTGGCGATGGGCATCCTCGAGCAGCCGGCGGATAACCGTCACCAGTAGGACGAAGGCCAGGTACAGAGCCATGCCCGGTAGTGCCTGGGCCAAATCCTCCCCTTGAGAAATGCTGACCAGAGCCAGGAGTCCTGCTGAGAGGAGGCCGGTGGTGAGGCCGGTTCGCAGCCCGCCGTAAATGGTGGCGAATATCGACGGCCCGGTCGATAACAACACGTAGAGACTGGAGATCCCACCGGTGAGATAGACCGCAGTGATTGTGAGAAATGCGCCGACCAGCGTGATCGCCTCGGCTCCGAACCGCATTCGATACCAGCTCTCCGGGATGGCGGCCGATCCGAGGACATAGAGGGTGGCCACGGCCATTGCGAGCAGGGAGTTGCCGGTGCCGCCGGTGGCGATGAGGTTTATGGCCACGGCGGGCACAAGGACGATGAATTGACCGATGGTGACGCTGCGATGAAGCCGGAACTCCCATGGGGCAGGGACCATTGCGGTCATCTGGGGAAGGCTACCGTCGCCCGTTGTGTCTACTTCGCCACGTCGCTGGTTGCTCACGGGCGGAATCGGATCCGGTAAGAGCGAAGTCCGCAAACTATTGGCGGAGCGCGGGATCCGAACCATCGACGCGGATGCGGTCGGCCACGCTGTCCTCGCTCAAGAGGCTCTGGGACCGGTCGCGGCGAGATGGCCTCGAGTCGTCTTCGAAGGCCAGATAGACCGCAAGGCCCTCGGCCGGATCGTATTCGCCGATCCGGAAGAGCTCGCTGAACTCGAGGCGATCACTCATCCACTCATCTTCGGCAGGATCGAGTCGGAATTGGAGGGGTTTTCCGGAATTGCCGTGGTCGAGATGCCTCTGCTCGACCCCGGGCTCGGATGGGCCAGCATGGTGGTCGACGCTCGGGACGAGACACGGTTGCAGCGCGCCATTGCCCGCGGCATGGATCCCGAGGATGTGCGGCAACGGATGGCCTCCCAGCCGAGCCGGGCCCAGTGGCTCGCATCGGCCGACCTGGTGATTCCGAACGATGGCACCCTCGAGGATCTCGGGGCGACGATCGACCACCTGCCTGCCGACGCCTTGCTCGACCCTGAGTCCGACGACGGAGGCCGATAGCGGACGGGTCTTGTCCCATGCCGCCGGTACCCTCCAGCCAGTGCCCGAGTTCAAGCTCGTCTCCGACTTCGCCCCCGCCGGAGACCAGCCCGAAGCCATCGCATCGCTGGCCGAGGGAATCAAGCGTGGCGACCGTTATCAGACCCTGCTCGGGATAACCGGCTCGGGTAAGTCAGCCACGATCGCCTGGACCATCGAACAGGTACAGCGGCCGACGTTGGTCCTTGCCCCCAACAAAGCCCTGGCTGCCCAGCTGGCCAACGAGTTCCGTCAGTTCTTCCCCGAGAACCGGGTGGAGTACTTCGTCTCCTACTACGACTACTACCAGCC
>JBOGEV010000164.1:0-2305 GCA_050742015.1 Acidimicrobiia bacterium
CGATCGGAGCGACTGCTCCAGGGCGCGGTAGGCATCGATCGCCGGCACCGGCACACCTCCGATGCGTTTGCCGAAGAAGACGACGTCCGAATATTCCCCGCCTCCTTTCCGGCACATCCAGTCATCCCACAGTTTGCGCAACGTCGAGGTGGTCGCCTCGAACACCAGCTCAGGGTCCTGGCTCTCGGCGTCGCCCTCTGGATCGAGGAATTCGGCGGGGATCGTCTCATCGGCCATTTCGGGCGTACTCCTCTCTTATCGCCTGGATTGTGATCCCCTCGTTGGCCTGGTAGACCGCGGAGGGGTCGTCGAGACGGCGCATCTTGGAGTCTCCGGCATGATGCACCGCCATCACCTGCCATGCCTGGTTGAACACCGGGCTCCCCGAGCTGCCCCCCTCGGTGGGTGCGGTGTAGTGCACCTTGAACATCTCGGCGTCGTAGGCGAGGAGGTCGTTGCCCCGGATCGAGAACTTGAGCCCCCCGCCCGCCGGATGCCCGATCACGTATACATAGGCGCCTTCGGTGACAGGCTGGGGGATCTGGGCGACCTCGATCGGCTCGGTGATGGCCGCCTCGGGCCCGGCGTAGCGGAGAAACGTGACGTCGCAGGCGCCCGGCGGCGAGCTCCACAGGCACTCGAAGCCGGTGAGGACCAGACCCGACCCGTCGACCGCCTTGGTCACGTCGAACACGGCACGGACCTCGCCGGGAAGGAGCTTTCCCACTCCAGGCTCGGGGCTGCAGACATGGGCATTGGTCACCAGGACCGGCGCATCCCCGAAGTCGGGATGGATCAGACTGCCTTTCACCAGGAATCCGGTGCCCCAGGGCTCACCGGAGGCATCGGTGACCTTGGCCACCGATTCGGCACAACGGAGACCCCGCATCAGATGGTTGTATCCCACGGGCAGCGCGGTCCCGAAGATCTTCTCCAGCTGCTGGGGCGTCTCGGGTAGCTCGACAGCCGCCCTGCCGCCGAGATGGAGCTTTTGATCGGCGATGGCGACGAGGAGAGGGTGATGCGGCTCCAGTTGCCAGATCTCGGTCAACTGCCGGCGCAAACTCTCCAATTCGAAGGCGCGGACACTCCGGCTGGCGGCCAGTTGCTCTGCGGCGGCCACCGCCTCCTCGAGCGCAGTGGGATCGTCTCCCGAGGCGAGCAGTGCCTCGATCTCGGTGGCACGGTGCCAGACCTGACGCACCTCGGGGTCGGTCTTTCTCACCTCCTCGAGGATGGTTGTGGTCAGGGAGCGGATGTCGACCGCGCCGGGCACCATGACACCGTCGCGGGCGGCGCGGCAGGTGAGGGCAAGCAGGTTGATCCCGTGCCAGGCCGGATCGGTGCCGCCCCCGTATCCGAAGCGGTAGGCGTCGATGGCGGCGAGCAGGTCGTCGGGCCTGCCCCCGATGACGAACCGCTGCTTGCGGATTCGCCCCAGCAGACCGAGCGCCTCCCCTCGCTCCCTGGCGCTGTCGGCCACCTCGAGCAGCTCGTTGCAGGCCAGCTCGGCCGCATGGAGGGCGCCGGATTCGATCAGCACCTGGCAGTAGCGACGGCGACCGGTGCTGGTGATGGATCCCACCGCGGTGGCGGCATCGGCGATGGCGATCACGTGGGGGAACTGGCGGTGTCGCTGCAACAGCTCGAGCACTTCGTCGATCTGGGTGGGTTCGAGCGCACCGCTCCAGATCTTCGCCTCTGTCTCCGCGACATTGTCGGAGATGTCGTCGGGCTTGCCGGCATCGAGGCTCGAGGTCAGTCGCTCACCGAGTGGGGAGTCGAAGAACGACATCCCTCAAAGACCGAGCCCTCTTCGCACCGCCTCCTGGACGATCGGCTGGCGGAAGTACTTGCCGGACGGATGACGGAACGCCCCGCCGTTGTTCACCGTCTCGTCTCTCACCGCGTTTGCCTTCTTGCGCTTGTAGTCGTTGGCGATGAGCGGGTCGGCGATGCAGACCGGGTCGATGGTGTCGGCCACGTTGACCCAGTCGGGCAGACCGTCGGGGTATCCGTCGTCCTTCGACCACTCCGGTCGCATGTTCTGCTGGATCTCGGACATGCCGAGTGGGGTGCCGAGGGTGACGAGCATGTCGACCTTCTTGGTGTCAGCCACCCGCTTCAGGCAGTCGTAGGCGATGACGCTGCCGAGACTGTGGGCCACCACGACATGGGGCCCGTCGTCGACCGCGGCCAGGTCGGAGACGAACCGGCCCCTCACCTCTTCACGCACCTTGTAGCTGGACCCCGATCGCGGGGAGTGACTGGTGTTGAACAGATAGTGATGGACGTCGCGGAGCAG
>JBOGEV010000165.1:0-2272 GCA_050742015.1 Acidimicrobiia bacterium
GGCCAGCGATCACCCCGACCTGTTCTGGGCCCTGCGAGGCGGAGGCGGGAACTTCGGCATCGTCAGCTCGTTCCGGTTCGCGCTGCACCCGGTCGGCCCCACCGTCATGGCCGGACCGGTGTTCTGGTCGGCGGAGGACACCACCGACGTCCTGCGCTTCTACCGCGAGTTCGTCACCGACGCGCCTGACGAGCTCGGGAACGTCGTCCGGCTCGGCACGATCCCGCCAGGGCCGGCCGTCGACGTGGACCTCCACTTCCGGCCGGCAATCGCCGTAGGCAGCTGCTACGCCGGACCCGTCGAGGAAGGTGCGCGTGCCGTCCATGCGCTCCGCCAGTTCGGGACCCCGCTCGTGGATCTCGTCGGACCCACCCTGTACGTCGACCATCAAAGCGGCATCGACGACACCGTCCCCCATGGCTGGCACTACTACTGGAAGGCCACCAACCTCACCCGCCTGTCCGACGAGGTCATCGACATCGTCGCCGCGCACGCGTACGGCGCCACCTCCCCGAGGTCGTACGCGGCGATTTTCCACCTGGGTGGCGCAATACCCCGAGCCCCGCGGGACGCCACGGCCTACGCGGGGCGCGATGTGGGCCACAACATGAGCATCGACGCAGTCTGGCTCCCCGAGCAGGACGACGCCGTCAGGGCATCGGAGACCGCGTGGGCCCGAGCATTCCTCGACGCCCTGCAGCCCCACGGTGCCGGCGTCTACGTGAACTTCCTCGACTCCGACGACGACACGAGCCGCGTCCGCGAGGCCTACGGCGAGGACACGTACCGGCGGCTCACCGAGGTGAAAGCCAAATACGACCCCGAGAACGTGTTCCACAACAACAAGAACATCCAGCCCAGGGCGCCGGCGCAGTGATCGCTCACCGCATCAACGTGTCGGTGTTCCGTGCCCGATCGGCACCTTGGTGACGGCAGTTCCCGTCCCCGGGCGCCGGAGCCAAAATGGCGAGGTAGTGCGAGGAGGCCACGGTGATCGAAACTGAGGGGCTGACCCACATCCACCTGCTGGTGTCCGATCTGGAACGCTCGCTGCGGTTCTACAAGGGCGCGTTCGGGCTCGAAGAGCAGTTCCGCGACGGGCCGACCATGGTGTTCCTGCGGACACCGGGGTCGCGCGACACGATCACGATCAACGCAGACTCTGCCCGGATGGATCGTGTCGGACGAGGGGGCGTCGACCACTTCGGCTTCCGCCTCAAGCCAGACGTGGACCTCGATGCTGCGATCACCGAGGTCGTCGCAGCCGGCGGGCACCTGGTCGAGCGGGGCGAGCACGCCCCCGGCGTGCCCTACGCGTACGTTGAGGACCCGGACGGGTACCTGATCGAACTCTGATCGATTCGGCAGGCCGACGGCATGGACGAACTCGACTCGGGAGGGGCTGCCACCTACCGCCGGCTCGGGACGATCCACGCCCCGTCACCACGCGCTACCCGAGCGAGCCCGACGCGGAGCTCGTCGAGGGACTCGCCGGGTGTGAGGTCGCCAGTATCAATCTCGAACGCATAGCGCAGGGACCGGTGCACACTGTCGGTCTGGGTGCCGGTCATCCCTGCCGGTCGATCGCCACGGCGCCGCTCGCGTCCGGCAGTGATCTCGGGCGAGCAACGAACGCCAACCCACGTCGGCTTCAACTCGCCGAGTACCTCGAGCCAATCGCCGAGGACGTCGTCGTCAATGACCACGTCGTCGACGATCACATTCAGCCCAGAGCGGGCGGCTGCTGCGGCCGCGTGGTGATATGCGTGCAACAAGCGTCGGCAGGTTGCGCCGATCTTGAGCTGAGGACCGGTGGAGGTCGTCTCGAACCAGAGCCCGTCGTGTGCGTGCGCGCCAGCGCCGGTAGCAAGACCCAGGTCCAGCCATGCGGCCGGCATCTTCGAGAGGAAGTCGTCGATGCCGATCAGGAGCCAGAACTCGCCGGCGGCCGCCCGCTCGTCTCGGAACGCTGAGGCAAGCGTGGTCTTACCGGAGCTCGACGCACCATTGAGGATGACCAACCGACCCGACGCAGCCACGGTCCGACGGTAGTGGTGTGGCTGGAAACGATTCATTCGCTCCATTGGAGGATGGAGAAGGAGGCACCTTCGGGGTCGTTGAGGACAGCCACACGGCCCACGTTGAACAGGTCGAAGGGCTCCACGGAGACCGTGCCCCCCAACTGGGCCGCTCGGGCGGCAGTGAGGTCTGTATCCGCGACCGCGAAGTAGATCATCCAATGTGACGTGATGTCCTCCGGCCACAGCTCGTC
>JBOGEV010000166.1:0-18097 GCA_050742015.1 Acidimicrobiia bacterium
ACCCTATGGGGTCGGGTCGCCGCGCCAAAACGATGGGCTCAAGCGGCCCTGTCGAGAGCGGCGGGATCAGGCATGGGAGGTTGATCCACCAGCCGCTCACCGATCGCTATCAGCCCATGACCGACCACATCCCGAAGGGAGTGACGGCGCATCGAAGCGGCCCGCGCCACCCGGACCAGACGGCGGTGCTCGGCTCGCTCCACCGCTTCTTGTATTCGGTCGTCGACGACTGTCTCGTTGATCATTGGTGTCATGTGAAGGTCCTATCACTCATGACGCAACCGGGCGGTCCGTCTTGACATAGGTGTCGAGGAAGGCCCCGGCGTCGGTCAATGCCTGGGTTCGGAGGGCGTAGGTCTTGGACTCCTTGATATCTGACTTGTCCCCGCTGATATGAACCCGAACCAGGCCGGCTGCACGCAGCACACTCATGTGATGGTGGACCGTCGACTTGGAGAGGCCGAGCAGCTCGGTCAGATCGTCCAGCGATGCTTCCTCCTCGGAGAGACGACGCAGGATGCGGAGCCGTCTCTCGTCGCTGAGCGCCTTGTAGGTCTTCAACAGCCACGATGGCGGCGCCTCGGGGTCCGAGTCGATGAACTCGTCGGCCATCGCGTAGAAGACGAGGAGGATGTCGCGATTCTGGTCGATGAGTGACAGCGGCTTGACGACGACCGACGGCACCAGAGTCACTCGGGAGACTCCCAGCGGGATCTCATAGTCCAACCCGTTGGTGACTTCCTCGATGACTGATTTGGCGCTGTCGCGGGTTGAGATGGCGCGCTGGGCGGCCGCTGCCCGGCTGATGGCCGCGGAGAACGGCTCCTCGAATTCGGCGTAGACCTCGGTGCGGAAACGTCGGATCGTCTGGACCATCCGGTCTCTGAGCTCTTCGCTGGGGATCTCGAGGATCGCCGTTATCTGGCGACGGGCATCCTCGTCCAGCTTTCCGCCTTTGAGCGTGGCCAGGATCTGCTCCACGGCCTCCATGTCGCCGTCGGCGGCCTGCTCGACCAAACCGGGATCGGCGTGCTCGCCCAGGTAACTCAGCATCCATCTCCGGAGCCGATGCGGGCTCATCGATCCCATCCAGTCGAGGACCCGGTCGGGGTCGTGGGGATGAGGGGCCGAGGCGATCAGACCGAGCACCGTCAGCCAGACCGAGCATTCTGAGCCACCCAGTTGACGAATCTCGGCGGCCAGGTCCTCGGGGGTGGCTTCTCGCATCCGGGCCAGCCACTCCGGGCCGAGATCGAACCCGGATCCACTCTCCTCAGGGTTGAACACGGTCCACATGGTGAGAATGATCTCGTAGCTGCCAACACCGTCGACTTCGATCGGAATCTGTCGCGCCGCTGCGGTGAGGTCGCGAACTTTCGATTGGGGATTGATCACTTCGACCATGATGCTCCTTAGTGGAGACAATTCGACATCTATCGAATGGAAGTTACACAGACAATACTCGTATGTCAAGAAGGTGATTCGATGATCATCGAATTGCTCGGGCACATCACGTGCAGTTGGCGTCTTCGACCCCATGACTGGCAAGTCAGGCCTCACAACTTAAAGTGCCGGTCATGGCGCTGACCGAGGAAGGACAAGTCCAGTCCGACGTGACCCGGCGTCGGCCCAACGCATCGCAAGTGCTGGAGGGTCTCGGTCTCTTCTTCGCCTTGGCCACCCTGGTTCTCGGGTTCCTGGGGACCATCCCCGAGCACCCGGTGTTCGAGGTGGGAAGGGAGGTGTTCGGGAACGTCCCCGTCCCGCTCCAGGTGGTCTTCTACGTGACAGTCGCCGGGTTCATCTGGCTCATGTTCCATCTCTTCGCCCGTCGCGCCCAGGGATGGTCGCTGGGAGCCGGCGAGGGCCGGACCGGACGGTGGGGTCAACGGATGAAGGGACTCGACGCAGGGCTTCGCATGAAGACCCTGATGCGAGACCCGCGCACCGGATTGATCCATGCCGCCCTGTACTACGGGTTCCTCGTCCTCTTCCTGGGGACGGTGATCCTGGAGATAGACCACATCCTCCCCGGCAATCTCAAGTTCCTCCACGGTGTGGTCTATCAGGGCTACTCGGCCGGGCTCGACCTGGCGTCATTGGTGTTCATGGGCGGGGTCGCGCTCTTTGCCCTCAATCGCTACCTGGTGCGCCCCACCCGTTTGAGGACCAAGACCAGGCCCGAGGATGCACTCATCCTCGGCCTGCTCGCCGTGATGGGGGTGACCGGGATCCTCACCGAGGCGGCTCGCATCGCCCTGGCCGGCCGCCCCGATTTCGAGGTGTGGTCATTCGTCGGGTACCCGCTGTCGGGTCTGATCGGGCAATCGTCGGCGGCCGGGCTGCATCAGGCGCTTTGGATCACCCACGTCGGAGCCTTCGTCGCCTTCCTGGTTGTGGTACCGGTCACCAAGCTCCGCCACATGTTCACCTCCCCGGCCAACATGTTCCTCTCCCCCCGCGCCCGGCCCAAGGGCGCGATGCGTGAGATGCCCAACTTGCTCGAGGCCGAGGACATAGAGACTGTCGGCGCCTCGGTGGTCACCGACCTCACCTGGAAGCAGATCTTCGACACCGATGCCTGCACCATCTGTGGCCGGTGCACTTCGGTCTGCCCGGCCAACATCACGGGCAAGCCGCTGGACCCGAGGGAGATGGTCCTGAAGACGGGTGAGGTGGCTGCCTCGGTAGCGGGCGTCTCGGGCCCGGTCTCTTCACTCGCGGTGCTCGACGGGGAGGGTCACCTCTTCGACCGGGTGCAGGCCGACGAGGTGTTCGCCTGTGTCGCCTGCCGGGCTTGTGACGAGATTTGCCCGGTCAACATCGAGATCCTGGACCGCATCCTGGACATGCGTCGCTATCTGACGTTGATGGAGTCGGAGTTCCCCACCGAGTTGGGGCGGGCATTCGTCTCGATGGAGAACCAGGCCAACCCATGGGGTTTGAGCCGTCAGGCGCGGGCGGATTGGACCAGCGAGCTCAACTTCGAGATCCCCGTATTCGGAGAGAACGGAAAGACAAGCGCCGACTATCTGTGGTTTGTCGGATGCGCCGGCTCCTACGACGACCGGAATACCGCGGTTTCGGTGAGCCTGGCTCGGCTCTTGCACCGGGCCGGCATCGACTTTGCCATTCTCGGAGCCCGGGAGGCATGCACGGGCGACCCGGCGCGGCGAGCGGGCAACGAGTTGGTCTACCAGCAGCTGGCGTTGGAGAACATCGCCACCTTCGACGAGATCGGGGTCACCCGGGTTATCACCCAATGTGCGCACTGCTTCAACGCCATCGGCAACGAGTACCCGCAGCTCGGAGGCAACTACGAGGTGGTCCATCACAGCCAACTCCTGGCGGAGCTGTTGACCCAGGGCCGGCTCGAGGCGCCGGTCAAGAAGGACGGGACCACCAAGAGGATCGCCTATCACGACCCCTGCTATCTCGGTCGTCACAACGATATCTATCGGGCCCCGCGCTCTGTGATCGGCTCGTCCGAGTCGATCGAGGTCGTCGAGATGCCCAGACACGGGACCCGGGCTCTGTGTTGTGGCGCCGGCGGCGCTCGCTTCTGGATGGAGGAGCCGACCGGGAAGAAGATCAACATCGAGCGGGCCGAAGAGGCGCTTGCCACGCAGGCGGACGAGATCGCCGTCGCCTGCCCATTTTGCTACGTGATGCTCGACGACGGAGTCAAGGAGCTGGGACGTGACGACGTCCCGGTGCGCGACCTCGCCATGATCCTCGCCGATGGGATGACGGAGACGGCGCCCGCGGGCGAGGGCGTCGGGAGCATCTGATCCGGCGGTTTGCGCTGGTCCTGGTGATGGTCGCGCTGGTCGCCGGGTGCACCGATGGTGGGGCGCCGTCGGCCACGGACGCCCCCGGCACGACCACCACCACTGCACCGACCACCACGACGACCCTCGAGTCCAACATCGCCGTCGAGGCGTTTCGCACCTGTCTCGCCGAGAACGGCATCGAGATCGAGGAGGTCCCCTTGGATGCAACGGGACATCCCAGGCTCGACCTCGTGATGGCCACCCTCGACTTCAGCGACCCGGCGACGGCCCAAGCCGTCTCTGTGTGCTCGGAGCACCTGGAGACGGGTGCCCTCGATATAGGCGACGACGATGTCCTCCGCCAGGCGATCCTCGAGCAACTCCAGTCCTTCAGCGACTGCATGGTCGATCTCGGGGTGGAGGACTTCCCCGATCCGGTCCCCGGCTTCGTCGGCGTCGGCTCCCCGTTCCCGGTTGCGGAGATTCCCTACTCCGACCCCAATTTCGCCAACGCAGCGACGGTGTGTCGTGAGTCCCTGGTGGAGTCCCTGTCTGGCGTGGGCGAGGAATAACGGCTTCGGCCTACGATCAACGTCAGTGGCCAGAGCTCTAGCCGGATGACTACCCAGCCCACCCCCGTCATCTACCCGGATACCGGGGAAGACCAGGACTTCGACCGCCCCTGGTCGGTGATTGTCTGGAACGATCCGGTGAACACCATGTCTTATGTGGTCTATGTGTTTCGCAAGCTGTTCGGATACGACGAGAACAAGGCGACCGTCTTGATGCTCCAGGTCCATCACGAGGGGCGGGCCATCGTCTCCGACGGCCCCCGGGAGAAGGCTGAAGTCGATTGCTACCGCCTGCACGGCCACGGGCTGTGGGCCACGATGGAGCATTGATGCAGCGAAGGTTCCGAGCCGCCAGGGGCGGGATCGATGTCGATCTCTCACCGGACGAGAAGATCTTCCTGGGCGGGCTTCTCGAGCTTCTGGCCGGCCTGCCCCGGGCAGGCGACGACCCAGCATCACTCCGGCTGCGAGTCCCGGTCTACCTCGACGATCCCGAGTCGAACGACGAGTGGTGGCGGCTCATGGGGGGAGAGTTGACCGCGGCCCGCAACTCCGATCGTCGTGTCTTCGAGCGAGCGCTCGCCAATGAAGGGCGGAGTCTCCTCAGCAATGAGGAGGCGGATGCATTTCTCCGGGTGCTCAACGAGGGCCGACTGGCCCTTGGGGCCCAGTTCGGGCTGGAGGTCGAGGAGGACCACGACCAGCTGCGCGAGGAGCAGCGGGAGATCATGGACTACCTCGGCTGGCTGCTCGAGGATCTGACATCGGAGCTGACCAGGGCACTCTGAGATTCACCGGTGCCGCCCGGTGAGTAGGTTGGTTCGGCGTCGGCGATTCACCGTCAGCTCGGGACGACGATCTGGTTCCGGAGAGGGCGGGAGGTGACCGTTGCTTGCAGATCCGATAGCCGAACTGAGAAGCCCATCCGGTTCGCTCATCTCGGTCTACGTGGATCGCCCCAGCCCCGGAGGGATGACCGCCCTCCTCACCGATTTGCTCCGGCCGCTCCGTGAGGCAGCCGAGAAGAAGGAGCGGTCGGTTCAGAAGTCGGTGCGGGCCGATGCCGAGCGCATCCACGATCATGCCGAGCAACTCGAGGCCGACGGTGCCCCGGCCTACGCCATCTTCGCCTCGGATCTCGACGACCTGTTCACAGTGGAGGCACTGGCTCACGCCGTGCCCAATGTGTCGTCACTCGGGCCCCGTCCCTATCTGAGGCCACTGCGGGCGGCCCCCCGTGCCCTGCGGGCCGGGGTCCTGGTGGCCGACCGGTCCCAGTCGAGGGTGCTCGTTGCGTCCGGTGGCCTGGTCGAGGAAGTCAGCGCGCCCTTGATCGCCGACATCGGCAAGTCCAACTACGGGGGCTTCTCCGGGTACGAGGAACACGGGGTGAGGGGGCGGGCCGACGAGGTGTCGACCAGGATGTGGCGGGAGGCCGCGGGGATACTCCTCGACAAGCATCAGCAACGCCGGTTCGACTATCTAGCCATCGGCGGCCATGGTGAGACTGTCGACGAGATCGGTCGCACCTTGCATCCGTATCTAGGTCGTCTCTATCGAGCGACTTTCCAGGCGAGCCCGCAGACGATGTCGCTCCATTCGATTCGGGTGGAGCTCGGCGAGCAGGCAGACGAGGTGCAACGACAACGCGAGACCGCTCTGGCCGGCCGGGTGTGCGACGTGGCTTGGAGTGACGGGCTGGCGGTCCTGGGTCTCAACACGGTGCTCTCGGCCTGCAATGCGCAGGCGGTGGACACGCTGGTCGTGGCCGGCGAGTTCAAGCGCCCGGGATCCATTTGCAACCTTTGTGGCTTCCTGGCCCGGAGCGGTGAGCGGTGCCCGGTGGACAGCTCGACCATGTTCGAGGTAGAGGACATTGTGGCCGCGGCCATGGAGGCGACGGTGGCGGCTGGGGGGTCTGTCAGGCAGATCGGCGTGTCGTCCTGTCTCGACACCCATGGCGTGGGCTCCCTGACCCGGTTCCCGTTCCAACAGGATCTCATGGCGGTCTGACCGGTACCCTTTGGCCGATGAGAGAGACGCTGGCGCAACGCCAGGCTTGGGTCGACCAGGGCAAGTCGGTGGCCAAGGCAACCGTGGTCAAGGCTTACGGCTCGGCGCCGCGCGGGCCTGGATCGCAGATGCTGATCTCCTCGGATGGGGAGATGGAAGGCTCGGTATCCGGGGGTTGTGTGGAGAACGATGTCGTGGTTCGGGCGCTGTCGGTCCTGGAGCAAGGCGAGCCCGAACTGGTCACTTACGGGATCGCCGACGATGACGCCTTTGCCGTTGGTCTCGCATGTGGCGGGACCATTCAGGTCTACATCGAACCGTGGTGACATCGCCGATCCTCGACGCCACCCAGAAGCTGATCGATGAGGACGAATTCGGCGCAGTGGTGACCGTGATCGCCGGCGTCGACACCGGGGCCAAGGCGGTCCTCGACGCCAGGGGAGGGGTCCTCGCCGGGGCCCTTCCCGATGCCCTGGGTGACAAGGCGTCGGCAGATGCGGTGTCGCTGATGGCCCGCGAGAAGAGCACAACTCTGGCTTACGGGGACGACGAGCTGTTCTTCGAGGTGCTCTCTCCACGACCCCGGCTGTTCGTCTTCGGGGCGGTGCACATCGCACAGGAACTGGTCGAGCACGCCAAGCTGCTCGGTTTCCAAACGGTGGTGGCCGATCCCCGCCCTGCCTTCGTCACCGAGGAGCGTTTCCCGGATGCCGATGAGCTGAAGGTGGGATGGCCCGGCGACGTCGTGGGCCCTTCGTCGTTCGACGCACGCACTTTCGTTGTGGTCCTCACTCATGACCGGCGGTTCGAAGACCCGCTGTGGCCGATCCTGCTCCCAACCGAGGTTCGCTACATAGGCGCCATGGGCTCGAGCAAGACCAGCGCCGCACGCCGGACGCGTCTTCTCGATGCGGGGTTCACCGAGAGCCAGGTGAATCGAATTCACGGGCCGATCGGCCTCGACATCGGCTCCAGGTCGGCCGGCGAGACCGCGATCGCCATCTTGGGGGAGATGATCTCGGTGCGATATCTGCATGAACAGGAGCCAGCCCTCGACGGTCGGCCGGTTCGCATCTGATGACGACCGCCGCCGTCATCCTGGCCGCAGGGGCCTCCCGCCGGCTCGGTCGTCCCAAGCAACTCGAACCGTGGGGTGACTCCAACCTCCTCTCCAATGTCGTCGCTCGGACCCGGGAGTTTCCGGTAGGGGAGGTATGGGTGGTACTCGGACATGACTCCGAGACGATCCTGGCCGAGACCGACTTCGGCGACGCCGGAATCATCGAGAACCCGGAGTGGGGGGAGGGAATCGCATCGTCGATCCGGATTGCACTCGATGCGCTGACCCGTCTCTCTCGATGCGACCGGGCCCTGATCGTCATGGGGGACCAGCCGTCGGTGCCGGTCGAAGTCGTCGAGGAGTTGATGGCCTCCCACGAGAAGGCGGAGCATCCTGTCAGCCTCCCCAAGTACCGCTACAGCTGGGGGAACCCGGTGCTCGTCGATCGGTCGCTGTGGCCCCGCCTCATGTCCCTGGAGGGGGATGGGGGCGCTCAACGACTCTGGCAGGCACACCCGGAGTGGGTGAACGAGGTGTGGTTCTCCGACCTGGCCCCACGTGATGTCGACACCGAGACCGATGTCGTCGAACTGCGACCCAAGCACCCGGGTTCGGGCTGACCTCGTTCGGTCTAGAGTCGCGTCGTCCGATTTCTGGCATGGCATAGAAGGGGCACATGGCTCGAATCGATCAGGTGGCAGGCATCAGCCACAAGGACGCCACCAAGCTGCGGAAGGCCGGAGTGCGAACGAGCAAAGGTCTTATCGAAGCTGCTGCCGATCGAAAGGGCCGCACCGATCTCGCCGTCTCCACCGGTATCGACCCGAAGGACATCCAGCAATGGGTCAGTCACTCCGACTTGCTCCGGGTCAAGGGAGTCGGGGCGGAGTACGCCGAGTTGCTCGTCGAGGCCGGGGTCGAGACGCTGCGTGATCTGCGCCGGCGCAATCCGACCGCACTCCTGGCCAAGATCATCGGTCTCAACGGGAACGTCCGCGTGGTCCAGCGCCTCCCCACCGAGTCCATGGTCGAGGTCTGGATCGAGGCGGCCAAGGACCTCGAGCCGAGTAGCTGAGGCGCGTAAGCAGAAGGGCCCCGATCGGGGCCCTTCTGCGGTTTGAGGAGGAGTGAGCTCAGGAAGCCTTCTCGGCCTGGGCCGAGGCGGGCTTCGTCGAGCTCGTCTTCGCTGCGGCTGACTTGGTCGTCTTGGCAGCAGAAGTCTTGGTGGTACCGGTCTTGGCGGCGGGCTTGCGGGTGGCAGGCTTCTTGGCAGGTGCGGTGTCCGTCTCGGTCTCGACCTTCTCGGTCGCCTTCTCGGGACGGAACGAGGTCCTCCAGGTGGCCAGCATGTCCTCGAGCTGATCGCGCAGCTTGCTGACCTGCTCCTTGGCCTGATCGAGGTCGACCTTCGAGGTGATCTCGTCCACGACCTTGCCATCGGTGATCCGGTCCACGACCTTCTCACCCTCGACGGCCCACTTGTCGATCGCCTTCTCGGCGGCCTGACCGTAGCCGGTGGCTTCGTCGCTCAGCTTGGAGCGCAGGTCGCTGACCTTGTCGCCCACCTTGCGGGCGGCGACGACGGGAGCCCCGACGGCGGCGTAGAGAACGTTCTTGGTTTTCATGGTCACTCCTGTTCGGTGTGGTTGAGCGGTGATCCATTGGAATGGACCAGCGCGTGGTACATGTCGAGCAGCACTTTCTTCTCACTCGGAGTGAGGAGCTTGTCGGCGTCGATGGCCTCGGAGATGGTCGGCGACTCGAATGCCTCGTCGATGAGACCGGCTCGGGCATAGAGGGTGTTCGCCGAGATCTCGAGTGCTCGCGCCAACTGGCCCAGGATCTCAGCCGAGGGCTTGCGGATCCCGCGTTCTATCTGCGACAGATAGGGGTTGGAGATCCCGGCCCGCTCCGCTAGCCGGCGGAGTGAGAGGTTGGTCCTCTCCCGCTGCTGTTTGATGAATTCCCCGAGGTCGGTGTGCTTGCTCTCGTTCACTTACTGCAAGCATAGAGCAAGCTGCTAACTATTGCAAGCGCAGTGCGTGCTCAGACGAAGGCGGTGCCGACCAGGTCGCCGATGACAAAGGCGATCACTCCACCCACCCCGGCGATGACCATGTTCTCCAGACCCGAGGTCAACCAGCTGTGCCGGGCCACCCTGGCCTTGACCACCCCAACCAGGAACAGCCCACCGAGGGCGAGAACAGTCGCCCAGGCCAGCGCGACGCTCACCTGGTCGAAGACGAGGAAGGGAAGGATCGAGGGCATTGATCCGATCAGGAACAGGCCACCCGAGGCGAACATGGCCCGGTACGGCGACCGGCGCTCCGATTCTACGAAACCGAACTCGAGGGCCTTCATGGCGTTGAGGATGGCGTCGTCGGAGCGGTCGAAAGCGGCGACCACCATCTCGACGTCCTCGGCTCGCAGCCCCATGTCGCCGAACATCTCATGCAACTGGTCGAGCTCCTGCTGGCGGTGATCCCGGATGTGGGTCCGTTCCAACACCAACTCCGCCTCGAGGACCTGATCCTGGGACTTGGTCGCCAGGTACTCGCCGGCGGCCATCGAAACCGCACCGGCCAGTGACCCGGCCAGGGCCGTGAGCAGGACCTGGCCCTGGTCGAGCCCACCACCGACGACACCGGCGACGAGGAGGAAGATCGACACGAGACCGTCGTTGACTCCGAGGATGATGTCCCGCCAGTACTGCCGGGTCTCGCCGATGTGAGGCTCGTAGGGGGTCTCCCCCTGACGGGTCTCTCGTTCCGTCGTCACGATGCGATACTACCGATCGACCAGGTCAGGCTCTCTCCTGACTCAGAGACCCTCGACCATCCCGACCACCGCCGCGACTCCGGCTTTGACCCCGAACCCGATAGTCGCCTCGTCCAGGACGAACCCGGGTGAGTGGAGATCGGCGCCCCTGCCCGAGGACCCGAGCCGGAGCAACGCCCCGGGCGCCACGGCGAGATAGTTGGCGAAGTCCTCTCCTCCCATCGAGGGCTCGGTGGGGACCACGGTCTCCCCTCCGAGAACCTGCATGATGCCGGAGGTCGCTGCCAGGACCACGTCGTGGTCGTTGACCACCGGCGGGATCGCTTGGACATAGTCCAGGTTGTACCCGGCGCCGGACCACCCCATGAGACTTCCGATGGCCTTGTCCATCAGACCGGGAAGGACCTCCCACAGGTTGCGGTCCAGGGTGCGCGCCGTTCCTTGGAGCTCGACACGGGTCGGGATGACGTTGGCGGAGCGACCACCCTGGATCGACCCGAAGGCGACGGTGAGAGTGCTCCTGGCGTCGACGGTCCGGCGCAGGACGCCGGGCAGCTCATGGACCAGCCGGGCTGCATCGGCAATGAGGTCGACCGTCTGGTGGGGGCGGGCGGTGTGCCCACCCGGGCCTTCGAGCACGATGCTGAACTTGTCCGCGCTGGCAGTGATCGTGCCGACTCTGCTCCCCACTTTCCCCGTCTCCAGGGTCGGGTCGACGTGGAAGGCGATGATCCCCTTGAGACCGTCCACCAGACCTTCCTCAACGTACCGGGCGGCACCACCGGGGAATGTCTCTTCGGCCGGCTGGAACAACATCCTTATCCCGGTCGGCAGCTCGAGGCGGTCGAGGGCCAGGGTGATCCCGAAGGCGATGGCGGCATGGGCATCGTGACCGCAGGCGTGCATCCATCCCGGGTTCTGGGATCGGGGTGCGTTCTCCTCGGGCTCGTGAATGGGCAGGGCGTCGAGGTCGGCACGAAACGCGATCCGGGGCTCTGGGCCGGTGTCCAGCCACAAGCCGGTCCCGGGACGACGGTCGTGATAGGCGACGCCGTTCTCGTCGAGCGAGGCGGCGATCAGCGCTGTGGTCTGATGCTCCTCGTTCGCTGGCTCGGGGTGTCGGTGGAGCAGACGACGCAACTCGACCGCGTGGGGCACGATCCCCGCCACCAACCCGTCGAGACGATCCAGGCTGATCACCCGGGGAGGCTAGTGGTCTGTCGGTGAAGTAATGCCGCGGTGTCGCCGAGGCATCGGGCTTGCTGGCAAGGACGCAGGACGAAGACGCCCGTCGTCGCGACGGCCCCAAAGGCAAGATCGACGAGACAGTTCCACCTGTTCGTTCGTCGAGGACGAGGACGCCGCCAGCGGCGTCGAGGGCCGGCGAGACTGCGTAGCTACTTCAGCGACGGGCCATTAGCGGAACGGATCATTCGTAGAAGCGGGTCTCGAAGACCCGACGCGCCCGCCGGGTCACCCTCCGGTACTCGTCACGCAGCTCGGCGGCGCGATCGAATCCCAGCGACGCGGCGAGACCTCGCAGTTCGCCAGGATCGGTGGGCAGTGCGTCCACGGCCCGGCCCATCTGGAGGTGGAGCCGCAGCCGGGCCCTCGTGCAGAACAGGTACGACTCGCGGAGGGCATGCAGCTCGTCGGTGTCGAGGACGTCCTGCTCGGCCAGTGCTTCGAGGGCGTCCAAGGTCCCTGGGACCCGCAGCCGGGGAGAGGAGAGGGCTCCCATCCTCAACTGGAGCAGCTGGGTGAGGAACTCGACGTCGCTGATGCTTCCCCGACCCAGCTTCAGGTGATAGTCGGGATCCTCGCCGGCCGGGACCCGCTCGTTCTCCACTCTCGCCTTCATCTCCCGGATCGAGCGGAGGAACGCCGCGGGAAGCTCAGCTCGCCAGAGATGGCCGCCCACCACCTCCGCCCATCGGGCGCCGAGGTTTGCATCCCCGACCGCCACCCGCGCCTTGACCAGTGCCAGCAGCTCCCATGGCTCGGCCCACTCCTCGTAATAGCGGCGATAACTCTCGAGGGATCGGGCCAGAGGGCCCTTGCGTCCTTCGGGTCTGAGGTCGGCGTCGAGGGTGTAGGCAAGGCCGTGCCGGCTCGGCTCGGAGAGGACCTTGGACAGATCGACGGCATCGCGCAGCGATTGCTCCCGCCGGGCGTCGTCGGCGAACACGTACATGAGGTCCAGGTCGGATCCATAGGAGAGCTCGCCACCACCCCACTTGCCCATGGCGATCACACAGAACCCGTCGGGGTCGCCTTCGGTCACGACATGGAGTGCCCCGACCATTGCGGCGTCGGCGCTTTCGGTCAGGGATCTGAGGGTGGCGATCGTGTCGGCCTCGCCCAGGATGTCCCGGGCCGAGATCCGCAGCTTCCGTCTGCGGGCGAATCGGCGAATGGTCCCGATCTTGGCCTCGGCATCGGGTCGGGAGTCGAGGCGGCCGACCAGCCGGGAGGTCTCCAGCTCGAGATCGCGGATCTCGCCCAACAGGCGCTCGTCGGCGAGACGGGGGACGAACTCGGGAATGCGGTCGATCAGGTCGCCGATCAGGCGGCTGGTGCCCAGCAGCCGGCACAGCCGCTCCCCGGCCAGCGGATTGGTCTGGAGCAGGGTCACCAGGGCGGCGTGGTCGGGTGTGTTGGCCAGGACGATCCGGAGCTGGGCGAGACCGAGGTCCGGGTCGGGTGAGAGTGACAGCCAATCCAGCATCAGGGGGAGCACCTGGTGCATGGCCTGCGATCTCCTGCTCAGGCCCGCAGTGAGGTCCCCTAGCGCCTGTTGCGCCGCCCTCACATCCTCGAAGCCGAGAGCTTCGAGGCGAAGCCCGGCCTGCTCCACACCGAGCCGGGCGCTGGGGGAGCCGACCAGGGCGTCCAGGATCGGCCTGAAGTAGAGACGTTCGTGGACATCGCGAACGATCGACCGCACCTCGGCGAGCTTCGCCTCCAGCTCCCGCGCCGGGTCGATGCGCATCCCCAGGGCGCGACCCAGTTGGGCCCTCCGGTCAGGGTCGGCGGGCAGGTCGTGGGTCTGACGCAGGTCCCACAGCTGGATGCGGTGCTCCAGGTCTCGCAGGAAGCGGTAGGCGGAAGCCAGCATCCCTCGGTCCTCGTCCCCCACAAAACCGTGATCGGTGAGGGCCTGGAGGGCTTCGAGGGTCGCCGGGTGCCTCAACTCGGGATCCAGCCGTCCGTGCACGAGTTGTAGGAGCTGGACCGAGAACTCGACATCGCGGATCCCTCCCCGTGATCTCTTGATGTCCGACGGTCTTGCGGTTGCTTCGGCCTGCTCCTTGAGCCTTCGGATGCTGCGCAGGGCGTCTACATCGAGGCCACCCTCCCAAACCACCCTCCGGACCAGGGCGGAGAATCGTTCGCCAAGCGTCGAGTTCCCGGCGACCGGCCGGGCCTTGAGCAGCGCCTGGAGCTCCCATGCCTCGCCCCATTTCGCGTAGTACCGGGTGTAGGAGTCGAGACTCCGGGACAGGGGCCCGATCGAGCCTTCGGGTCGGAGGTCGGCGTCGATCCTCAATCCCGGGCCGTCGCTGCTGCTCGCCGACAGGGCGGTCATGATCGCCCCGGCCAGGGCCACCGCGGCAGGCCGGCACCGGGTCTCGTCACCGTCTACGTTGTCGTGGGCGAACATCAGGTCGATGTCCGAGGCGTAGTTGAGCTCCCTGGCGCCCCACTTGCCCATCGCCACCACCACGAAGGGGAGCTCATCGACGACCGGGTGGCGCTGAGCCAGTTGCTCCCTCGCCCGGGCCAGGGTCTCGGTCACGATCCGGTCGATGGCGTCGGAGAACCTCGCCGTGGCGGTGGTCATGTCGATCGACCCGGCCAGGTCGTCGGCTGCGATCGTGGCCAGGGCCGCCCGCACCTGGAGGGCCACCGACTCCTCGGGGGCGACGCCCTGGAGCAGGCGCGGGTGACGCGCCACAGCTTGGCTGAGGGAACGGGAACCGCCGGCCAGGACAATCGCCCGATCCAACGCAGGGCGGTCGAGCGCCTCCGGCCCTGCCTCGAGAATCGGGATCAGACGGGCCCAGGCCCCTGCCGGGTCGGGCCCGTTTCCCACCAGATCGGCGATCATGGCTCTCTGCTCACCGTCGGGCACCAGCTCGGCGAGCCGAACCGCCTCTTCGGCGGGGACGGCTGAGAGGGCCCTTCGGTCGGTCACCAGCGACAGGGTATGACGGCAACCTCAGCTTCTCCGGCCCGAATGTGGTGCCAAACCGTCTCATCTTCGGCGTCGCCGCCTCCGCCGGTCTGTGGCCGAACCAACTTGACCGCGTATCCGGTGGCAGAAGCTGAGGTTCGAGGAGGCGTATCGTGACGGTATGCCACTTCGAGTCGCCGGGGCGCAGCTCAACCTCACGGTCGGGGACCTCGCCGGCAACGAGCAGCTGATCTTGAAGGCGATGGCCGCGGCAGAGCGGGATAGGGCCGATGTGCTTCTCCTCCCCGAGCTGGCCATCAACGGCTACCCACCAGAGGACCTGGTCCTCCGATCCGATTTCGTGTCGTCCGGGATCGAAACCCTGGATCGGTTGGCCGCGCGATCCGGATCGACCGCAGTGGTCGTGGGCTTCGTCGACCGTGCCCGGGGGCCGTCGAGAGGTGCGGTCGACGCCGAAGACCGGGAGGTCGCCAACGCCGCGGCAGTGCTCCACGAGGGGGCGATCCTCGGCATCTATCACAAGGTCCTGTTGCCCAACTACGGAGTGTTCGACGAAGACCGGTATTTCGCCGTTGGCCAGGACCCGGCCCGCACCTGGGAGATCGGCGGAGTCACAGTCGGGGTGTCGATCTGCGAGGACATCTGGGTCTCCGACGGCCCGCCCCGGGACCAGTCGGCGGCCGGAGCGCAGGTCCTGCTCAACATCAATGCCTCGCCCTTCCACAGGGGAAAGGCCAAGGAGCGGGAAGCGATGATCGTCGAACGGGCGGTGGCCTCGGGCGCGGCAGTTGTCTATCTGAATCTCGTCGGCGGCCAGGACGAGCTTGTGTTCGACGGGTGCTCGCTCGCCGTCGCCCCCGATGGGACGATCGTGCATCGTTCACCACAGTTCGAGCAGGACCTGTTCGTCGTCGACGTGCCTCTCCCCGGGGAGCCGGTCGGGATCGGGTCGGTCATCGACCATCTCGAGCCGGTCGAGGAGGTGTACCGGGCCCTGGAGACAGGACTGGGCGACTACGTGCGAAAGAATGGCTTCGAACAGGTGGTCCTGGGTCTCTCCGGGGGCATCGACTCGGCGCTGAGCGCGGTGATCGCGGCGGATGCATTGGGTGCCGAGGCGGTATGGGGCGTGGCCATGCCGACCAGGTTCTCTTCCCAGCACTCCCTGGACGACGCACGGCAACTGGCCGAGAACCTGGGGCTCAGGTTCGATCTCCTGCCCATCGACGATATCTATCAGTCGTACCTGGAGGCTTTGGCCCCGGTGTTCGGCGGGACGGAGTTCGGCACGGCCGAGGAGAACCTCCAAGCTCGCACCCGGGGTGCGGTCCTGATGGCCATATCCAACAAACACGGGCCGATGGTGGTGGCCACCGGGAACAAGTCCGAGATGGCCGCCGGGTACTCGACCCTGTACGGCGACATGGTCGGCGGGTTCGCCGTGCTCAAGGACGTGTTCAAGACCCTGGTCTACGACCTGGCTCGCTGGCGCAACAAGGATGGGGACGTCATCCCCCAGAGCACCATCGACAAGCCGCCATCGGCTGAGCTGCGGCCCAATCAGAAGGACTCGGATTCCCTACCTCCCTATGAGGTGCTCGACGAGGTGCTCCAGCTCTACGTCGAGGCCGACCTCGGTGTGTCCGCCATCGTGGAGCGGGGGTTCGACCCCGACCTGGTGGCCAGGGTGGCGGGGATGGTCGACCGGAACGAGTACAAACGCAGGCAGGCGGCTCCAGGGGTCAAGATCACGGTGAAGGCGTTCGGCAAGGATCGGCGCCTCCCCATCACCAACAAGCACAAATCCCCGTCGCCGTGAGGACTCGGGTGTTGATCAACGGGGTCGAATCGGATGGGACCATCCCGGTCACCGACTCGTCGGTCCTCCGTGGCGATGGGTGTTTCGAGGTGCTCCGGGCCTATGCCGGCAAGCCCTTCGCCCTCGACGAGCATCTCGATCGCCTGGCCCGGAGCGCCAAGGCCCTCGATATCCCCCTACCCGGTCGTCACGAGCTCGAACAGTGGATCAGGGATATAGCGATCTCCGCTGGCGATGGCGCGGTGAGGGTGGTGGTCACCCGGGGCTCGGCCGTACCCGGCGACGTGGCGGAGCCGGTCGTAGTGGTGTTCGCCCATCCCTGGGCCAGTGTGGAAGGCCCGGCCACTCTGCTCCCCGTGGCCGCTCCCTGGCATGCCGCCGGTGTCGACTGGGACCTGGCCGGGGCGAAAGTCCTGTCCTATGCCCCCAACCTGTCGGCGACCAGACAAGCCAACGCGGAGGGATTCGGTGACGCCCTGCTCACCACCATGAACGATGTGATACTGGAGGGGCCGACGTTTTCGGTGGCCTGGGTGGTCGACGGAGTGGCGGAGACTCCGACCTTGGACCTGGGGATTCTCGATTCGATCACCCGGCGGGTGATGCTCGAATTGGCGGCGGAGTTGGGTGTCGAAGTCGTAGAAGGCATCTGGTCTCTCGACCGGCTCGACGAAGCCGACGAGATGATGGCGCTTTCCACAGCCCGCGAGATACAGCCGGTGGCGGCGGTCGGCCAACGGCGGTTCCGGGAGGGCCCGGTCACCGCCGACCTGGCCCGCCTGTTCCATCAAATAGCCGGCTGAGTCTCCGGGCGGCAGGGCTCCGGGTTGATACCGCGGATCCAAGACACCAGGCGCACCACGGTCTCCGCCCTGGTCAAGAGTCGGACCCCGTCTAACGGTGGGTTGCAGGTATCCCTGGCACCGATCGTGTGCAGCCGCAGCTCCGCCTCGGCTGGGGAAAGGAGGAGCACGTCGGGCTGATCCTCGGGAGCCGCCGCCGAGCGCAGGCTGGTCACGAGGAGGTCGGTGCTGACCCACATTGCAAGCCTGGCCAACTCGGTCTCGGTGTACCCGATGATCGGCTCAGGCAAAGGTTGCTCGACTTCATTCACCTGCGGTGGCTCCTGGCCACCGAGCAACACTGCCAGGAGTCTGGCCAGGTCGGTGCCGGCCACCTGGTCAGGGCAGAGGTTGATCCTCGATCCGTCGCAGTCGAGGAGGATGCCCTGGGTGAGCAACATCGCAGCTACCGATTCGACAGGGTGCCCGTCGTCGTCGGCGTAGGGCCAACTCGGCTGCGGGTCGAGGAGCACTGCCGCCGTCTGTGCCGCTAGGAGACTCGGGCGCGGGTCCACCGCGACCCCCTCCGGATTGCGCAACTCGAAGTGGAGATGATCCACCGTGTCTTCTGCGTTGCCCGAGTCGCCGACCCACCCGATGACCTCCCCGCGCAACACCGGGGTGCCGACGACCAGGTCGGGTCTGACCCCGACACCCAGCCCGTTGTCGGTTCCGTAGACGTCGTTGTTGAGATGGATGTAATACGACTGCCATCCGTCGGAATGTTGGATCGCGGCCCAACAACAGTTGTCTGTGCCCACCTCATGGGTGATCGACATCACTAACCCGTCGGCTACGGCGACGACCGGGGTGAGCTTGGGGGCGGCAATGTCATTGCCCATGTGCTTGCGGGCACCCCCATCCCGATCCGCCCCGAAGGGCGAGCCAATGGTCCCGGCTCCCGCGAGGGGCCAAGCCATGTCGTAGAGGAACGGATCACATGGCGGTGGTGGCGGGAGGGTGGTGGCTGTGGTCGTCGGTGGTTGTGTGGTTGTGGTGGCAGGCGAAGTCGTGGTGGTCTCCGCCGGGACGGTGGTCGTGG
>JBOGEV010000167.1:0-2037 GCA_050742015.1 Acidimicrobiia bacterium
CGATCGATGGTGTGCACATCACCTGCCCTGAGTGCGGCGGTAACGCCCTGCGGCTGCCACCGGTTCTTGACGCCTGGTTCGACTCAGGTGCAATGCCGTCAGCACAGTTCCACTACCCATTCGAGAACAAGGAAGAGTTCGAGAGATCCTATCCTGCGGACTTCATCTGTGAAGGCATCGATCAGACGCGCGGGTGGTTCTACTCCCTGCTGGCGGTCAACGCCCTGGAGTTCGGTACGACTCCCTACCGAAATGTTGTGTGTCTGGCGTTGGTGGTGGACGAACACGGGCGCAAGATGTCGAAATCGCGTGGGAACGCGCTTGACGCACACACCATCTTCGGGACGTCGGGAGCCGATGCCCTACGGTGGTTCTTCTTCTCACAAGGGCAACCATGGAACCCTCGACGCATCTCCGAAGAAGCGATCAGGACCTCTTCCGCAGAGACGCTGGGAACGCTCTGGAACGTATTCTCATTCTACCGGACCTACGCGGAACTCGAAAGCTGGACACCCCAAGGCAATGTAAGTTGTCGAGCTCATAACGCCCTGGACAGGTGGGTCCTATCAGAACTTGACGACACGATCGCGATGGTGACCCATTCGCTGGAGAACTTCGACTCCTATGCCGCCGCGCGCAGGCTCATGGGATTCATCGACGATCTATCCAACTGGTACCTTCGGCGCTCACGCCCGCGATACTGGAAAGGGCAGGATGAGCACGCCTTCGGTGTGCTGTACGAATGTTTGCTAACCACCGCAACTCTCTTGGCACCCTTATGCCCCATGCTCTCGGATGAACTCTACGTGGAACTCACGGGAGAATCGTCAGTTCACCTCGCTGACTGGCCGAAAGGCCACGGCAGGTACGATCGGGAACTCGCTCGCGACATGGAGCAGGGTCGGCGTCTGGTCGCCATGGGGCGGGCAGCGCGTGCGGAGGCCAGTGCCAAGACGCGGCAGCCCTTGAAGCGTGCACTGCTCATCTACACCGGCCAGGCACTGGGTGACGATGTGCTTTCCGAGATAGCAGCTGAGCTGAACGTCAAGACAACCGAGCGCCTCGACACAGTGTCCACGGTGACTGACTGGCTTTGTGTGCCGAACTTCCGCGCGCTCGGACCCCGCGTCGGGGCGCGCATGCCCGAGCTTAAGCAAGCTCTGGCAGTAGCCAACGGTTCAGCGCTCAAGACCCAGATGGACGTCGCAGGAAGCCTGGAAGTGGCGGGCATCCGCTTGGAACCTCAAGACGTAGAATTCCGACCGGTGCGCAGAGAAGGGTACGTCCTGGCCGCCGAGGGTGAATGGGCGGTTGCACTTGACCTGGAGCTTTCTGAAGAGCTCATTGCGGAGGGTAAGGCACGCGAACTGATTCGAGCACTCAACGACCTGCGCAAGAGTCTGGGCTTTGCGATCATGGATCGTGTCATTGTCGATCTAGAGGTGCCCCCGTCGACCCGGAACCAACTGCAAGCGCATCTTGAGTGGATCGCCGAGGAAGTGCTGGCTACACGTGTCGGCTTCGGGCCGGGCATGCACGAAATGGACCTCAACGGAGAGAAAATCAAGGTGAGCCTGGCACGATCGTGCTGACTCGCACACTATTCAGCTTGTTGACAGGCCCGGATCGTCGGCCTGAGTAGGCCAGGACCCCCGGGCGACCCGGCGTGGCCGGCTGCCCGTCGCGACCTGGCGTCCGGCTCGCGTCAGATCTTCGGTGGGCACTCCACATGGCAGAATTTCAGCCCATTGGTCAGCGTCAGCTGGGTGGCCCGGGTGATCATTAGTCGGGACTTGTTCGCCCTGCCCCCTTTCAATACGGGAGCACTCGCGTAGTAGGAATTGTAGATCCCGGCGATGTCGAGCAGATGGCGGACCAGGATCGATGGGTTGTCCTCGTCCGCCGCCTTAATCACCTTGTCCGGGAATTCGAGGATCTTGCAGATCAACAGCGCCTCCTGGTCGCTAAACTCGAAGGTGTCAATCTCGGAGAGATGCGGCACGGCTTTGTCGTACTTGCGCAAAATCGCCCGAGCTC
>JBOGEV010000168.1:0-3376 GCA_050742015.1 Acidimicrobiia bacterium
CCTACAAGGAGTAACCAAAATCAAAGCGGGAAGCAGGCTCAACGCCCAAAAACCCCACCGGCCACTCCAGCTACTCGACTTCCGACCAGGCTAAACACCCCTCAGCGACTTTGACGAATCCCTGGCTGACTACACGCCTGCCGAAGTCAGGCCACAGATAGACCGGATCTTCTTTCAGAAGCGCGGCGGCCGCAATCGCGGTCTTTCGGTGCGGGTTACGGTCCTTCGTAATCCACCGCTCTACGGTCTTGTGGTCCACCGTGAGCGCGTCGGCGAAACCCGACACGGTCCAGCGGTTACGAGCCAGCGCCGTGCGAAGCCGCTCGTTGGCCATACGGACCTCCCAACGTCGCCATGGGACCTTTCCATCATAGAACGTCCCTGGTGTCCCGTCCTGGCGGTTCCTGCGTCCCGTCCCGGTGGGTGAGCCTTGGGCGGACAGGACAGAACCATAGCTGGGGGCTATGTGTCTGTGCGGTCGCGGTGCCCATGACGAGCATCTGACCACCGGCGCTGGTGTAACGGTGCGCAGCCCAGAAATCTTACTGATTCCCTGACCAATCACCGGTTCGACCCCTTCGGCAAAGATTTGATCAGAGAAATCATGACCCATGTAACACGCTAAGAGCGGCAACGGAAAAAGGGCGGACCAGTGAATCATGAAATCGGCGTTTGTGGCCCATACCCGGCCCATACCAGAGTCCAGTACACCACCTCAGACGGGCGATGCCTGCGCGGTGAGGTCGCTGGACCCGACCAGACGTACTTTCCCTCCCCCGGCGAGGTATTCGTGTCATTCGCTGCCACCGGGCGCACCTGCCTACTACCCGTCACCGACCTCGCGATCGAAGGTGCTGACCTGGATGCCGAGAATGACGGGGCAGTGACCGAATGGGGGGACAGGAGATGAAAAGTGCGCAGTGAAGGGGGAACCGCGACTCGCGTTCGAGCATGTCGACCAGGTTCTCCCGGGCCGTCCACGACCGCCCAGCCGGCTCGTGCGCCAGCCGGTACTCCGACCGCTTGTCATGGGGGGTGCTGACGTGCTTTCCAATACTCTTCCGTTTTAGACATCACAATGCGGGTTTGGCGACAAGCAACTGGCCGAGGGTGTGGACCATAGTAGAGCCACCAAATCGTCGGACCGTCTGGCATCGTGGCTGCACGCCGAGTCGGACGGAGTCAAGTGATGGATGAGTTGCCCCGCACCCTGAACTACACCAGTACCAGGGCGCGTAACTGAATAGGTCTCCTTTCCGGGTCGGGTCCGTTCTGTCTCTTGGCTGGGTGGCAGTCGGCGTGTCGCTGGGGTGACTTGGGTTCGTGGTGTGTTGTGATTCGTGAGTGTCTGAGCCGCAGGTCCCGCCGCGCTCCTATGAGGAGTTGCTGACTGGGAACGCCGCGCTGCGGGGGGACTTGATGCGGGCTCTGGTGCGGATCGAGGAGCTTGAGGCTCGGTTGGGGATGAACGTCGAAGAACTCCAGCAAGCCACCGAGTTCTGATGGGCTCGTCAAGCCGGTGCCGAAGTCGTTGCGGGGGAAGTCGAAGCGGGGTCCGGGCCGCCCGAGAGGTCAGATGGGGTTCACGCTGTCCCCGGTCGGTGACCCCGATCACCGCCAGGACCATGAACCGCGGGCCTGTTGTGGTTGCGGTGCCGCTCTGCTTAGTGCCGCGTGGGCTGGGGAGGAAGGTCGGCAGGTGTTCGATCTGCCGACGTTGCGAGTGGTAGTCACCGAGCACCGGCTGATCTCGCGCCTCTGCCAGTGTGGGGCCGTCACCAAGGCCGCCGCCCCGGACGGGGTGTTCGCGCCGGTGCAGTACGGACCGCGGCTGGCCGGGATTGGGGTGTACCTGTTCCATGGGCAGTTCCTGTCCAAGTCCCGCACCGTCCAGGCGATCGGTGACCTGTTCGGGGCGAAAATCGCTGCCGGGACGCTGGTGTCCTGGACGCGTCGGGTCGCTTCCCACGTCGTTGCCAAGGTCATCCCGGTGATTACCGACCGGATTGCCGGGTCGGCGGTGGCGCACTTCGATGAGACCGGGTTGCGTACCGCCGGGCGGCTGCACTGGATGCATTCGGCATCCACACCCACCGATGTACTGCTGACCGTGCATCCCAAGCGAGGAGTAAAAGGGATGGACGCTGCCGGGGTTCTTCCCCGGTTCCGCGGGACCGCGGTGCATGATGCGTGGGCGCCGTACGACACGTACACCGACGCCACGCACGCGCTCTGCAATGCGCACGCCCTGCGGGAACTCATCTACGTCGTGGACACCGGCCCGACACCGGTCAAGGACCTGGCCGCTCAGGCGATCGATGCCCTGGTGCAAATCAAGGACCTCGTCGCCGACACTACCGCGATGACAGCGAGCAACCAGCCGGCTGAGCAGCTCGGCCTTCACGCCCTTACCGAACGCAAGGACGAGCAGACGCACCTGCTGCGATCAGCGCTCGTCCTGGGCAAGAACGCCACCGCAGGGCGGGCCACGAAGCTGGAAGCCAAGCACAACACCCTGTTCACCCGGATGATCAACCGGTGGGAGGACTACCAGCGGTTCACCCACGACCCAGCTGTCAGTTTCGATAACAATGCGGCTGAGCAGACCATGAGGATGCCGAAACTGAGGGTCAAGGTCTCTGGCTGCATGCGGACCCTGCGCGGCGCCGAAGAATTCGCTGCGATCCGCTCCTACACCGCCACAGCCGTGCGGCAGGGCCAGAACATGCTCGACGTCCTCATCGACGCCATTGACGGCCACCCCTGGATCCCTGCAACCTGACGCCCTCACGTCTCAACCGCGGTCACGCAGTACATCGTCATGCCCAAAAACCGACACCTATCCAGTTACCAGGGCGCCTGCTCGATCGAGCAGCACGGTTGGACCCGCGAGCGAGGTGGCAAGCACCAAATCAAGATGACCAAGTCTGGTCACCGTCCGATCACGCTGCCGATTAACAAAGCGGCAAGACTACCCTGTGGGTTTGAGTCAAGCGATCCTTCGGCAACCTACACCGCGACCCTTCACGACGACAGCGACGGCCTCTGGGCCGAGCAAGGTTGGCTCCAGTAGCGAAGACACCGGGCAGCTCGGCAACTTCTGAGCTCTCTGCGGCGCTGCGGGAGGGAGTCGAGTTCTACCTGTCGACAGGCCGGGCTCAAGGATGGGAGACGAGGATGACCGAGCGCGCAGTCACTCCTGAGCACCCGGTACGGGTCGGGGAGGTCAGCAGCACCACCGAACAGCGGACCACGCTACGGCTGATGGCGGGTTGATCCCCCCTGCACGGTGAACGAGTCGAGGTCGTCGGGGATCAGGGCGAAGCGCAAAGTCGTTTCGGCTGGTCATGAGGTGTTTTGAGGGCTGGGGCGCAGG
>JBOGEV010000169.1:0-5820 GCA_050742015.1 Acidimicrobiia bacterium
CCCATTACAAGTCCTGGTCCGGGAACGTGACCAGCCGTGAGGGGGCGAACGCGATTGGGCGCATCTTCGGTGCGGTGTCGACCCACCTGGCTCATCCCAGTCTTGGTGATAAGGGTGAGGAGCCGCACCCTGGGTCATGGCCCCTACCCGAACTGGCAACCGTGCTGACGGGTGGCCTTGCCTCCTTCGTGTTCGATGGTGAGGAAGTGACAGGCACCTACGACCCGGCATGGTTCACCCCTTCGCCGGTCGCCACCTATCGGGCATTCAATGACTACAACGCTTTCCCTCCAACAGACGTGAGTGACCACCCTGAGGTTGGTGCCCTGACCAGGTTGCTTCAGGGATACCTCGCTGACATCACCGCTCGGGGTCAGCAGTGGTTCCTTCCGCTACCGGGTGGCTAGGTCATGTCTGGTGCCCATCACCCTGAGATGACCTATCCGCGCGACGCACTCGGCTCAGAGGCGCTGTGTTCTGTGGCGTCGCTCCATCTGGCCCATAGACTCATTCCCAGCGTTTTCGGTCAGGGGAGGCTGGACGTGGCGGTTGAGACCCACGGAACCGTGCAGATGCGTGGCGAGCCCGGGCCCGCGGTGCCGGTCGACGTGCTCGCGGACGGGGCTCATCTCAGTATCCGGTCCCGGGGCGAGGTGGTCGGCGAATGGGACGTTGCTTCGATCGGAATCCAATCGCTCCAGGACGGGTTCGCGATTCGGGCCGAGGGAGAAGAGTTCATCCTCAAGACCGACGACGATGTCGGCGTCGCCCGTGAGATAGGGCTCGTGGCCGCATCCCCGAGGATGGCGCGCCGGGTCGCTGCATCACAGAATCCTGATCTTCCTCTCGGGCCTGACCCCGTTCCGGAAGCGGCCAGGTCGAGCCTGGCAGCGATCGGGTTTGCCCTGGGCGGTCTCCTGGTCCTCACCGGCGGTCTCTTCCTCCGTGACGACCCCACCCTTTCCTTCGCCGACCGAAGCGCGGGTGAGGGCCTGGGAGAGGCAGGTAACTTCTGGCTTGCCTTCGTGATCGGGGGCGGGCTGATGGTCGGGGTCGCCTTCGTCCTTGCGACGCGGACCAGATGGTCCCGCGTGATGGCCCTTCTCGCCGTCGTCGCCGTCCTCATCGTGTTCGGTCTGGCCGCACAGAACGCCACGCCCGACGCGGACCACCTGCTCGCATACGGGTTCATCGCCGGAGGAGCGGTGGTCGGGGTCGCCGTGGTCTTCGGCGGTGCCCTGGTCGACCGGGACTAGAGATCGTTCATCGGTAACTTCCGGCTGGTGCCGGAGCTCCCCGACATCGTGGTGTATCTGGAGGCGCTGGAGCGACGCGTCCTCGGTGAGGTGGTGCGCGGAGTCCGCATCGCATCCCCTTCGGTGCTGCGGACATATGACCCACCGTTCGACGCTCCCGTGGGGTCCAAGGTGGAGTCGCTGCAACGGGTCGGTAAGCGGATCGTGTTCGGTCTCGAGGACGACCTCTTCCTGGTGATCCATCTCATGGTGGCCGGGCGCCTGCGCTGGGAGCCGCCGCGAAAGCCAATCCCGAAGAAGGTGGGTCTGGCCGCGATCGACTTCGACGAGGGAACCCTGGTCCTCACCGAGCAAGGGACCAAGAAGCGGGCCGGGATCTGGCTCAGCCGGGGGTTCGACGGTGTGGACGAGCTCGACCGCGGCGGTGTCGAGCCCCTGGAGGTGGGAGTGGAGGAGTTCGGCTCTGCCCTCAAGAGAGAAAACCGGACCTTGAAGAGAGCCCTGACGGATCCCCGCATCTTCTCCGGGATCGGGAACGCCTACTCGGACGAGATCCTGTGGGCAGCCCGCATGTCCCCCGTGAAGCGGACCTCGCAACTCAACGACGAGGAGGTGAAGGGCCTGCATCGGGCGGTGGTCGACTCACTCGAGGATTGGACCCAGCGTCTTCGCGACGAGGTGGGGGACGGCTGGCCGGCCAAGGTGACGGCATTTCGCGACGACATGGCGGTGCACGGGAAGTACGGCGAGGCGTGCCCGCGCTGCGGGTCAAAGGTGCAGCGCATCGTCCACGCTGACAACGAGACCAACTATTGCGCCACCTGCCAGACCGGAGGCAAGCTCCTGGCCGACCGCTCGTTGTCACGTCTGCTGAAGGACGACTGGCCCCGGACCATCGAGGAGTTGGAGGGGATCTGAGCAGCCCTCAGTGCAGGGCGGCGTATAGGTCTCGGGTCAACCAGATCTCGGCCGCGTGCCACAGCAGCTCCTTGTTGACCCACCACACGATGTCGAGCAGCGGCAGCTCCGGGTCCAGGCCGCCGGGATAGGCGGACCTGCCAATGGTGTCGAGATCATCGTCGTCCATCTCGTCGAGACCGGACCGCCACGCATCGAGGCCGAGACGGAGGAGCTCGGTGCTTGCCGGCGCTGTCATCGGCCATTCCGGCCCCTCACGCATTGTGTGCTCTCCAACGAGCCAGTCCGCCCGGATCATGCTGCCTGCACCCAGGTGCCCCATAGACCACGCCAAGGTCCGCGGGGGTTCGACGGTGGGTTCCGGTGCCCACCATTGGCTTTCCGAGCTGGGTCTGGATTCGCCGTTCTCGTCGATGCGCACGGTCCAGGCGCCTGGGGCCGGCTCCCAGAGGAGCTCGTGGTCGGTGAGACCTTGCAGACGTGAGAACAGCTGCTCCGTGACATAGTCCCATTGCGCCAGGAAGGGGGCGAGACGTGACGGCGAGTCTGGGTAGGAAGAGATCACGAGGGTAACGATATGCCCGGATGCGGTCATCAGTTGTCCGTTGCTCGCGCTTGCTCTCGAACATATGTTCGATATGATGGACTGCCCGACGCGGAGTCAGTTTGGGCATCGAAGACGTTGTATTGGACCCGCCTCTTCTCGATCTCGAGAATCGAGATGAGGGATTTCTTCGCCTGCGATCAGGTTGGATCACCGAGTTGGTAGGTGTGCCCGGTACCGGGCTCACCCGTCTCGGTCTGAGACTGCTCGCCGACCTGTCTCAGGAGTCGCCGGTGGTCGCTCTCGACGCCAGAGGCTGGATCTCACCGCAGGCGGCGTGGGAGACAGGTGTGAACCCGGAGAACTTGGTCATCGTCCGCTGTGACGGGCCGAGAGTCTGGCCCAAGGTCGTCGCCGCCTTGCTCGAGGGGGTGCGCGCCCTCTATGCCGAGGTGCCGGCAGGGATCAAGGACCAGGATCTCCGTCGTCTCGCTGCCCTGGCCAGGGCGAGGAAAGTGGCGGTGGCGATGCGACCTATGGGGATGGGTCTTCCCGCCGGTGTGTCCCATCTTCGATTGCGGGCTCTCGGTGTCACCTGGGAGGGAGCCGACCAGGGTCATGGCCGGCTGGGGAAGCGACGTCTGGTGATGGAGGCTTCCGGGAAAGGCGCTTCGGGCATGACCCGGCGATTCGAGGTGGAGGATGAAGGTTCGGACGTTGTGCGCGTGGTTTCCGATGTGGTCGTTGGGGAGACCCGACGCGCCGTCGGATGACCCGGTACTGATCGTCGACAACAGGGTCACGGCGGCCACGGACGAGGTGCTGGCGGCCGGGGTGAGCCTGGGCATGCCCCGACGCGAAGCCGAGGCGCTGGCGCCTTTTGCCACGGTCCTCGTTCGTGACTCCGGGGAGGAATCACGACGTTTCGACCCGGTGGTGGAGATGATCGAGGATCTGATCCCGCGGGTGGAGGTGGTGGGGCCAGGTCTGGTGTTCGTCCCTGTCGCCGGGGCGGTTCACTTCTATGGGGGCGAGGAGGCCCTGGCCGAACGGGTGGCCAAGGAGCTGGACCGGATGGTGGGACAGGCTCGTGGCGGGCAAGCCCTGATCGGTGTCGCCAACGGACCGTTTGCAGCACGTTGGGCTGCGGCCACCGCCGAAGTGGGTCGTCCCCTGGTGGTGACGGACACGATCGGGTTCCTCTCCCGGCTCGATCTGGCTGCACTCAGGGAGAGCCTCGACGCCGATGAGCTGATCGACACTTTTCGCTGGCTCGGGGTGTCCACCTTGGGGGAGTTGGCCCGTTTGCCCCGCGACGCTCTTGCCACCAGATTCGGGAATCACGGCCTCACTGCACATCGCCTGGCCAGTGGGGAGGATCGGTACGTCGACCCCCGCGAGGTCCCACCCGATCTCGCGGCCGATGCCAGCTTCGAGGAGCCCCTGGAGACCCTCGACGCAGTTGCCTTTGCCGCCCGGGCCCTGGCGGAGAGGATGCTCAGAGGCCTTCGGGTCTCCGGGTCCGCGGCACATCGGGTCTCCATCCTGGCAGAGTCGGCGACGGGGGAGCCGAGGGAGCGGATCTGGCGCTCTGCCGACCCGTTCACTGAGAAGGCGTTGTCCGATCGCGTGTGGTGGCAGTTGCGGGCGTGGGTCGAGTCCGGTGGCGTCCCGGGGGGGATCACCCGGCTGCGCATATCTCCTGCCGACCTGTCCGATGAGGGGAGACAACTGGGTCTGCTCCAGGATGAGAGCTCTCGAATCGAATCCGAGCGGGCCCTGGCTCGGGCTCAGGCATTGCTCGGTCCCGATGGGGTGCTTCAGGGGCGAGCTCAGGGTGGGCGGATGCCACAAGAGCGGGTGGCCTGGTCCCGCTGGGGAGAGCCGCCCGTCGATCAGCAACGTGATGCCTCGGCACCCTGGCCCGGGGCCACCCCCTCACCCAGTCCGGCCCTGGTCCCGCCCCGGCTCCAACCTTTGGAGGTGGAGTGGGAGGGCGGGATGCCGACCCGGGTCCGATTGGGTACCCGCTGGGAGCCGGTTCTCACCTGGAGCGGGCCATGGCGCCTCACCGGCCGCTGGTGGGCGGGGGAGCAGGATGCGGACCGCTACCAGTTGGTCACCTCGGCAGGAGCCTTTCTCTGTGTCGTGACCGGGGGTCGGGCCTTTCTGGCCGGGGTCTACGACTGATTCAGAGGTATCGGTGTAGATCGGGATCGAGGGGTCTTATCGAGGCGGGGGAAGGGCGCCCCTAATGCGGTCGTTTCAGCTCGACCCGACTGGTGCCAAGTCGTTCGATGTGGAGACCTTCTCGGTGGATCGAGATGTGATGGTGGAACCAGCACAGGGTGATCAGATCGTCCGGGTCGGTTCGCCCGCCGTGAGACCAGAACATGACATGGTGGACTTCGAGCAACCTACGAACAGGCTGTGACAGATTTCCGTTCTACGCGAAAGACCCCAGCCACGCCTCGTCGCGTAGTCTCCAACCACCCCCGCCCGAAGGAGTGTGCGCGATGGCCGAGAAGAGCCGACAGATGTTCATCGACGGGAAGTGGGTCGATGCCATCGGTGGAGGTACTTTCGAAGACCTGAACCCGTTCACCGGCGAGGTCTACGCCAACGTCGCCGCCGGTAGCGGCAAGGACGCCCTACGCGCCGTCGAGGCGGCGCAGGCCGCCTTTCCCGGGTGGGCGGCCACACCTCCCGCGGCCAAGCGCCAGATCTTCCTCGAGGCGGCGGATGTGATGGAGAGTCGCCAGGACGAACTGGTCAAGGCGATGATGGAAGAGGCGGGAGGGACCATCGGGATCTCCATGTTCCAGATGGGTTTCGTGCCCGGGTTGTACCGCATGGCGGCGGCAGCCGCCTACGACGTGAAGGGCGAGATCATCCCGGCCGACCACGCCGACTCGTTCTTCATGGCGATGCGCCAGCCCGCCGGCGTGGTTGCCTGTTTCGCCCCCTTCAACGTGCCCTACATCCTGGGGAGCAGGTCTTTCACCCTCCCGATCGCATACGGGAACACCGCGGTCCTGAAGCCGTCTGAGGAGGCGCCTCTCACCGGCGGCCTCCTCCTCGCCGAGATCTTCGAAGAGGCCG
>JBOGEV010000170.1:0-3759 GCA_050742015.1 Acidimicrobiia bacterium
ACGTCGTAGTCGATGAGCCGGAACTTCCGGTCGCCCATCAGATGGGCGACGTTGGCGGCGTTGCCGGTGATCAGATTGTCGATGCAGGTGACCTTGGCCCCGGAATAGATGAGCCAGGTGCACACGTGGGATCCGAGGAAGCCGGCGCCTCCCATGACCACGGCGTGTTTGCCCTCGAGCTCACGGAAGCCACCGAAGCGTGATGAGCGCAGGTCGAACACGTTTGAGTCCTCCAAAGCGGTTTCAGGCTATATCGGCGGAGGGAGTCACGAGTTGAGCGGTCACCTACTGGCTGTCAGTTTTGCCACGTTTCTCGCCATGTAGGCAGTGAATGCCTCGGTCCCTTGCCGATTGAAATGGGCGAGGTCGGCGAACCAGGACAACTCCCAGTCTTGGTGGAAGCTGTCGATGACCGGCACACCCCAGTCGTCAGAATGCTCCAAGATCGAGTCGATGTACCGGTCGTAGTCGACCGTGCCGTTGTCCCCCGGGTATCGCCCAGGCTCGATATAAACCATTGCTTCGATGTCGTCGACTGCGAGCCGATCGATCATTCGCTGAACGGCATCTATCTCTTCCTTTGGCATATCGATAGGCCCGAACGGCAGGTCCAAAGGGGCGGCGTCGTGGATCGATCGCTCGTAATAGGCAGTCTGGTGACCGAGGTCGGTCAAGAAGTCCCGGACCCGATCGTTGGCGCTCCTTGAGTTCCACTCGGAGAGCACTCCCGCATATTCGATCAGTGCAAATGGGGAAGTCGCTCCCTCCGCTTCCATCGCGGCCTGCAGTCCCAGTAGGAGGGGGTCGTTTTCCCTGCTTCCGCCCCCAGACCAGGCGGTGAGTCCAATGATGACCAAGTCAGGCTGGACGTTCGGCAGGACCACTTGTTCGAGCCAGAACTCATTCGAAAACGGCGTGGAGAACGGAATCCCCGAGTTGAACGCGGTTCCGGTTCCAGAGATAGCGGCGAATTCCACTGGGTCGACGGCTGCTTCAGTGATGCTCGAGCCCAGAAACACGACATCGGCTTCAGGCAGACCGAGGAGCTGGTGATACTTCATGTCCGTCTCGATCGATGGCCAGTCCGTTCCTACTGGCAGACCTTCATCCACGACGCGCAAACCCAACTCAGCGGCGACTAGTGCGAGGAGTGCTCCGAGCACAATGCCAACATGATTTCTCTTGAGCTTCATGATCAGAACTGGAAGTAGATGAAAGGAACGGTTGTGACGGAGGCAAAGAGAATGGCGGCGACCATCGCTCCTCCATAGGCGATTCCGCGGACGAGTGATGGTGCACGTTCCACGGGATCCAGTCGTCCGGCCAGGTCCGCCTTGTCGATGAGCAGAGTCAACAGACCCATCAATCCGACCACGAGTGGAGCCGACGTGAGCTGGGTGCCGGTCGCGGGACCGAACAGAGCTTGGAGCACGTCGAACGCCTGGGAGAGGTTCGGAGCCCGGAATGGAATCCAGGTCAGCGTCACCACGACGAAGACAACGATGACTGGCAAGTGGGTATTGGTGGTGATTTCTTCACGTCGATCTCGGATCCATCGCTCGATCACCAGATACGCACCGTGGAGCCCACCCCAGAGGACGAACCCCCAGGCTGCACCGTGCCAGAGGCCACCGAGCAACATGGTGACCATTAGGTTGCGGTAGGTCTCCCACCGACCACCGCGATTGCCACCCAATGGGACGTAGAGGTAGTCACGCAGCCATGTAGACAAGGAGATGTGCCAGCGACGCCAGAACTCGCTGAAGCCACGGGAGAGATACGGAGCCTTGAAGTTCTCCATGAGATCGACGTTGAACAAGCGCGCGGTGCCGCGGGCGATATCGGTGTATCCAGCAAAGTCCCCGTATATCTGGAGCGAGAAGGCGATCACACCTACGGCAACGGTGAGGCTCCCGTACCGATCGGGCGTCCCAAAAACCTCGTTGACGAGCGGAGCGACACCATCGGCGATGACCACCTTGCGGAACAGGCCCCTCAAGATCAAGAACGCCGAGCCGGACCAGTCGATCTGCCTCATGGAAACTGGCAGGTCTCGTAGTTGCGGGAGTAGATGACGGGCCCTCTCGATAGGGCCGGCGACCAACTGTGGGAAGAAGGCCACAAACAGCGCGAATTGGCTGAGGCTCCGCTCTGGCTTCAAATCCTTCCGATAAACGTCGATGACGTAGGAGAGAGTCTGGAATGTGTAGAACGAGATCCCGACCGGCAACAAGATCTGCAATGTCGGGAGGTTGGGCTCGACACCGAGTGACGAGAGCATGGTGGCAGCCGAATCAACAAAGAAGTCCCAGTACTTGAAGGACGCAAGCATCCCGAGATTGCTTATGAGACTCACCAAGAGCCAGCGCTTGCGTCTGGCCTTGTCGTCTATGTCACTCATGCGGCGAGCGACGAACCAGTCGATCACAGTCGAGATGATGATCAGGCTGAGAAACCTGTAGTCCCACCAGCCGTAGAAGACGTAGGACGCCACCAGCAAAAGGCCAGGGCGAAATCTCCTCGGCAAAATCCAATACAGGCCGACCACGGACGGCAGGAACAATGCAAAAGCCAAGGAGTTGAAGAACACGGCCCTCTAAATGTCGGCAGCTTGGGGTCAGCCCCCAACCAGTTCCCTGAGGAACTTCCCGGTGTAGCTCTCCCCCACCTGAGCGATCTCCTCGGGGGAACCCTGGGCCACGATCCGCCCCCCACCGCTGCCCCCTTCGGGCCCCAGGTCGATCACGTAGTCGACGGACTTGACCACGTCGAGGTTGTGCTCGATGACCACCACCGTGTTGCCCGCGTCGACCAGCCGCTGCAGTACCTGGAGCAGCTTTCTGATGTCCTCGAAATGGAGCCCGGTGGTCGGCTCGTCGAGGATGTAGAAGGTGCGGCCGGTGGACCGCTTGCCCAGTTCCGACGCCAGCTTGATCCGCTGCGCCTCGCCCCCGGACAGCGTGGTGGCCGGTTGGCCGAGCCGCACATACCCGAGGCCGACGTCGTACAGGGTCTCGAGGATGCGGCCGATCTTGGGTTGATTCTCGAAGAACCCGACGGCTTCTTCGACCGACATCTCGAGCACGTCGGCGATGTTGTGCCCCTTCCACAGGATCTCCAGGGTCTCCCGGTTGTAGCGGCGGCCACCGCACACCTCGCAGGGCACGTAGACGTCGGGAAGGAAGTGCATCTCGATCTTGATCGTGCCGTCTCCGGAACAGGCCTCGCAACGGCCGCCCTTGACGTTGAACGAGAAGCGGCCCGGCTTGTAGCCCCGGGCCCTCGCCTCGGGGGTCTGGGCGAAGAGGGAGCGGATCTGGTCGAAGAGCTTGGTGTAGGTGGCCGGGTTGGAGCGGGGGGTGCGCCCGATCGGCGACTGGTCGATGTCGATCACCTTGTCGATGTGCTCGATCCCCTCGACCTTCTTGTGCCGGCCCGGGACGACCCGGGCCCGGTTCACCCGGTTCGCCAGCGTCTTCCACAGGATCTCCTCGATCAAGGTCGATTTGCCAGACCCGGAGACCCCGGTGACGGCGGTGAACACCCCGAGCGGGAAGGAGACGTCGATCCCCTGGAGGTTGTTCTCGGTGGCGCCGAGGATGGAGATAACCTCGCCGTTCCCCTGTCGTCTCAACAGCGGGACCTCGATCTGGCGTCGCCCTGCCAGGTAGTCGCCGGTTAGCGAGTCGGGCTGGGCTGTGATCGCCTCCAGCGTGCCTTCTCCCACCACGTGCCCGCCGTGCTCGCCCGCCCCGGGCC